>NZ_JAMYSJ010000076.1:0-578 GCF_040321855.1 Mesorhizobium sp. M0227 | reverse complement strand
CCAGGCCCGGCGAGTGGGCTTTGAGCAGCACGTGTCCGAGGCGCTCCGGCCGCTGTTCGATGGTCGAGCTGACGAGCCGCCAACCAAACCAGAGGAGCTTCTGCGACTGGAACAGGGGGTTTCGCGAGGTGCTTCAGCGAGGGCAGGATCATCAAGCCGCCTCGTCTTTTTTCAGCAACCCAGGGATGCCCGCTGGACGGGATGACCTCAAGGGAAGCGTGTCGGAGGCTTTCGCAAGCTCTGGGACGCCGGAGTTCGGGCCGCCGCCCCCAGTCTTGGCTGCCAGCCAACAGCAGATCCGCCCTTCGCCGGATGAGCTTGACCAGGGCAACCACCTGCCACCCGAGTGAGTCGTCCCAACAATGAACATTCACCAGCGCTGTTGTGGCCAGCGCAGACGCAGAGGGCCCTGAATACGCCGCAAGCCGTCGCCATTCAGCAGCAGCTGAGCGAAATCGGCAATTCAGGCGGCCGCGTGCATATGCAGAGAGGGGCTGATGCGATCTCCGGACCGGTAGCTCTCGCCGTAATTGATCAGGCTGGTACTGTTGGAAGGCTTGATCAGCCTCGTCACCCCA
>NZ_JAMYSJ010000075.1:0-654 GCF_040321855.1 Mesorhizobium sp. M0227 | reverse complement strand
TCAATTCAATTGGAGCGCGAAGCTACCATGGACAACTCCGCAGACGGCGCGATCGCACAGCCCGACACCCACGGGCGGTCTCGCTTGGCCGCGGTTGATTGCCGCGTTCACGAGCTGCTTCTGAGACAGGAGCGGCAGGAGCGGACGACCCTCAAGCTCATCGCCTCAGAGAACTTTGCGTCCTCGGCCGTGCTGGAAGCGAACGGCTCGATTTTCACGAACAAGTACGCCGAGGGGTACCCCGGTGCGCGCTACTACGCTGGAAACGAGATCGTTGATGAGCTTGAGAATCTAGCCATTGAGCGCCTGAAATCACTATTTGGCAGCGAGCATGCCAACGTCCAGCCTTATTCCGGCTCGCCGGCCAACCAGGCTGTCTATCGTGCGCTTTTGAGTCCCGGTGACAAAGTCATGGGCTTGCCCCTTCCGGAAGGGGGCCATCTGACTCATGGTTGGGCCATCAACTTTTCCGGTACTGACTATCAACGCGTGCCCTATGGGTTGGATGAAACGACACAGCAGATTGACTATGACCGCTTGCGCGAGACAGCCAAGCGGGAACGGCCGCGGCTCATTTGGGTCGGCGGAACTGCTTACCCGCGTGTCTTTGACTACGCGGCAATGGCAGAAATTGCCCTGGAAGCGAACTCCTAT
>NZ_JAMYSJ010000074.1:0-683 GCF_040321855.1 Mesorhizobium sp. M0227 | reverse complement strand
AGCCTACGCGATCTTCGAGAAATGATGGCGGAGCGTGGCATTAGTGTCGATCATTCAACGATCCATCGCTGGGTCGTTCATTTCGCGCCGCTGCTGATGGAACGGTTCAACCGGCGCAAGCGCGCCGTGACCGGCAAATGGCATGCGGACGAGACCTACATCAAGGTGCGCGGGCGATGGATATACCTCTATCGCGCCATCGACAGCGTCGGCGACACCGTCGAGTTCTGGTTCAGTGAATACCGGGATTTGCCGGCCGCCAAGCGTTTCTTCACAAAAGCGTTGGCACGCCATGGCCGTCCCGATCGCATCGTCATCGACGGCAGTCAGACCAACCGGGAAGCCATCGTTTCCTGCGATGCCACAAGTCGATTGCAGGATTGCTCCCGGCGCCGGTCGAAGCCGATCCGCATCCGCCAAAGCCAATACCTCAATAACCGCATCGAGCAGGATCATCGGCGCATCAAGCGCCGGGTGCGGCCGATGCTCGGTTTCAAATCGACGCACGCCGCCGCGGTCACCTTGTCCGGCATCGAGATGGTCCACATGATGCGCAAACGACAGGCGCGGTACGCCTTCAATCCGAACCCGTCTCTCGCCGAGCAGTTCGAAATCCTCGCTGCCGCATGAGGTTGCCACCACTCTGGCAAATTCTCTGACCAGACAAAACTTTGCAACGGAAC
>NZ_JAMYSJ010000073.1:0-724 GCF_040321855.1 Mesorhizobium sp. M0227 | reverse complement strand
AGGTGTGCCGTTGAAACATGTTCTTGTCATTGACGATGATGCCGCAATGCGGCGCCTCATCGCCGAGTATCTCACGATGCATGCCCTGAAGGTAACCGCAGTCCACGATAGCAAGCAGTTTGACTATGTTCTTTCACGTGAGCCAGTCGATCTCGTGGTTGTTGACCTTAACCTAGGCCGGGAGGATGGACTTGCGATCGTCCGCAATCTGGCGACAAAATCGGATGTTCCTATCATAGTGATCAGCGGCGACCGGCTTGATGAGGCGGAAAAAGTGGTTGCACTGGAGCTCGGCGCAACCGATTTCATTCCCAAGCCTTTCGGGATGCGCGAATTCTTGGCCCGCATTCGAGTAGCGCTACGCCAGCGCATTTCTAGTCCGCGAACCAGAGAGCAGCGCTCATTTCGCTTTGGGGCCTGGAAGCTCAGCGTGAAGCAGCGGCGACTGATCTGTGCGGAGCGTGGCGAGGTCAAGCTTACCGCATGTGAGTTCAATCTCTTGATCGCATTTCTGGAGAACCCCCGCAACGTGCTATCCAGAGAACGGCTTTTGCTCGCGAGCCGTGTGCGTGGAGAAGAGGTGTACGATCGAAGTATCGATGTCCTAATCATGCGCTTGCGCCGAAAGCTGGAGGCTGATGCGGCCAACCCTCGCCTGGTCAAAACATCCCGTGGCGCAGGCTACTTCTTCAACGCTGACGTAGATGTTAGCTACGGAGGCACG
>NZ_JAMYSJ010000072.1:0-771 GCF_040321855.1 Mesorhizobium sp. M0227 | reverse complement strand
TGCCTGTTGCCGGTGCGCTTGCCGCTATCGTTGGCGAAAGGAGCCAGGCCTGCCAGCTTGGCGATGGCCTTGTTGGAGATGAGGCCGATCTCGGGCAGTTCGGCCATCAGACGGGCGACAGTGCGTCCGGCTACGCCCTTGAGCGAACGAAAGGCTCGCTCCAGCCTGGCCCACAGCGGATCGTCATCGATCATCGAGGCAATCTCGCCTTCCAGGCGCCGTTGCTCGCGCTTGAGGAAGGCCAGCGTCGCCTCGATGCTGGCGCATACCTCGGCGTCGCATGCGGCACTTCTACGCTGCTTGTTGATGGTCGCATCGCCGACAATCTGGCAAAGCCGGCCAACCAACGCGGTAAGCCGCTGTTGGGCAGCGCTTGGCGGTGGCGTCGGCACCGTGTTCTTGACTGCGCCGTAATGGGCGATGACAGCGGCGTCGATCCTGTCGGTCTTCTCCAGATAGCCCATCGCCTCGGCGAAACGGCGCACGCTCTTGGCATTGACCACGCCGCACGGCATGCCGTGCGCCCACAAGAGCATGAACCCCAGCCGTTCATAGCCGCCCGATGCCTCCATCACCGCAAGGGCTGCGCCATGGCTGCGGCAGAACAGCCAAAGAGCTGCAATCCCCGCCGCATCGTTGGCGAAGCGCGCTGCCGCTCCGCCAGGCCGGACATGCGCGTCCAGCCAATCTTTCGAAACATCAACTCCACAAATAATCCTGTTCACGGTAACCTGCCTTGTGCGTACGGTTGGAACCAAGCGACTGTTCGGT
>NZ_JAMYSJ010000071.1:0-888 GCF_040321855.1 Mesorhizobium sp. M0227 | reverse complement strand
CCTGCTCGATCGGATTGAGGTCCGGCGAGTAGGGCGGCAGATACCAAAGCCTGGCGCCGGCAGCTTTGATCGTCTGCCTGATGGCCGCCGACTTATGGCTTCCCAGGTTATCCATGACCACGATGTCGCCGGGCTTCAGCACGGTGATGAGCTGCTGCTCGACATAAGCACGGAAGCATTGGCCGTTGATCGGTCCGTCGAAGACGCAAGGTGCTGCGAGCCGGTCCCAGCGTAGTGCACCGAGGAAGGTCAGCGTGCGCCAGTGGCCGTGTGGAGCCAAGCCGCGCAGCCGTTTGCCTTTCGGCCCCCAACCTCGCAGTGGAGCCATGTTGGTCTTGATCCAGGTCTCATCGATGAAGACCAGGCACTGTGGATCGAGACCGCTTTGCCAAGAGCGCCATCGCTGGCGCCTGCGGGCAATATCGGCACGCGCCTGCTCAAGGGCGAACAGAGTTTTTTTTGAAGCTCAGGCCTTCGCGGCGCAGGAACAGCCACACCGTATTGTGCGAGACCTTGACCCCGCGAGCATCCAGCTCGTCCTTCAGCCGACGCAGCGTCAGTTCAGAGGTCTGATTAAGCCGCTCCATAATGAAGGCCCGATGCGGCTCAAGGACGCGCTTGCGATGTCCGCCCATCTTGCCCGGCGCCACCGAGCCAGTGGCACGGTAACGCTGCGACCACTTCACTACAGAGGAAACCGCAACGCCAAAGCGCGAGGCAACCGCACGGCAGGTCTCCCCGTCGCCAACCGCCGCTACTGCACGCTCACGAAGATCATTTGAAAGCGCTCGCGTCATCAGATGCTGGCCTCCAATCCAGCCAGCATCTTGAATCACAAACATCCGGCTTTGGGAATCCTACGATTCTCTCAAAATAGGAATCGCTCTA
>NZ_JAMYSJ010000070.1:0-1124 GCF_040321855.1 Mesorhizobium sp. M0227 | reverse complement strand
GGGATCTTGCGATGACGACGAAGCCGAGCGGTCAGTTCAGTTTTGTGGAGGCTCTGCTGCCGCAGGGTCTTGGTCGGAGCGGTCGCCTGGACCGGTTGTCGTTGCTGGTGAAGTGGTATCGCTTCGAGAAGATCCTGGCACGGCTGCGCTCGCCGGCCGGACCAGGCCGGCCTGCCTACAATTCGTTGGTGATGTTCAAGGCGCTTCTGCTGCAGTCCTTGTATGGACTGTCGGACAGCGAACTGGAGGAGGCGCTCGCCGATCGGCTGTCGTTCCGCCGCTTCGTTGGGCTGACGCTCGAAGAGACGGTGCCCGACCACACCACGCTCAACCGCTTTCGCAATCGTCTCGTCGAGGCGGGGCTTCTGGAGAAGCTGTTTGGCGAACTGGACCGTCAGTTGGACAAGGCCGGGCTGATCCTGCGGCGCGGTACGATGCTCGATGCCACGGTGATCGAGACGGCGGCGGCACGGCCACCCAGTGGAACGGCGCACGAGGCCGGCGAGGCTGGCGATCCCGATGCCGGCTTTACACGCCGGCAGGGCAAGCCTGGCTCCTCCTATGGCTACAAGGCCCATGTCGGTGTCGACCAGGGCTCTGGCCTGATCCGCCGGGTGAGAACGACAGCGGCCAACGTCAACGACACGGTCGAGGCAGATCATCTGATCTGTGGCGACGAAGGCGCAGTGCTGGCGGATGCGGCCTATCACACCAAGGCGCGCCAGGTATTGCTGAGGGAGCGCGGGATCAAGCCAAGACTGATGCGGCGCGCCAACAAGCATCATCCGCATCTGCCAGCGCGCCTGAAGCATTTCAACCGGCTCATTGCGCGGCAACGCTTCGCCGTCGAGACGACCTTTGCCACCTTGAAGAACCGCATGCGGCTTTGCGCCATCCGCTACCGCGGCTTGGCCAAGGCGGCAGGACAGATCCTCATCGCCGCCATGGCCTTCAACATGCGCCGCTGGGTGACGCTGGCGACCTAATACAGGGTCGCATTGCGCCCGAAATCCGCCGAACCCGTCAAACCCCAGCCAATCCGGCCTCAAACCCGAGCCGCAAGGCACCCCACATTGGCCCGACCCTCCCTCCTTGCCCCTATAACTTAATAACGCAACGGGCCC
>NZ_JAMYSJ010000069.1:0-1163 GCF_040321855.1 Mesorhizobium sp. M0227 | reverse complement strand
TTGATGGTGACGACGATGCCGGCACCGACGGTGCGGCCGCCTTCACGGATGGCGAAGCGCAGCTTCTCTTCCATGGCGATCGGCACGATCAGCTCGACATCGACCGTGATGTTGTCGCCCGGCATCACCATCTCGGTGCCTTCCGGCAGCGACACGATGCCGGTCACGTCGGTCGTGCGGAAGTAGAACTGCGGACGGTAGTTGGTGAAGAACGGCGTGTGACGGCCACCTTCGTCCTTGGTCAGGATGTAGGCTTCGGCCACGAACTTCTTGTGCGGCTTCACCGTGCCCGGCTTGGCCAGAACCTGGCCGCGCTCGACACCTTCACGATCAACGCCGCGCAGCAGCGCGCCGATGTTGTCGCCAGCCTGGCCCTGATCGAGCAGCTTGCGGAACATTTCGACGCCCGTGCAGGTCGTCTTGGTCGTCGGACGGATGCCGATGATCTCCAGCTCCTCGCCGACCTTGACCACGCCGCGCTCGACGCGGCCGGTCACGACCGTGCCGCGGCCAGAGATCGAGAACACGTCTTCGATCGGCATCAGGAACGGCTTGTCGAGCGGACGAACCGGCGTCGGGATGTAGGCATCGACCGCAGCCATCAGCTCGCGGATCGCGTCTTCACCGATCTTCTTGTCGCTGTCTTCCAGAGCAGCCAGAGCCGAACCCTTGACGATCGGAATGTCGTCGCCGGGGAACTCGTTCTTGGTCAGAAGCTCGCGAACCTCGAGCTCGACCAGTTCGAGCAGCTCGGCGTCGTCGACCTGGTCGACCTTGTTGAGGAACACCACGATCGACGGCACGCCGACCTGACGGGCAAGCAGGATGTGCTCGCGGGTCTGCGGCATCGGGCCGTCGGCAGCCGACACGACCAGGATCGCGCCGTCCATCTGCGCGGCACCGGTGATCATGTTCTTCACATAGTCGGCGTGGCCGGGGCAGTCGACGTGAGCGTAGTGGCGGGCAGCCGTCTCGTATTCGACGTGTGCCGTCGAGATCGTGATGCCGCGCGCCTTTTCTTCAGGGGCAGCGTCGATCTGGTCGTAGCGCTTGTATTCGCCAAAATACTTGGTGATCGCCGCCGTCAGCGACGTCTTGCCATGGTCGACGTGGCCAATCGTGCCGATGTTCACGTGAGGCTTGTTACGCTCGAATTTACCTTT
>NZ_JAMYSJ010000068.1:0-1253 GCF_040321855.1 Mesorhizobium sp. M0227 | reverse complement strand
AATGAAAAAAGCCCCGTTTTGAACTGACCCCCGAAAGTTGGACACAACCTTCGGGGGTTTTGCATGTCCAAATACAGCGAGAGTTTCAAGCGCTCGGTTGTCGATAGCTATTTAGGCGGGGATGAGAGCTGCGCGAGTGCGGCGTCGATGCATGGCGTTGATGCGGCCACTGTTCGCAAGTGGGTTGCGTTGTACCAGGCGCATGGCGATGCCGGGCTATCTGGTAAGTACGGTCGTTACGACGCGGCGTTCAGGCTGTCGGTGCTTGAGCGAATGTGGGAGGAAGGTCTGTCGTATCGGCAGACGGCTGCATTGTTCAATATCCGCAATGCCAGTTGCCTGACGGGCTGGGAGAAGCGCTATCATGCGGGCGGGATAGAGGCGCTCGGCCCACGTCCCAGAGGACGACCCATGTCAAAGCCGCCGTCCCCCGCAGTGCCTGTTGCAGCCAGTGACGAGGCCAAAAGCCGCGAAGAACTGCTGGCTGAGCTGAAGCATCTGCGGATGGAGAACGACTACCTAAAAAAACTAGAGGCCTTAACGCAGGGACATGCGCTCAAAAAGCGCAAGCCGTCCAGGCGTTAAGGCCGTTGCATTCGCTTGAGGGGCTGCTCGAGCTGGCGAAGCTTGCGCGCAGCACGTTCTATTACAGACAGAAAGCAGCGAAGCGCTCGGACCGCCATGCGGCGCTGAAGGCGGCGATCAAGGCCATCTTCGACAGCCACAAGGGTCGCTACGGCTATCGCCGGGTGACTGCGCAACTGCACCGGTTGGGCCGGCGCGTCAACCACAAGACCGTCCAGAGCCTGATGGCCGGGATGGGATTGAAGTCGCTGGTCAGGCCGAAGAAGTATCGCTCCTACAGGGGCGAGGCTGGGCGGACCGCTCCCGATCTGTTGCAGCGCAAGTTCGGCGCCGACCGCGCCAACCGCAAATGGGTGACCGACGTGACGGAGTTCAGCCTGGCCGGCGACAAGCTCTATCTGTCCCCGGTCATGGATCTCTACAATGGCGAGATCGTCGCGTTCGAGACGGCGCGGCGGCCACGCTTCAAAATGGTGGACAATATGCTGACCAAAGCCCTCGCCCGGCTTGGTGAGAACGAAAGGCCGATCCTGCATTCCGATCAGGGATGGCAGTATCAGATGTCGGCATTCCAACGCAGGCTGGAAGCCAGAGGCCTCCAACAGAGCATGTCACGCAAAGGCAATTGCCTCGACAACGCCCCAATGGAGAGCTTCTTTGCCATCCTC
>NZ_JAMYSJ010000067.1:0-1264 GCF_040321855.1 Mesorhizobium sp. M0227 | reverse complement strand
CGCCATCGGCGCCGAACGCCGAGGTGAAGTTAGCGGCGAAGTTCGCCGTCGCATTGGCGGCCAGATTCGTCTCGTCGACCGTCAGTACCGGCTGCGCCGTTGCCGAGGGCGTGATCGACGGGCCGTCATCATTGAAGGTAACGGTCAGCGTGCCTGCTGCCGTCGAGCCGTCGGCATCGGTGATCACATAGCCGAGATCGACCGTCGCATTGTTCTCATCGTTCGGGCCCTGTGCCTGCAGCACATTGTCGACCAGCGTCACCGTATAGGCGCCGGTTGCCGGGTCGGTCACATGCACCGTGAACAGGACGCCGCGCGGACCTGTCGCCGTCAGCGTGTCGTTGCCGGCGTCCCAGCTGTAGGTCACGTTCTCCTGGCCGACCGTGCCGTTGGTGCCATCGAGCGTCGCGAATGAGAAGCCGTTGGCGCCGGCGCCGTCGCCGCCGAGGCTGCCGCCGAGCGTGCCGTTGTAGGTCGCTTCACTGGCGCTGAGCGGAACCTCGCCCGCATTGGCATCGATGTCCCCTGTCGTGCTCGCCGCATTGCCGCCGGCAAGGCCGTCATCATCGACCGTGGCAGTAGCCGTGCCGCTCGTCGGCGTGTTGGCGTCCGTCACGACGAAGCTTATGCCGGCCGTCGACGTGTCGCCGTCGCCGTCCGTTACGGTATAGATTGCAGAAGCCGCACCCGTGCCAAAAACCGAATTGTCGGCGGTGAACGAGTAGTGACCGTCGGCCATGACCTTGATCAAGCCATCGCCGATGTCGATTGGCTGCGAGTAACCGTCGCCGCCGAAGACAAGGGTCGTAGCGCCGATATGCGTCACCGTGGCGCCGTCGGCGCCGGCGACGAAGTCCAAAGTGCCAGTGATCGTCGCGCCTTCGGCAACGTTCTGCGAAGGCTCGGCGGAAGCCGTCGGCACGTCGTCGGACACCGTCACGTTGACGGTGCCGGTTGCCTGGTCGCCGTCCGTATAGGTGGCGACCCGGCCGACATGGCCCAGATTGACCAGGTCGTCGGCGTTGATGCCGGGATGTGCGTCGTAATTGTTGTTCAGCGTCGCCGTCACGGTCGCCACGTTGTTGGCAACCGACAGATCCAGCGTCACCACCGTCACGGCGCCGTCCTTGCCCACGACCTGGGTGTCCGAGACCCTGGTCCAGGTCAGGTTCGCGGTGTTCAGGCCCGTCAGATCGGTGCCGAAGGCGATCGAGGCGATCGCATCCGAGCCCGGCGTGAAGGTGATCGAGTTCGCGGCGAAGTC
>NZ_JAMYSJ010000066.1:0-1339 GCF_040321855.1 Mesorhizobium sp. M0227 | reverse complement strand
GGTAGTGTGCTGAGAGTTCTGCAAATTCGCTGAGAGAGGGCGGTCATGGCAGGCTGGTGATGTTCAACGTCACCGATTCCCGCGAAGGAACGCCACCATGACCAAGACAGAAGGTAAATCGACCAGCGCTGCCGTCAAAGACATTCTGCTTTCGAACCCGGAGGGGCTGCACGAAGTGATCCGTGCAGTAATGCAGGAGGTTCTCGAGGCCGAGATGGAGGAGGCGCTGGGTGCTTCGAAGAGCGAGCGCACGCCCGAGCGCCTTGGGTATCGCTCGGGTTACTACGGCCGCACCCTGGTCACCCGGGTCGGCAAGCTTGAGCTGCGGGTTCCGCAGGACCGGGCCGGTCGTTTCTCCACCGAGCTGTTCGAGCGCTACCAGCGTTCCGAGCGGGCCTTGGTGGCCACGCTTGCGGAGATGTATGTGCAGGGCGTGTCGACCCGGAAGGTCAAGGCGATCACGGAAGAGCTGTGCGGTCATGCCTTCTCGGCTTCGTCGATCTCGGCCATCAACAAGCGCTTGGACGAGAGCCTGAAGGCGTTTGCCGAACGACCGCTTCAGGAGCCATTCCCCTACCTCATTCTCGATGCCCGCTACGAGAAAGTGCGCGAAGCCGGCATCGTGATGAGCCAGGCGGTGCTGATCGCGGTCGGCATCGACTGGGACGGGCGCCGGCAGATCCTGGCCGTGGAGATGGCCAATCGCGAGAGCCGCTCGGCCTGGAAGGACTTCCTCGTCGGCTTGAAACGACGCGGCCTCAAGGGCGTCGAACTGGCCGTGTCCGACGACCATGCCGGCCTGGTCGCGGCGATCGGCGAGGTGATCCCGGAAGCCGCATGGCAGCGCTGCTACGTCCACTTCCTCAGGAACGCGCTCGATCACCTGCCCAGGAAGCACGGCGACGATTGCCTGCAGGAACTGCGCTGGCTCTACGACCGGCGCGATCTCGCCGAGGCCAAGGCCGATCTCGCCGCATGGCTGTCCAAATGGTCCGCCCGCTACCCGCGACTGACCACCTGGGCGGAAGAAGCTATAGAACAGACGCTGACTTTCTTCCGGCTGCCGCGTCAGCATCACAAGCACCTAAAGTCCACCAATATGCTCGAACGGCTCAACGAGGAAATCCGCCGGCGCACCTATGTCGTGCGCATCTTCCCAAACGCCGAAAGCTGCCTGCGCCTCGTTAGGGCGCTCGCCGTCGAGACCAACGAAAACTGGATGGAGGCCAACCGATACATCAACATGGACGACCTGCGCGAGCACAAGAAGCTCGCTCTACGCCAAGCCGCATGACCAGCTTCATGATCGCCCATTTTGCAGAACTTGACGCACACAACC
>NZ_JAMYSJ010000065.1:0-1403 GCF_040321855.1 Mesorhizobium sp. M0227 | reverse complement strand
TAATGCAGTTCACTTAGGCACCTTCAGTGTTCTGACAGGATATTTGGCTGGTAGCTTTTTGACGACACGGGGGCATGATCGCCCCCGTGTTTTTGGGAGGATGAGGTCTCCCAGCCGTTGTCTTAATCGGATGAGGTGTGCGGGTAGTTTTGCTGGCGCTTCGATCGCCATCCACCCCCATTCGTGACGAATGTAGTGCAGGGCTGTGGTGAAGCTCAATTCGGTTGGCTTGACCTCGGCTTCAGAGGCAACCTCGGCCATTTCCAACCGCACCAGATTGTAAGCCAGCAAGGCTCCCCAAACTTCCTGATAAACGGTCTGCGGTGTGCCGCTGCGCAGCGTCAATTCGCTGCCAAGAAGCTCCTGCTTCAGCTCTCGATAGCTGGTTTCGATCCGCCAGCGGTCTTCGTATTGCTGCACGATCTCCTGGGCAGGATAGGCCTTCTTGTCCGTCAATGAGGTGAGCAATATTCGCTTTTGCCCATGCCGGTTGACCGTCTCGATCGCCCGAGCTTCCCAGAATGTCGGCAAGTCGGGCTCGGCCTCGCGTGCTTGCGGCGAGACTTTCATGCGCACCCGATAGTCGGTGGCGTTCTGGTCCAGGCGCTGCCATGCACTGTTGCCTTTGGCCGGCAGGAGCCAATGACGTTGCTTGCCCTTCGATTGAAGCTGCAGCAGCAGGCTGGCGCTGAAAAAGCCCTTGTCGAAGACCGTCAGGGATTGGTCCGGCACTTGGTCGAGCAAGCTCTTGGCATAGAGCATCTCATTCTTGCCGTAGATCCCAAACACCGCATCACGCACCAGGTGCGTGGCGAGCGCCGTCAGGGTCAAGAGCCGTAGCTGCGGATAACTTGCAACAGCGCCGGATGCATAGGCTTGCGCTCCAAAATGCGCGCGGTTCTCCACGCTGTCGGCGACACGCAATGTGCTGCCATCCACGGCATAGCGCGCAAGACCCCGCCAGCCTCGCCCGACTTGGTGTCGCTCGTCCCAGCACGTCGCGCTCATCGCAAACAACTGCGCCAGCGGCGCCTGGCCTAAGCGCTGGCGGGCCTGCGTCAAGGCGCTCTTGGCAATGTCCGGGTTCACCTCATCGGGCAACACCAGATCCAGATGGGCCACCACCTCAGGCATGGACTGATGACGATACAAGGAAAGCGCAATCACCAGCCAGACAACTTGCTCGGCGGGGAGCTTGCGCTTGCGGATGCTCGCCTTGCCGCTGCTGGCAAGCGCCAAGGCGATCCATTCCGGATCAATTGCACCCGAAAGTGCCGATAAATCGGCTGTATGTCCTATGCGACCTGGCATCTCAAAACACGAACAGGATGGAAACGAATCTCCATCCTGTTCGATAGGTCTTACCAGATCCTCATCCAGCCCAACTTAAGTGAACTGCATTA
>NZ_JAMYSJ010000064.1:0-1408 GCF_040321855.1 Mesorhizobium sp. M0227 | reverse complement strand
CGCCCCCCCCCTCGCCTACTCTTCGCCTCACCCTCAACACCGACCCCGCCCCCCCGGGCCCGGGCCCCCCCCCCCCCCCCCCCCACGCCGAAATTTTGGCGACCGCATTGCCGCCGCCCTGGACCTATGTCGCCACGGCGCAAGCCTATGATGACGAGATGCATGAACGCATCGCGTTGCACCGATCGCGGCGCGGCGAAGGCTGGACGACCATCGACGCACCGCTCGATCTCGCCGGTACGCTTGCCGCCTTGCCGGACGATCGGCCGGTGCTTGTCGATTGCCTGACGCTGTGGCTGACCAACCACATGCTGGCCGAACACGATTTCGAGCTTGAATGCCGTCGGTTGGCGGACGTGCTGTCGCGGCCGCGCGGGCCATGGTTCGTGGTGTCCAATGAAGTCGGCCAAGGTATCGTGCCGGACAATGCACTGGCGCGCCGGTTTCGCGATGCCGCCGGCCGGCTCAACCAGCAGGTCGCCGCCGTCGCCGATACGGTGCTGCTGATGGTGGCGGGGCTACCGCTCAAGGTGAAATGACATGACCGACATCGACGATAAGGACGAAGAACGCCACCGCGCCAAGATGGCCAAGCGCAAGGCGGTGCAGGATGCCGAGGTGGCGAGCAAGACGGTCGAGAAGGGCTTGCTCATCGTCAACACCGGACCGGGCAAGGGCAAGACCACAGCCGCCTTCGGCCTGGCGCTGCGAATGCTCGGCTACGGCAAGCGCGTCGGCGTCGTCCAGTTCATCAAGGGCAAATGGCATACCGGCGAGAAGGATGCCTTTGCCGCCTTCGGCGACCGCGTCGTCTGGCACGCGATGGGCGAGGGGTTCACCTGGGAAACGCAGGATCTGAAGCGCGACATCGCCGCGGCCGAAGCCGCGTGGGCCAAGGTGCTCGAGCTGATGGCCGACCCGTCGATCAGCCTGCTGGTGCTCGACGAGATGAACATCGCGCTGCGCTACGACTATCTCGATCTCGACAAGGTGGTTGCGGCGCTGAAAGCGCGGCGCGAGGGCCTGCATGTCGTGGTCACCGGCCGCAACGCCAAGCCGGCGCTGGTCGAGGCGGCCGACCTCGTCACCGAGATGGGCGTGACCAAGCATCATTTTTCCGCGGGCGTGAAGGCCCAGCAGGGGATCGAGTTCTGAGGCTTCTTACCCCCTTTGAAGGCAGGGCTATCGCATATGGATTCTTGCGAAGAGGGACCCCCACCCTAACCCTCCCCACAAGGGGGAGGGAACGCTGCCGCGTGCCTTTAATTCTTCTTTGGCGCCGAAAAGACAGGCGATTCGCTTGGGTCGGCGCCAGCGGAAGTCGGTTGTGTGCGTCAAGTTCTGCAAAATGGGCGATCATGAAGCTGGTCATGCGGCTTGGCGTAGAGCGAGCTTCTTGTGCTCGCGC
>NZ_JAMYSJ010000063.1:0-1503 GCF_040321855.1 Mesorhizobium sp. M0227 | reverse complement strand
CAGGCTGTTGAAGAAGTGTCCCGTTTGGCTTTGAGGATGGCCTCATCGCCATTGTGATAGGCGAATGTGATCTCGATGGAGCCGTCGTCGAGTAGTTCGGCGGAGCCATCACCAGTGGCTTCGTCCATTTCGTCGAAGCCGGCCCATGTGAAGAATACCATCGAGGGACCGTAGTTGAGATCGAGGCTGGCTTGCAGAGCGCCAAAGGCGATCTCACCGGTGTTGTCGGCCCCGATGGTGACCATGGCGGGACCGCAGAGGCTGAGATAGCCGCAATCCCACAGATCGGCCTCGACGATATGCCAGCGGTCAGTCAGCTTGCAGTCCGCCGGCGCGCTCATGTCGGCACCGCGATCAACTTGGGCAGCCGCACCAGATTGTAGGCGGCAGCCGCGAAGGTGAAGGCCCATCCGACGCGGTCGCGACCGCGGAACTTCGTCTTGTCTTGACCTGCGATGACCTTGATCCAGCCGAACGCCTCCTCGATGCGTTTGCGGATGCGCTGGCTGACGACATAGCCGACGTGCCGGGTCGTGCGACGATCTATAGCGGAACGGCGCCCGTTCGTGTTCTGCGCCACGTGTGGCGTCACCTTCATCGAGCGCAACTCGTTAATGAAGTCCTCCGCGTCATAGGCCTTGTCGGCGCCGAGGGTGATGGCTTGCGGTCGCTCGGCGCGGGGTTCGATCATGTGCAGAGCCGCCACTCGTTCGGCATGCCCGTCGGCCAGCGTCAGGCAGGCATCAACCAGAAGACCATGCCGGTTCTCCATCAGCCCGTGCCCCATGAAGCTGAGCTTGGCCTCCTTGCCTTTCCCCTTGCGGAACAGCCGAGCATCACGATCAGTGGTCGAGGCATGCGTCTCGTTCGAGCGCTTCTGGCCATGGAAGTCCGCCTCCTCATTGCGCCCGCCACCCGACGGTGGCTCATCCAAGCCGTCCTTCCGCTTGAAGCTCTTCATCGACGCCCAGGCCTCGATCAAGGTGCCGTCGACTGAGAAGTGATCCGTGGAGAGAAGCTTCTTCACCTTGGGCTGCGCCAGGACAGCGTTCAAGAACTTCGCCGCGATGTCGCCCTCCAGCAGCCGGTCGCGGTTCTTCGAGAAGACCGAGTGATCCCAGGCCGCGTCGTCAACGCCGATGCCGACGAACCAGCGGAACAGAAGATCGTATTCCAGCCGCTCCATCAAAAGCCGTTCAGAGCGGATCGAATAGAACGCCTGCAACAGCATTGCCCTGAGCAGCTTCTCCGGCGGGATCGAAGGTCGCCCGATCGGCGAATACAGCGCCGCGAAGTCCCGCTCTAACGCTGCCAGCGCCTCATTCACTATCCGACGGATCGCGCGCAGTGGATGATCGCGCCGAACCCGCGCCTCGAGATCAACGTAGCTGAACAACTCGCCAGTTCGATTGTCGCCGCCGCGCACGATTCACCCTCCGCATTCTCGCGAAATGAGTGAATCACGGAGCTACCCCAACCGCGAGCCCCTTTTTCAACAGCCTG
>NZ_JAMYSJ010000062.1:0-1562 GCF_040321855.1 Mesorhizobium sp. M0227 | reverse complement strand
GTCGCCAGCGGCGAGCCGCCCTCGTTCGTGAGGCGTATATAGTCGCCACACTCGACAACTGTCAACACACATCGACAATGTTTTTTCGATTTCTCGCAGAGATATCCACCGGGCCGAAATTCATGAGTTGGCTTGGCTGAATTGTGGGCGGCGTTCTAGCGCCTCCATTCCTGTGATGCGTCCCGAGCTCGAGGCGCTGATGTGTGCCATCGCACCCGCCGCGCCTGGAGGACTGCACAGCAATTCTCCACCGAAGCGCCGTTTAGAGCCGGTCCTCGAGCAATTCCGGTGTGATGTTCCGGTCGGCGTAAAAGATGCCCAGGATCAGGACTCGCCTGCCCCCCGACGGCAAAGGCAATGCTGACGCCGCGGTAGCCAACAATCCGCAACCCAGGCATGATCTCGACCCGCTCGGTGCCCGCCGTGGAAACGTCGACAGGTCGAGACAATGGTCGCGGATACCCGCAATGAAATTCCAGGCGATCGCCGGCGACGCACGTCCGGCTATGTCATCGTAGAGTTGCTCCAGCTCGGCTTCTGCCTTGGGGTGGAAGACAATCCGATACTCCACCCCGACTTGGCTTTCGCCTGCTTGGCGCGATGACGCGCCTCCAGCCGGGAGAAAACCGTTTCGGCAGGGATGCCCTTCGATGAATCCTGCCGGAGTTCAGCAGGCGCCCCGGTATCTCGTCGCGCAGCCATTTCTCCCGCTCCGCCTCGAAATCCTCAAGCATGCGCAGGCCCGCGCGGACAACCTCGCTGGCATTACTGTAGCGGCCTGATTCGAGCTGCTTCCTGATGGAGCTCTCGTAATGGTCATTCAAAGCGCAATTTGGCATTGGCACCGCCCTGCGGGAACATGGGAGTGATCCCGAACCTGGATAGATGTCAGCTATTAGCAAAATTGGCTGATTCGACCATGCCACGCCTTGCGCCACTCATCCCCAGAGAATCACCCTTCACTTGATTCGACTTGATCGAGGCGTCGCTTCAACGCCCCGGGCCGTTCGGCCAACGGCACTTGCGGCTATTGCGGCGTGACACACCCAACGGCCGGCGCGATCGAGAATCCACATGCAGGTCGATTCGCGGTCCTCAGTCATTGTCATGGCCGAGGGTGGCCACAAAAGCCGGCTGAATAGAACGCCACCCCGACCCAATTCATTTCGTATTTGATTGCAAGTCATCACCGACATCACTGACCGATGCCTGACAAGAGGATCGGATGCTTCGTCTTTTTTGCCTCCGATTCGGTTGATCCGGTCATGGCGGCGGCTGGGCACTTCACTGCCAGTCCCCTAAACGCAAACGGCCGGCGGCTGCGGGCTGTTTTGAATTAGGTTTTGTCGAGAGGCTTGTTTTGTTGTCGTAGCTTGTCGGCTGAGGCCTCTTTGTGCGCCGAGGAGTGCCGCGCTTGCAGGCACCATTGTCCCCCGAATGCGAACGGCCCGCTGGCTGGTGCCTGGGGGACTGTTGTTTGGTGCAGATTGGTTTGCGGGGGACGGGATTGGGTTTTTTGTCCCGCAGCTTGGGCTTCGCCTTGTTGCGGGCGCCTGATCCGG
>NZ_JAMYSJ010000061.1:0-4120 GCF_040321855.1 Mesorhizobium sp. M0227 | reverse complement strand
TGACGACATTCATGCCCTCAACCGCCGACAGCACCGATATCGCCGGCGTGATGACGGCATCACCGAAGAAAAGCGATGCCCCGACGATGCCGATGCCGAGCATCAGCGCCGAGCGCTTGGGGAAACTGCCGCGCGCCAGCGCCATCAGCGACAGCACGCCGCCCTCGCCGCCGTTATCGGCGCGCAGCACGAACATGATGTACTTGATGGTGACGATGATCGTCAGCGACCAGATGATCAATGACAAAACGCCGAGGATATCGCCGCGCTCGGCGACATTGCCGCCCGACGACGCCACCAGCGCCTCACGGAACGCGTAGATCGGGCTGGTGCCAATATCGCCATAGACAACGCCGAGCGCGCCTAGCATCAGCACCTCGGGGCTTTGCTGTTCGATTGCCGGATGGCTCGACTGTTCGACGGGTTCTGCCTCGCTACCAGTATTGGTAAGGACCATGGACGACACTCCGATAAGGGGCGGCCCTCTACCTTTGCTGCACTGCAATATCAAGTGCCGCGACGTAATGGCTCCGTATGCGGACCGCATTTGTTGCCGCACCGGCGGATTGTCTCATACGAAACCACGATCCCGCTCCCGGGCCATTTCCTCGACGAGACACAGGCCAAGGGGACCTGAAGGAGGGCCAGACCGGATGGGCGATGATCTGCGGCAGGAAACGATGGCGCTGCTTGTAGCTGACGGCATGTCTTTCTCCTTTGTGTGTCTGCCAGACGAGCGGGCGGGCACGGAAGTGGTCGCGCTCTGGCTGCCAGACATACTCGTCCAACCTGATGAAAACCTGACTTGTACACCCAGCCCAAACAGGTGCGAGGGGTCGGTCTATTACCAAAGGCTCTGAGGGCTGATTCTCTAGGGTTCGGCATTCAATACACCGAGCGCTTGCGGAGGCCGGCGTCGAACCCGCAGTGGGCAGTGTCGGCGACTCTTTCGATAATGCTCTCGCGGAAACGATCAACGGTCTTTACAAGGCCGAGGTGATCCATCGACGCGGACCCTGGCGCTCATTCGAGGCCGTCGAGTTCGCCACGCTCGAATGGGTCGACTGCTTCAACAATCGCTGGCTGCTGGAGCCCATCGGCAACATCCCGCCGGCCGAAGCCGAGGAACGCTACTACGGCATGTTGGATGAACCAGCCATAGCCGCGTGACTCAAACGAAACGGCCACCGGAATGCCCGGGGCAGTTCACATCGCATTTGATGCCAGCTTCATCGTATTTTCTTCGGCTTGGACGGGCACTTGGCAGACCCACAGAGCTGGGAACCCTTTGCCATACTACAACTGTAACATCATATCGGTTTAGCAGGTCAAGCTTTGGTGGTAACCTCATTGGGTAGAATAACTACTTTGGAGGCGAGCAATGGATCGCGATAACAAACGGGCACGTGCAGCTGCAAGATCATCTCAAGGCGTGGGGAGCAGTAGCCTCCGTGACGTTCCAGAGGGGCCATTGAGCGATGTTGCAGAACGGCTGGTAACCGCTAACCCGCGCGATACAGCGCGAAATCTTGGGGGCTTCAAAGGCCTCGGGACGCACGAGCGAACAGCCGTTCGGGGCACTCAACCCGGGCCAGAAACTGACCTCGCGAGATTTGAAAGGCGGACCAATCGTCTTGGACGATCAGCCATCGATCTGGCCGCGACATTAACAGCCGAATTGGGGTACAGCACGGATGACATAGCATTGCAGAAAGTCGGAGCGGCCAGTAATCTAGGCGATTACCTAACGCCAGGGCTGCAAGATGCTATTGTTAATCGCATTGGCAACATGGATCCGCCGTCGCAAGCTCTCGGAGCTTATTACGTTGCGCCACACTTCAGTAAGTTTACTGACGAAAACAAATCTCGCATTCTTGATCAGGCCATTGGATTGGCTTCTTCTGATCCGGATGGCAATGTCAGGATGATGGCATCCAATGCTATTCTCAACATGTATCAACAGTTAGACGCAAACCAACAGGCCCAAGCTCACTCAGTTTTTCCCGGCATGCAAGACATCTTGCCGCACATGCCGCCGCCGCAGCATGCAGCAGAGGAACGGAGTGCGAATCTGGACGGCCACATAGCAGGTATTGAGGCTGCAGTCCGTGATACAGTAGGCCCGCAAACCTCGTATGAACAGCTGCAGCGGGGTGCTCAAATCGGGCGGTCCATAAACCACGCCTTCAATCACGCCCGAGAGGACCTAATGGAGGCCACCAGAAGCAGAGATCGCTCCGGCCGTTGAGGTCTCGGCCATGGTACAGTGACGCTTTCTCTCCCGAATTCCGTTTACGGCCTTGCCGTTTCCAATTCGCTGGCCGTTGACGTACCTGCTTAGTGTAACTTTCAAAAACCACGTCTGCCGGGTGATGCGCTGCAAGCATCGCACCACCCGCTGCGGCATCGATCTGTCGAGCGGCGACATCGCGCGACGCCGGTTCGGTCTCTGAAGCACGCGCAGCATTAGCTACGGCTAATCCGGCAATGGAACAATGCTTTCAACAAAAACGACGCCCCCCAACATAGCCATTAGCATCGCGTGCTCACTCGCCGTGGGCTTCTGTGCGGCAAGTCTTTACGCAACCTTCCGCCACGGCGGCAGCGGCGAGGCTCTGATGGCGTTTGATGTCCGTGCCTTTTGGTTTGAGACGCCCTTCTATTTGGGTTTCGCAACCCCCGTTTTCTATCGGGGCGCGGCTATCGTGCTCTCGACGTCCGCGGTCGTCTTGCTGATTCAGCAGATCGTATTGCGCCGCAAGCTCGAACACCACGGGACGGCTCGTTGGGCTCGAGTGGATGAAATGCGACGCACGGGATATCTGCGACGATACCGTGGCGTGACAGGGCCGGTGTTTGGGAAGACAAGTGGCCCTTTCTGGCCTGGCTACTACCTGACCAATGGCGAGCAGCCTCACAGCCTCATCGTTGCACCGACCCGCGCTGGCAAGGGCGTCGGCATAGTCATTCCAACGCTACTTACATTCAAAGGCTCGGTGATAGCTCTGGACGTCAAGGGGGAGCTCTTTGAGCTCACCTCGAGGGCGCGCAAAGCCGCAGGTGACGACGTGTTTAAATTCGCGCCGCTGGATTCGGAGCGGCGCACAAACTGCTACAATCCGCTGTTGGATCTTATAGCGTTGCCTCCACAGCAGCAATTCACCGAAGCCCGCCGCTTGGCCGCAAACCTGATTACGGCCAAGGGGGAGGGCGCGGAAGGTTTCGTCAGCGGCGCGCGAGATATCTTTGTCGCGGGAATCCTTGCCTGCATCGAGCGGGGCACGCCAACAATCGGCGCCGTCTATGACCTCTTCGCCCAGCCGGGGGAGAAGTTTAAGCTCTTCGCGCGACTCGCCATGGAGACCCAGAACAAAGAGGCACAACGCATCTTCGACGACATGGCGGGGAACGATACGAAAATCCTAACCTCCTACACTTCCGTGCTCGGCGATGGCGGGCTCAACCTGTGGGCGGATCCCGCTGTAAAGGCGGCCACAAGTCGCTCGGACTTTTCGGTCTATGATCTTCGCCGTCGCAGAACGTGCATCTATCTTTGCGTTGGTCCGAACGACCTTGAGGTGATCGCGCCTCTGATACGCTTGTTTTTTCAGCAAATCGTTTCAATTCTGCAGCGGTCGCTGGCCCGCCGGGATGAAAAGCACGAGGTTCTCTTCCTGCTCGACGAGTTCAAGCACTTGGGTAAGCTGGAAGCGATCGAGACCGCAATCACGACTATCGCGGGCTACAAGGGGCGTTTCATGCTCATCATCCAAAGCCTTTCGGCACTGACGGGGGCTTATGGAGAGGCTGGCAAGCAGAATTTTCTCAGCAATACCGGACTGCAAGTGTTCATGGCCACGGCTGATGACGAGACTCCGAACTACATTTCCAAGGCCATCGGTGAATACACGTTTGAAGCCAAATCGATTTCCCACAGCCAGGCGCGAACGTTCGACTGGACCATTCAGAATTCACATCAAGGTGCACCGCTATTGCGTCCCGAACAGGTTCGGCTGCTCGATGACGACTACGAGATTGTTCTCATCAAAGGTCTGCCACCATTAAAATTGAGGAAGGTGCGATATTTTTCGGATCGCATTCTGAAACGCATCTTTGAAAG
>NZ_JAMYSJ010000060.1:0-4798 GCF_040321855.1 Mesorhizobium sp. M0227 | reverse complement strand
CAGCCGGATCGCAGCCGATCTGGCGACGGACGAAAAAAACGGCATTTCGTATTACCTGGTGCGTCTATCGGTTCCGCATGCGGAACTGACGAAGCTCAAGGACCTGACGCTCGTGCCCGGCATGCCGGCCGAAGCGATGGTCCAGAGGGGCGAGCGTACGGCGCTTTCCTATTTTGTGAAGCCGCTGTCGGACCAAATCAGTCGGGCATTCCACGAGTAATGAAAGTAATTCTGTTAGCTTGGCGTAGGCCGCGTCGCGTAGAGCCCGTGCGGCCGACGTGCGGAAGCTGTCGTTCCGAGATCCTTGGACTCTCGGCTCGCGCGAACGCGCTCCCTAATGTTCCATTGCTCGCAATGGGCAGTGCTGGCGAGATACTCGGCAACACAGCCCCATGCCTGTTCTTCCGAGGCCGGCTTGACGGTGAGCGAATGCGTAACGCAGCTGTGAGGACCCGTCAGTTGTCGTTTCAGCTCGGCTTCGGTCAACTTCGACAGCCTGTCGGCGAAAGGCGCTATCACGAGACCATTGGCGGCAAATTGCCCTCCCCTTGTTGCGCGGTAGCAGCATGCGTGTCGCGGAAGGAACCGTCTCCGGCCCCCATTCATCGCTGAGCCGCGCCGTACCCGCCGCCACCGGAACTTGTCCACGTCCAGCGCTTACGGTGCGGGTATGCCGGCGTCGAGCAAACAGAGAGAGGTTTGGGCCCAACCAGGGCGGCCGGTTACCAAGTTTTCCTCGTCCGTTTGAGTGTGAATGTTCGGGTCGATCGTCTGGGCGCGTCCCCGCCGCCTGCGAGCCCGCTACTGCTCAGCGGAAGGGCGAAGTGAACGTGAATGCATCCATTTCGTAAATGTGTGTCTATCCAAGCAATCGATTTCTCTAATTACCCGATGAGCAATATGAACGCGTCAGGCAGGGTGCATAATCAGGAGTATTTTTCGATGGCAAACATTATCAAGGGTAGCCCGGATGCCGAAACACTCCTCGGCACCAAGGGTGAAGATTGGATGGAGGGTTTCCAGGGCGGTGACTGGATTGACGGTCGTGGCGGCAACGACGAGATCTCGGCTGGCCCGGGCAGTGACCGAGCCCTTGGCGGCGAGGGTAACGACCGCATCTTCGGCGGAGATGGCTGGGACGATCTCTCCGGCGACAACGGCCGCTTCAACGCGCGCATCTCCGGTGAGGACAATGACAGGCTCAGCGGCGGTCCCGGCCAGGATGTCCTCTACGTGGGTGACGGCCAGGATACGTTGACCGGGGGCACCGACAATGACACGTTCGTGTTCCAGTTCCACAATCCGGTGCCTGGGGTCGATCCGAGTGTCGGGTCGAAGCCGGACATTACCACTATCACCGATTTCAACCCGGCGGAGGACAAGTTCGCCTTCGATGCGGTGGGCCTCTACAACGACGGTTTTGGCGCGAACTTCGTCAACAACGCCAGTATACAGTCCGGCTACCCGGTGAGCAGCTTCTACAGTGGCGCGGCCTCGGGTGCGAACGGCGAACATGTCGTGGTAATCACTGGCGAATCTTTCAACTCTGCTAATGAGGCAGCGCGTGCGATCTCCGGCGAGCACGCCGGCGACATCATTGTCTACCAAAGCAGCTACACCGACAGAGTCGCAACTCTGGCCTATGTCACCGCCGACGGCAGCGCGCACGAGTTCGCCCACCTGGGCGGTGTGGTCACCGTGGCCGACCTAGGCCTGACCGCGTCGGACTTCACCTTCGTTTGATCCAGAAAACCGATACGGAACCGCGCCCCGCCCCCTTGGGCGGGCGCTTTCCCGTTTCCGCTACTTGCCATGGGCCGGGGCGACCGAGGGGCGCTCGGGAGCAGTTGCAGCGTGGATAGCTTGACGAAGTCCTGCGCGTCGCGCTGGTCGTGCACCGAAATCTCCTGAAAGTGTGGAGGCGGAAGCCTGTCCGGGCCCTTGCGGCCGGCCACGATGACGTTGCCCTTCCAAACCTTCAGCCGGACGGTGTTGTTGACCCGCTCCATTAAATGCCGGGACCAAACAAATTCGGCGGGAGCACTGATCCTGAACCAGCGAGCGGATGCAGTCGGTCGCCGGTCGGGGAGCAATATGGGGCTGAGTCGCCAGCCTCCGGAACTTACGTGAGAAGCCATTCCTTGAAGGATTCAGCTTTGAGACCTTTCCCTCTGACTTCCGCTATTTGGGGCGTTGTGTTGATCAGCGGCGCGGTCAACGTGCTTGCGCTGATCTCGCCGCTGTTCATGCTTCAGGTCTATGACCGCGTTCTGGCAAGTGGCAGCGTATCGACGCTGGTGGGGCTCGTCGTGCTTGCTGCGGGGCTTTATGCGTTCCAATGCCTGCTCGACATTTTGCGCGCCCGCGTGCTGCTGCGGATTGGCGAGCGTTTCGATGGAGAGTTTTCCGGACGCGTTCACGATGCGATCGTTCGCCTTCCGCTTTCAACGCGCATGCCGGGCGACGGCTTGCAGCCGCTTCGCGATCTCGACAATGTTCGCGGCTTCTTGGGTGGAAACGGTCCGACAGCGTTCTTCGATCTGCCATGGATGCTGCTTTATCTTGGCATTTGCTTCCTCCTTCATTTCTGGATCGGCATGACGGCACTTATCGGGGCGGTCGGCCTCACATCTCTGACACTCCTTGCCAACACTCTCTCGCAACGGCCGATAAGCGATACCGTTGCCCACAACATGGCACGCAATGGTCTGCTGCAAGCAGCGCGTTGCAATGCCGAGGTCGTGCAAGCTCTCGGTCTTGGAAAGCGGATCGCTGCCCGATGGCAAAAGGCCAATGCCAAGTGTCTGGCCGCCAACCGGAAAGCTGGGGACGTGGCAGGTGGGCTGGGTGCCATTTCAAAATCGCTGCGCGTGCTGCTGCAATCGGCCATTCTTGCCGTCGGCGCGTACCTTGTCATCAGACAGGAGGCTACGGCCGGGGTTATGATTGCCAGTTCGATCATGATGGGGCGTGCGCTGGCTCCGGTCGATCTGGCCATTTCAAGCTGGAAACCTTTCCTCATGGCGCGCCAGGGTTGGGCGCGGCTGGAGGACCTCTTGGAAAAGGTTCCTGAATCCGCTCCTGTTATGCCAATGCCTGCACCTGAACGCGAACTGCGCCTCGAAGGCGTGACAATCGTTCCGCCCGGCGAAAGGAAGCCGACCGTGACCGGCCTTGCGTTTGCCATTCAGGCGGGAAGCGCACTCGGGATCATCGGTGCATCGGGCTCGGGCAAGTCGACACTCTCGCGCGCCATCGTCGGCGCATGGGCGCCGGTCGCCGGAAAGGTTCGCATCGACAGCGCAAGCCTCGATCAATGGGACCGGGAAGCACTAGGCCGTCATATCGGCTATCTGCCACAAGACGTTGAACTGTTCGACGGCACCATTGCCGAAAACATTGCTCGTTTTGAAGATAATCCTGACCCTGACGCTATTGTCGCCGCGGCGAAGGCAGCGGGCACGCACGAACTGATCCTCCGATTTGAGCACGGCTACGAAACTCCGATCGGTGAGGCCGGATCGGCACTTTCCGCCGGGCAGCGCCAGCGTATCGGTCTTGCCCGTGCTCTTTATCGAGACCCTTTCCTTGTTGTGCTGGATGAACCCAATGCCAATCTCGACGCGGAAGGCGAGGCTGCGGTCGTTAAGGCGATCGCCTCCGTGCGCGAGCGCAAGGGCATTGCGGTTGTCGTCGCCCATCGGCCGAGCGCCATCCGCGCCGTGGATTTGGTGTTGGTGATGGAAGGTGGACGGCAGCGAGCATTCGGTGCGCGTGATGAAGCGCTTTCCAAAGTCCTGAAGGGGACAGCGATGGCACGAGGCGCTGGCGTCAACGCCATCGAGTCTACACAGGATCACGTGGGAGAGCGCGCTGACATGGAGGATCCCGGTGTCCGGCATTCATCAGAACAATGACGTTTCCAGCTCCATTCGCCGCCACTTGGTGGCGGGCCTTCTGGCGAGCGTAATCTTTGTGGGAGGAGCCGGAGCCTGGGCGGCCTTCACGAATCTCTCCGGTGCGGTTGTCGCGTCCGGACACTTTGTCGTCGATTCCTATGTCAAGAAGGTGCAGCACCCGACCGGCGGGGTGGTGGGAGAAATCCTGGTGCGCGAAGGCGATAAAGTGAAAGCCGGCGACATCCTCATGCGGCTCGATGCCACCCAGACGCGCGCCAATCTCGCCATAGTCACCAAGCGGCTCGATGAGCTCGCCGCCTACCAGGCAAGACTCGATGCTGAACGTGACGATCTCGCGGAGATCGCCTTCCCGGACTGGCTGCTCGCCCGAAGAGATGTTCCGGACGTAGCTTCGGCAATACATAGCGAGACGCTGCTGTTCGAATTCCGCAGACAATCCCGCAACGGAAAGCAGGCGCAACTGGCGGAACACATTACTCAATATCACCACGAGATCGAAGGATTCGAGGCGCAGGAAATTGCCTGTGAAAAAAGGATCGAGGTTCTCCTAAAGGAAATTGCTGTTCTGAGTGGGCTGCGCGACCAAGGCATTGTCTCGGACCAACGGTTGAACAGCCTGAAGATCCAGGTTGCCACTTTCGGTGGCGAACGCGGTGAGAAGATCGCACATCAGGCACAGACAGCAGCCCGCATAGCCGAAACGCGCCTGCAGATCCCGCAGATCGATCAGGATTTCAAGACCGAAGTCGGCCAGGAGCTCAGAGAGGTTCAGGCGCAGATCGGGGAGTATGGAGAGCGCAAGGTGGCGGCTGAACAGGAACTGCGACGGATCGATATCGTCGCGCCGCAGTCAGGCACCATTCAACAACTCGCAGTTC
>NZ_JAMYSJ010000059.1:0-5205 GCF_040321855.1 Mesorhizobium sp. M0227 | reverse complement strand
GCGGAAGCACTCTATGCCGATCTCGGGCATTTCGGCCGCAAGCCGATCGTGCTCGCCTGGCTGTGGGTCGTGTTCCCGTGCCTGCTGCTGAACTATGCCGGGCAGGGTGCCTTCGTGCTGGCCAAGAACGGCGTCGTCGGCCATCCTTTCTTTGAGATGAACGAAGGCTGGACGCTGATCCCGATGGTCGTGCTGGCGACCGCCGCGACGGTCATCGCCAGCCAGGCGGTGATCTCGGGCGCCTTCTCGCTGACCAGGCAGGCGGTGCAGCTCAACATGCTGCCGCGCCTTGAAATCCTGCACACCTCGGAGAAACAGTCCGGCCAGATCTACATGCCGCGCGTCAACCTGCTGCTGGCGCTGGTGGTGATGATGCTGGTCGTCGGCTTCGGCGAATCCAGCAGGCTGGCGTCGGCATACGGCATCTCGGTGACCGGCAACATGCTGGTGACCACAGTGCTCTTGTTTGTGGTCATGACGCGGATTTGGAAATGGCGGCTGTGGGTGGCGGTCGCCATGACGGCGCTGTTCGGCTTCATCGACGTCGGCTTTTTTGCCTCCAACATCGTCAAAGTGTTCGAGGGCGGCTGGGCCTCGCTGGCCGTGGCCTTCACCATCGTGCTGGCCATGTGGACCTGGGTGCGCGGCAGCCGCTATCTGTTCGACAAGACCCGCCGCAACGAAATCCCGCTCGATTTCCTCGCCGGCAATCTCCTGAAGAAAAAGCCGCAGCTGGTGTCCGGCACCGCGGTGTTCCTGACGAGCGATCCACTCAGCGCGCCAACCGCGCTGATGCACAGCCTGAAGCACTACAAGGTGCTGCACGAGCAGAACGTCATCCTTTCGGTGGTGACCGCGCCGCAACCGGTGGTGCCCGACAGCGACCGGGTCAAGATGGAGACGGTCAACGAGCTGTTCATGCGGGTGACGCTGACCTTCGGCTACATGGAGCAGCCGAACATCCCGCGCGCGCTGGCGATCTGCCGCAAGCAAGGCTGGAAGTTCGACATCATGACGACCTCGTTCTTCCTGTCACGGCGTTCGCTCAAGGCCTCGCCCAATTCCGGCATGCCGGTGTGGCAGGACCGGTTGTTCATCGGCCTGGCGCGTACGGCGGCCGACGCGACGGAGTACTTCCAGATCCCGACCGGACGCGTCGTCGAGATCGGAACGCAAGTGACGATTTAGGGCATGCCGCGGTTGAGAAGAATCGGTGCTGTCACATTGATTGAGCGGTAAGGAAATTCAGGTAGCAGCGCGCCCGGCACTGTAAGTTTCAGCGGCTTGATGCAGCGATAGCTGGCCGGGACGGCTGTCACGCTGTGGCGACACACGCGATTTTGTTCCAGATTTGCATGGGGCGTTACGCAGGTCTCGATGTTGAGCCGATGACAGCGCATTGCAGGGAAAGTGAGCAGGTCGGCAATCGGATCATGGATGGAAACGAACCGCTGAAGCTGGCGTGCCGACTTGAAGCGTTTCATGATCCTTTCGCGTCGTCGGGTCGGCTGGTGCGAATTTTCCGCTCGATTATTCAGGCCTGTGTGCGACCGGTGTTCGACGCCGGGCATGAGGTCGCGCATGGCGGCATCATAGGATCGGAGCTTGTCGGTGATCATGATCCGTGGTGTCCGCCCTTGAGCTTTCAGCAACTTGCGCATCAGACGCTTTGCCGCCTTGGCATTTCGGCGGCTTTGTACCAGCACTTCGAGGACGAAGCCGTCCTGATCGACGGCACGCCGGAGCCACTGCTTCTTGCCACTGATAGCCACGACACATTCGTCGAGATGCCATTTATCGCCCAGGCAGCCGGCTGATATTGATCTCCTGGGCGGAATGCCGTCCGAATTTCTCCGCGCAGCTTCGAACGGTCTGATGCGTGACGATGATGCCGCGGGCCGCCAGCATGTCCTCAACCATGCGCAGGCTGAGCGGAAAGCGAAAGTAGAGCCATACCGCGTGCGCAATGATCTCGGCGGGAAAGCGGTGGCGACCATAGAGCGGATCACGAGCAACTTCTGACATGGCCCAATGTACGCACATCTTCATAAGCTGTCGGTTGACTTTACGATGCCGCGCCAAGCGAGCAGCATCCGGCCGGCGGGGCCGACCCCGTCTCCCGGCCGTGAGCAGAACGGCATCGCGCAGGTGCCGCTTCATCCTCGACCGGCCAGCCTGCTTTGCCGTTACCGCCGCCGCCGAAAGCGCCAGGCGTTGCCGCCAGGCGCCGATCCGCCGGCAGCGGTTCGTTTCCACCGATGATCCGAGTGCCAACCAGTTCCACTTTCCCCCAATACCTGCGTAACGCCGCCATGCAAATCTGGAACAAAATCGCGTATGTCGCCGCAGCATGACAGCCGTCCCGACCAGCTATCGCTGCATCAATACGCTGATATCTTTACAGTGCCCGCACGCCTCTCGCGCGCCAACGGCCAGTCGGGTGTCGCGAATGAGGCGCGCTGAAGCCATCCGGCTCAGCCGATCATGGCGCTTCGGTTGCCGGGTTCGAGGTCGTGGCCTCTGCCGCTGCGCGATTCTAGCATTTGCGCCTTGGAGAGCTCTGCTTCAGCCTCGGCGAGGCATGGCTCGGCTGCGGTTCTCTGCCGCAGAAGGTCCGATTGCGAATTCTTGACGTTGTCACGACGTAGGCGAGCGGCCTTGGCGAACGTCGGATAAGCGAAATGATTGACATCGGAGATGCCGGCCTTCGTTTCCTCGGCGTTTAACTGGAAGTCCAGTTCTCGCGCCATGCGTTCGAAATCGGCAATCATGATGTCTAGCTGGTGCAACTGTCGCCGCTTCTCATTCACCTGAAATTGCTTCAGTCGGACCAGATTACCTCGTGGCTTCATGACTCGGTACTCCGGTACCCATTTCGTCCAATCAAACCGCTCTCTCCCCTTAACGTTAGGCCTACAGCGACTCTCACGTTTTCTGCTGCGAGCGGAAACATATTTTCCAAAATCCTTGGCCGATGGCTATGAGTTCAATGGCATCGACAAGCATGCGAGCGGGGGACTTAAGGGGCGGTAAAAAAAGGCGGAATAGGGCGATTTTCACAATGTCTGCATTGAACGCGTTGAGACCTGCGGCGGGCTTGACACACAAAGCAATCGTCAAGATTTGCGACATGGACGCCGGGGGGCATGAATACGCCCGCCGTCAGCTACACGCCCCCCGATTTCCGCCGCCTATTATCGCCCACGCGGTCTGGCTTTATTTCCGGTTTCCGCTGAGCCTGCGCCTGGTTGAGGAAATGCTGCTGGAACGCGGCATCGTGGTTTCGTATGAGACAAGTCGCCGGTGGGGCATCAAGTTCGGGCTGGACTGCGCTCGCTGCTTGCGCCGCAAGCCGCCGTGCCGGAATGACGTCTGGTACCTGAACGAAGTGGTCGTCACCATCGCCCGGCAAAAAGCTTTGGTTGTGGCGCACCGTCGACCAGGATGGATATGTGCTGGAGGAAATCGTGCAAAACCGCCGCAACACCAAGGCCGCCAAGCGCTTGCTGACGCGGCTGTTGAAGAAGCAGGGGCTCGCGCCGAAGCGCATGATCACCGACTAGCTGCGCTCGTATGGAGCGGCAAAGCGACAGGTGATGCCGGACGTCAAGCACCGGTCGCACAAGGGGTTGAACAACGGAGCGGAGAATTCCCATGTGCCGCCGCGAAAACGGGAGCGGATGATGCAGGGGTCCGATCGCCGAGAGGCCTGCAACGCTTCGTCTCGACCTTGTCAGCCCTCCGCAACCTCTTCGTCCCGCCCCGCCCCAAACGTTCTGCTCTCGCCATACATGTTCATCGCCTCAGCGCGATGGCGCTGGTGATATCACGACGCGTTTGTACCGCTCGACCTACGCCACAGGTGCCGACGCTGTGACGAGCTTCGTCGGTCGCGTGTCGAGTGACGGCACCGGGGACAATTATCGTCGACCGCAGTCCATTGCCCAGACCAAGGCGCTTCTCGGCGTCGGCACGATGGCAAATCGCAGCGTCACGATCTCGGCCGCTGCCCCTTCTGGCGGCGTGGACGGTGATTTCTGGGTGCAGCCGTAATGGCCCTTTACGTCAAAGCCTCCGGGGTCTGGGGGGCGGCCAGCGCCGTCTGGGTGAAAATCTCAAGCCTCTGGACCAAGGCTCGACAGGTCTATGTGCGCAGCTCGGGCGTCTGGGAGAAAATGTTCCCGATAGATCTGGTCTTCAATGGCACTCACGAAGACTCGACTGCCACGACCGTTTACACCCACACCAGCATTCCGCTTCTTGTCGCGCCACACGCTAATCGTCGTGTCATCGTGACAACTGAGACCACTGACACCGAAAGTGCAGTGACCGTCAACAGTATGACGATTGGGGGTGTGGCTGCCACCCTTCTCGCTCAGGTGGAAAGCATCTTCAATTCTGGTGTGGTCTATCTGTCAGTGTGGTCAGCCCTCGTGCCAACCGGTACGACGGCAACGATCGTGACCACGTATAGTGAGAGCGTGTTCCGTGACTACATGTCGGTCTATACGACCACCGATTGGGATGGTGTGGTGGGCACTGTTGCCTCTGACAACAATTCAACGGGTGGCCTGACAACGACCGTCAGCATTGGTGCCCTGGGCGCAGCGATCGCAATTGCGGGCAACGCCACCAAGGGGGCATCGGCACTGCGACATGGACCGGGCTGACCCAACAGTTCTCAAACACACCAGTCACGGATACAAACCACAACGGAGCAATGGCCATAGCTACCGCCGCCCAAGCTGCCCTCACCGTAACCTGTGCCTACAGCACTACTCCAGCACTTGCCGCACTGCTGGTGGTTCCGCGGTGCGCAACTCCTGACTGGCGACGGCGTCGGCGACATGCCTTACGGACTCGTATTGCCAGAGCTTGTAATCGTCGACAAACCAGCCAAGTCGGCTCTCGATCGCCGTAGCAAGCTCGTTATAGTCGAGGCTGTCGAGGCCGAGATCCCGCATTCTGGTTGTCATCGAGACCTCTACTTTTTCGGCAACTAGAGCGTTGAGGGTTTTGAGAACCAGTTGTTCAATTTCAAGTAATGTCATCACTAATACATGCCTTTTGATTGCAGATTCAGGTAATGCAACCCTGATCGGGGCCCAACCCCCAAAACGAGGTGTGCCGTTGAAACATGTTCTTGTCATTGACGATGATGCCGCAATGCGGCGCCTCATCGCCGAGTATCTCACGATGCATGCC
>NZ_JAMYSJ010000058.1:0-5314 GCF_040321855.1 Mesorhizobium sp. M0227 | reverse complement strand
TGCCGATCGCCATGGAAGAGAAGCTGCGCTTCGCCATCCGTGAAGGCGGCCGCACCGTCGGTGCCGGCATCGTCGTCACCATCAAGGAATAATCGAGCCCGGCATTCGCCGGATCGACAAGAAAAGGGCGGTCTTCGGGCCGCCCTTTTCTTTTGCGGGGCTATCGGTTGCGGCCCTGTCGGCCGAACCCTGTTGCAAGGCTCCGGGCCTCGACTAGTATAGGTTGCATCGAGGGGCTTTTTTGCAGAATGGTTTCAGGGCGCCTTCACCGTTGTCGGGCATTGTGGTCGCTGGCCTTGATCTGCCTGCTGGCATTGCTTGCCGCGGGCCCGGTAGCCTTTGCGGCGGATGCGGCGCCGGATCTTGGGCCGACGATGCGGTTCGGCATTGTCCGCAGCAACGCACCGGGGTGCGAGCCGATCTGCCCGGAATGGATATCGGCCGAGGGCTCCATAGAAGCCGGCACGCCGGCACTCTTCAAACGCATGCTGAAGACGCTTGGCGGGCGGAAACTGCCTGTTGTCGTGGATTCTCCCGGCGGCAATGTCGAGGCGGCGCTGACGCTTGGCCGGCTGATCCGCAAGAACAAGCTCGATATCGCCATCGGCAAGACGGTGTTTTCCAGCTGCCAGCCCGGTGCGAAGGGATGCCAGGACCGTGACGCCCGCTACTTCGGCGATGTCATCGACTATGGCGCCATGTGCAATTCCGCCTGTCCTCTGATGTTTGCCGGCGGTATCAGGCGGGTGGCCGGCGAATGGGCCTATCTCGGCGTCCATCAGATCACCACGACCTACATCCGCACGAAATTGCAATACCGCACCACCTACCGCATCGTGGGGGGCAAGAAGAAGATCCTCAACACAAAGATCGTCAGCCGCAAGAACGCCGGCAGCTACAAGACCTACGAGATGAGCAAGTCGGTGGAGAAAAAGCTGGCGGCCTATCTCAACCAGATGGGCATCGAACAAGGCATGCTCGAAACGATGAAGGGCACGCCGGCCAGCGAAATTCACCAGATCGCCCTCGACGACATGCTGGCGATGAAGCTGGTCACCAGCACGGACGCTGTAGGCCTGTTGACCGCGGCAAGCCTGTGCGAGCCCGGCCGCCTGGCCACGAATTGCCGGGAAATGCCGGGGGACAAGCCTGATGGCCTGACGGCGACCGCGGCCAAGCCTGCTCCGCCGGCGATCGAACCCGAGCCGGCGCGACACGATGAAGAGCGGCGCGATGAAGACATGCGCTTCGTCGTCGTTCGCGGCACCAATCCGCTCTGCAATCCAGACTGCCCGGAATGGATCTCGGCGGAAGGCGCGATCACTCCCCAGACCCCGCAGAAGCTGCGCCAATTGCTCGCCACGCTCGGCAAACGGCAACTGCCTGTCGTGGTCAGTTCGAGGGGAGGCGACCTGTTCAGCGCCCTGGCGGCGGGACGGCTTATCCATGAAAGGAAGCTCGACGTCGCGGTTGGCCGCACCGATTTCGTCGGCTGTGACCCGGGAGCGTGGAATTGCCTGGCCAAAGAGGGCGCCTATGCCGGGCTGAGCATCGATGCGGGCGTGGAGTGCGATTCGGCCTGCGCGCTGATGCTTGCCGGCGGCATCAAGCGGCTTGTCGGTCCCCAGGCGCGACTTAGCCTCTACCTGATGGGGCAAAAGCAGATGGTCAAGGCCTATCTCGACGAGATGGCGATCGCTCCCGCCCTGTTCGCGGCGATCGAGCGTCGCTCGGTCGAGCGCCGGCTGGAACCCGGCATGATGCTGAAGGTCGGACTGACGACGAGCCTGCAATCGGTCGACGCGCTGACCGGCGCCACCATTTGCGAGGCGGTGCCAAGACCCGAGAATTGCCGGATCCGGCCCTCCGCCAATGCCGAGGCTGACGCGCCGGCCAAATTGTAGACCGCGGCGAAGCCGGAACTGGCCATCGAGGCAGGTTGAGACACTTCCGATTGTTCCGCTATCGTCGCTGCTGGCGGCGCCAGGCAGGCGGAGGATCGAGAATGAGCCAGGATATCCCGACCCTCTACGAATGGGCCGGCGGCGGCGAGGCCCTGAACCGGCTGACCCAGACTTTCTACGACAAGGTGGCGCAGGACCCGATCGTCGGGCCGGTGTTCAAGACCATGTCGCCGGATCATCCCGCCCATGTCGCGGCCTTCATCGGCGAGGTTTTCGGCGGGTCAAAAACCTACAGCGAGCAGTTCGGTGGCCACCGCGAGATGGTCATGCACCATCTGGGCAAGCATCTGAGCGAGGAGCAGCGCCGCCGCTGGATTAGCCTCCTGGCCGATGCAGCCGACGCGGTCGGCCTGCCTGACGATCCGGAATTCCGTTCGGCCTTCATGGGCTATGTCGAATGGGGATCGCGTCTGGCCAAGATGAACTCCAATCTCGGCGAGACGTGCGATCCCGAGACGGAACCGATGCCGGCCTGGGGCTGGGGCGTGCCGGGCGGACCCTATCGGCCGCTGAAAACAAAGTAACCTCTCGCCGAACGAGCTGGTCGTCAGCTGTCCCGATTTCTGGCGCAGGGGGGGTGAAGGTACGTTTGCTTGCAAACCACCCTTTACAGAGCGTGCGGAAGCTTTTAGGAAGCGCCTGCTGCGCCGACATGCGCACGTACGGGCATAGCTCAGTTGGTAGAGCGGCGGTCTCCAAAACCGCAGGTCGTAGGTTCGAGCCCTGCTGCCCGTGCCATTTCCAAAGGGAAATCAGGCACTTAGAAATAGCGCTACTCGGTTGAGAAGCCAAAACGACTGCTGCACATCTATTGCACGGACATGCACGTCCGCGGGCAGCGTCCGACGGTGGCGTAAAATCACACGATTCTGGTGGGCAACTTCACCGTAACGACAGCCTGGTTTGGCGCTGCTCGAGGTTCCACAAAGGTAAAAATTGGCGGGTTGGCACCAAGGAAGCTGGCTTGGCTCGAGTCGAGATTTGCTCCTTTGGTCCGAAGGATGCGGGCGCAGAATACAAACCATCCGACGCTCGGGCATAGGCTTCCATGCTATGCTTTGGACCGCTCGGCTTTGAGAATCTACAGCTTGTAGGCAGCAGGCGGACCAACGGATCCGCGTTCGATGATTGTGGTCGGCAGAATGAGCCTTTCAGCTGGCCGTGCTTCGCCCTTCAAGCGGCGGATGAGCAGTTCCGCGACGCTTTTGCCCAGCGCATAGACGGGCTGGTCGACGACGGTGATGGGCGGGGTCGTGACGCTCGTCCAGTCCGCGTCATGGAAAGTGATGAGCGAGATGTCTTGTGGAATGCGCAGCCCGCGCTGGCGCATGACCTTGAAGATCTCCAGGGCTATGAGACTGTCGGAGGCAAGGATTGCGGTCGGTCGATCTGGCCCCGACAGCAGTTTGTCGGCGAGCTTTCGCGTCTCGTCGGGGCTTGTCGCGCCAAGGCGAATATGACGTTCCGGTCGATCAATTCTGGCGTCCCGGCACACCTTGAGAAAGCCGTCGATGCGCTCACGGACCGATGAGGTGTAGATTTGTCCTAGGTCGCGATACTCATTGCCTTCGGCGTCAACCGCGGTCACATAGGCGATTTTGCTGTGGCCGGCGTCGACAAGGATACGGGTCGCCCGCATGGCGATGTCTCGATCGTCAACCGTAACCGTGTCGACATCGAGATCAGGCAGCGCCCGGTCAAGCAGGGCAAGCGGCCGGCCTGAACGGTGGATGTCGCGCAGGTGTGAGATGTCACGCGATTCCGACGGCGTGACGATCAGTCCGTCGACGCGCTTGCCGATCAACAGCCGCACAGCTGCCCTTTCCGCGTCGATCCGCTCGCCGGAGTTGGCCAAGATGACGTTGAAGCCAGCCGCCCTTGCCGCGTCGCTGATTCCACGCACCGCCAGGCTGAAGAACGGGTTTTCGATGTCTCCGACCACCACGCCGATGATGCCGGACCTGCCGGTCGTCATGCTTCGGGCCAGTTCGTTCGGACGGTAGTCAAGGGCCTTGGCGGCGGCCATGACATTGGCGCGGATCGTGTCGCTGACGACACCGTATCCGCCGAGCACGCGCGCGGCCGTCGCTTTGGACACATTGGCCACTCGGGCGACATCGCTGACCGTTATCGACTGGGTCTTGGGTGCGGTTCTTTTCATTGGATGAACGACTACAAGAGTTGTTGACGGAAGGTCAATCTGGCGATAACGATTATCAAAGAGACCGGTCTCAATCAATAAGAGACCGGTCTCTTTTAGAAGATTGCGGGCCGAGAGGCGCATGCCGCGGTCGCGGCGGCGGGCGATGTCAAGCGTGGGATTGCCGGCTCGACGTCAATACCAAGAAGAACAGACCTTCAGAGTGGAGAGAAGACATGAGCAGGATAGGAATTCTCAAGTCGTTGATGTCACCGGTCCGGGCCGGCGCAATGGCTCTTATGGCTGTGTGCATCGGCGCGGGTTTTGTTTCCGGAGCAGCCGCCGCGGATGACAATCCCTATGGCCTTATTGATGCGAAAGTCATCAGCGTTGGTACCATGGGTGATGCCAAGCCCTACGCTTTCACCCAGGCGGACGGCACATTCACCGGGTTCGACATCGAATTGTTCCGCAACGTCGCGAGCCGCCTTGGCTTCAAGCCGGACCAGGTGATCTTCACCGGTCAGGAATTCTCGGCGCTGATGCCTTCGGTTGCCAACGAGCGCTTCGATGTCGCGGTCGCGGCAATCGGCACGACGGAAGCGCGTAAGAAGACCGTCGACTTTTCCGACGGGTATCTTGCAGGCTATCTCTCCGTGCTTACGTCAGACAAGGCGATCACGTCGGCCGACGGGCTCAAGGGCAAGCGTCTTGGCGTCGTGCAGGGTACGCTGCAGGAAATCTATGCGGCGAAGAATTTTGTCGGGACGGATCTCGTCAAATTTCCTGACAACAATTCGGCCGTCTCGGCGCTCAACAATGGCACGGTCGACGCTCATTTCCTCGATTACGAGGCAGCCAAGGACTATGGCGTTCGTTATCCGGACTTGAAGATCGCGGTTAACATCCCGTCCTTCGACGCGCCGGCAGGCTTCGTCTTGCGCAAGGGCAACGACAAGCTTCGCGATGCGCTGAACACCGCCCTGCATGCGGCCATGCAGGACGGCACCTGGAAGACGCTTTATGAGAAGTGGTTCCCAGGCTCGCCGATGCCCGATCAATACCTCCCCAAGAAGTAACCGCACCCGGGGGGGGGGGGGGGGGGGGGGGGGGGGGGGCCGCCGGGGCGGGGGGGGGGTGGGGGGGGGGGGGGGGGGGGGGGCGGGCGGGGCGGGAGCGGTGTGGGTTAATAAAATAGGGGGCGACCACG
>NZ_JAMYSJ010000057.1:0-2500 GCF_040321855.1 Mesorhizobium sp. M0227 | reverse complement strand
GGGCTAGGGGTCCTCACCGGATTACCAAACCTAACCAAACTCCGAATACCTGGGAGTACTAGTCGGCAGACACACGGCGGGTGCTAACGTCCGTCGTGAAAAGGGAAACAACCCTGACCTACAGCTAAGGTCCCCAAGTTATGGCTAAGTGGGAAAGGATGTGAGGATCCCAAAACAACCAGGATGTTGGCTTAGAAGCAGCCATCATTTAAAGAAAGCGTAACAGCTCACTGGTCTAAATAAGGGTCTTTGCGCCGAAAATGTAACGGGGCTAAAGCCATACACCGAAGCTTAGGGTTTGGTCCGCAAGGGCCAAGCGGTAGCGGAGCGTTCTGTAAGCTGATGAAGCCATACCCGTGAGGGGTGGTGGAGGTATCAGAAGTGCGAATGCTGACATGAGTAACGTAAGGGGAGTGAGAGACTCCCCCGCCGAAAGACCAAGGGTTCCTGCTTAAAGCTAATCTGAGCAGGGTTAGCCGGCCCCTAAGACGAGGCGGAAACGCGTAGTCGATGGGAACCACGTTAATATTCGTGGGCTTGGAGGTAGTGACGGATCATTGAGGTAGTCCAATCTTATCGGATTGAACGGGCTGCTGCGTGGTTCCAGGAAATAGCTCCTCCTTATAAACCGTACCCGAAACCGACACTGGTGGTCTGGTAGAGTATACCAAGGCGCTTGAGAGAACTATGCTGAAGGAACTCGGCAAATTGCACGCGTAACTTCGGAAGAAGCGTGACCCTTTTCTACGCAAGTAGAGGAGGGTGGCACAGACCAGGGGGTAGCGACTGTTTATCAAAAACACAGGGCTCTGCGAAGTCGCAAGACGACGTATAGGGTCTGACGCCTGCCCGGTGCTGGAAGGTTAAGAGGAGGGGTGCAAGCTCTGAATCGAAGCCCCAGTAAACGGCGGCCGTAACTATAACGGTCCTAAGGTAGCGAAATTCCTTGTCGGGTAAGTTCCGACCTGCACGAATGGCGTAACGACTTCCCCGCTGTCTCCAGCATAGACTCAGTGAAATTGAATTCCCCGTGAAGATGCGGGGTTCCTGCGGTTAGACGGAAAGACCCCGTGCACCTTTACTATAGCTTTACATTGGCATTCGTAGTGGCATGTGTAGGATAGGTGGTAGGCTTTGAAACCTGGGCGCCAGCTCAGGTGGAGCCACCCTTGAAATACCACCCTTATTACTATGGATGTCTAACCGCGGCCCGTTATCCGGGTCCGGGACAATGTATGGTGGGTAGTTTGACTGGGGCGGTCGCCTCCTAAAGAGTAACGGAGGCGCGCGATGGTGGGCTCAGAACGGTCGGAAATCGTTCGCTGAGTGCAATGGCATAAGCCTGCCTGACTGCGAGACTGACAAGTCGAGCAGAGACGAAAGTCGGTCATAGTGATCCGGTGGTCCCGCGTGGAAGGGCCATCGCTCAACGGATAAAAGGTACGCCGGGGATAACAGGCTGATGACCCCCAAGAGTCCATATCGACGGGGTTGTTTGGCACCTCGATGTCGACTCATCGCATCCTGGGGCTGGAGCAGGTCCCAAGGGTATGGCTGTTCGCCATTTAAAGCGGTACGTGAGTTGGGTTCAGAACGTCGTGAGACAGTTCGGTCCCTATCTGCCGTGGGTGTAGGAATATTGAAAGGATCTGTCCCTAGTACGAGAGGACCGGGATGGACGGATCTCTGGTGGACCTGTTGTGGCGCCAGCCGCATAGCAGGGTAGCTATATCCGGACGGGATAACCGCTGAAGGCATCTAAGCGGGAAACCCACCTTAAAACGAGTATTCCCTGAGAACCGTGGAAGACGACCACGTTGATAGGCCGGGTGTGGAAGAGCGGCAACGCTTGAAGCTTACCGGTACTAATAGTTCGATCGGCTTGATCGTTCTCATTCCTTATGCTCATCTGACAAAGTCAGATGTTCTCACTCACGCTTGTTCCGCCCTGCGGGCGGCGCTACGTGGGTGCGGCGCATCAGCGCCGACGGTCGGTCGACCTTGCGAAGCTTCGCTTCGAAAGGCGTCAGGATCCAAAGAACTGTAAAGGCACAAAAAGACCAGCGAACAGCTCAGAGAAAGCAGCAAATAGGGTCCCTATTCGCTACTCACTATTGGCTATTCGCTCAAAAAAGCTTCTCGAACAACGTGCGTTTTGCCGACCTGGTGGTTATGGCGGAGCGGCTGCACCCGATCCCATTCCGAACTCGGCCGTGAAACGCTCCAGCGCTGATGGTACTTCGTCTCAAGACGCGGGAGAGTAGGTCGCTGCCAGGTCTGCTAAACGCACGTTGATCTCACATCCAAATCGGATGTGAGAGAAATCTTCTCTTTATGAAATGGCCCGCCAAGGGATCACGGGCCGCGTAAGCGGCCCTTTCATTTGGTCAGCCATATACCTATCTGTAGGCCTCGGCTTACACAAAAAAGCAAGCAAGCGCTTGCTTAGGGACGCAAGCAAACGCTTGCTAAGGGAATGCAAGCAAACGCTTGCTTAGGG
>NZ_JAMYSJ010000056.1:0-6396 GCF_040321855.1 Mesorhizobium sp. M0227 | reverse complement strand
AACAGGATGGAAACGAATCTCCATCCTGTTCGATAGGTCTTACCAGATCCTCATCCAGCCCAACTTAAGTGAACTGCATTAGGGCGCGAGGCCCGGCTTTTTCGTGTCGTGGCTTGAACGACTTAGAACTTCATACCGACGCCGAAGGTGACGCGGTTGTCGGTGGCCTTGACCTTGCCGATGCCGTCGAAGCTCTTGCTGCCGAAGTCGGTGTAGCGGTACTCGACGCGGCCGAAGACATTGTCGGTCAACTTGATGTCGGTGCCAACACCGGCGGTCCAGCCGAGCATCGTTGCGCGATCGCTGGCCCCAAGGACGGTGTCTTCCACCTTCAGGCTTCTGCCGGCGAGACCGCCGGTGCCATAGAGCAGGATTTCTGGGCTGACCGCGTAGCCGAGACGGGCACGCAGCGAACCTTCAAAGCCGGCCTTGGAGTCGATGCCGTTGTCGTCGCCCTTGACGCCGTTGTAGCCGAGTTCGGCTTCAGCGCCGTAGACGAAGTTCTCCTGCTGCCACTGATAGCCGCCGAAGACACTGCCGACGAAACCCTTGGTATCGGTTTCAACGTCGAAATCCTTTTCCTTGGTCCGGCCGCTGAAGCCATAGCCGACGTTGAGACCGGCGTAGGGGCCGGCCCACGAAGCGACCGGAAGTTCAGCGATCGGCGCAGGTGCCGGCGGCTCTTCCGAAACCACGTCAGCAGCATAGGCGGTTCCGCTGAGGGCGAAGAGGGCGAGCGCAACGGCCAGCGGCCGTGCGAATTTGAGATTGGCTTGCATTGTTCTTTACTCCTTAAGCCACAGGACACAGGCTTGTTTCTCACGATCGCCATCTACCCGTCCGGGGGGTGAAACGGATCTGGCGTTCGTCGGTTCCAAATGTCGTGTCAAAATGCGGCTGAAGCGAACCTGAACTTGGGTCATTCCCCGGCACGAATGAGGCAGAACCTTGACGTTGCATCTTCGCAACAGCGAAATGGCAGGAACGATCCCGTGCTGCGCTGCACACCGCTTGGTGCAAGGACTCCAGCACCCTATATTGCGGTCGGGCGCGCCCGAGTCCAGGGCGGGCCGGGATGTCCAAACGGCCGTTTCGCCACAATGCTGCCCAAGGTGCGAACACCATTTAACGCATGCCGGGCCATATTTCGCCGGCACCGCTTTTTCGGCCCGAAATTGAGGATTGACACGATATGAGCAAAGCCACTGTCACGGCGCTGGTGACGGGCGGGGCCAGGCGGATCGGCAGGGCGATCGTCGAGGATCTCGCCGCCCACGGTTTTGCCGTCGCCATTCATTGCAACCGCTCGCGCACCCAGGCCGATGTGTTGGCTGCCGAAATCATCGCCGGAGGTGGCCGTGCCGCCGTGGTCGCCGCCGACCTGACCGATATGGACGCCGTTGGCGATCTCGTCGGCCAGGCGCAAGCAGCGCTCGGACCGATTCCGCTGCTGGTCAACAATGCGTCGCTGTTCGAGGACGATTCGGTTCTGGATTTCGAGTGGCGGGCCTGGGACCGGCACTTTGCCGTCCATGTGAAAGCGCCCGCGCTCCTGGCGCAGAATTTCGCCCGGGCGTTGCCGGCAGGGCAGGAGGGCCTGATCGTCAACATGATCGATCAGCGCGTCTGGCGGCCGACGCCGCGCTACTTCTCCTATGCGCTGTCCAAGTCGACGCTGTGGACGGCCACGCAGATGATGGCGCAAGCGCTCGGCCCCAGCATCCGCGTCAATGCCATCGGCCCGGGGCCGACCCTGAAGAACGCGCGTCAGGATGACAGCGATTTTGCAGCCCAAGTCGATGGCTTGGTCCTGAAGCGCGGCCCGGATTTGCCGGAATTCGGCGCCACGATCCGCTATCTCTGGGAAGCGCGCTCGGTCACCGGCCAGATGATCGCGCTTGATGGCGGCCAGCATCTTGCGTGGCAGACGCCCGATGTGACAGGCATGACGGAATGAGTCCCGTAGACCACAAAAGCAAGCCGCGCGGCGGCGCCGACGATCTGCCCCCCGATATCGACGTCGAGGACGAGGCAGTCGAGGAGATCGTTGAAACCGTCGGTCCCGATGTCGCCTTCACCGCCATCGACTGGACGCCGCATGCCGGCGACGCGGAAGGCATGATCGGCGCCGAGGTGATCCAGACGCTGGTCAAGCGGCTGCCCAACGCGCCCGGCGTCTACCGCATGATGAACGCTGCCGGCGATGTGCTCTATGTCGGCAAGGCGCGCAGCCTGAAGAAGCGCGTCACCAACTACGCGCAAGGCCGCTTCCACACCACCCGCATCGGCCGCATGGTGCGCGAAACGTCGACGATGGAGTTCGTCGTCACCCGCACCGAGATCGAAGCGCTGCTGCTCGAAGCCAACCTTATCAAGCGCTTGCGGCCGCGCTTCAACGTCCTGATGCGCGACGACAAGTCGTTTCCCTATATCCTCTTGACCGGCGACCATGTCTCGCCCGGCATCTACAAGCATCGCGGCGCGCGCTCGCGCAAAGGCGATTATTTCGGGCCCTTCGCCTCGGCCGGTGCCGTTGGCCGCACCATCAACTCCCTGCAGCGCGCCTTCCTGCTCAGGAGTTGCACCAACTCGTTCTACGAGAACCGCACGCGGCCATGCCTGCTTTATCAGATCAAGCGCTGCGCCGGCCCCTGCACCGGAGAGGTTTCGCACCAGGACTATGCCGAACTGGTCAATGAGGCGAAGGACTTCTTGTCCGGCCGCAGCCAAAAGGTGAAGACGGAAATCTCGGCCGCCATGCAGCAGGCGTCGGAAGCTCTCGATTTCGAGCGCGCCGCGATCTATCGCGATCGACTTGCGGCCCTGTCGCATGTGCAGAGCCACCAGGGCATCAATCCGGCTACCGTCGACGAAGCCGATGTCTTCGCCATCCATCAGGAAGGCGGCCAGGTCTGCATCCAGGTGTTCTTCTTCCGCACCGGCCAGAACTGGGGCAACCGCGCCTATTTCCCCAAGGCCGATCCGGCGTTGGAAGCAGCCGAGGTGTTGGGTTCGTTCCTGGCGCAGTTCTATGACGACAAGCCGACGCCGCGGAACATTCTTCTGTCGCATGGCGTCGAGGATCAGGAACTATTGGCCGAGGCGCTCTCCACCCGCGCCGGCCGCAAGGTCGCGATCTCCGTGCCGCAGCGTGGCGAGAAGAAGGACCTGACCGACAACGCCCTGCAGAATGCCCGCGAGGCGCTCGGACGCCGGCTGGCTGAAACCTCCACCCAGGGACGCCTGCTTGCGGGTTTCGCCGAGACATTCGGCCTGCCGAAGCCGCCGGTGCGCATCGAGGTCTACGACAATTCGCACATCATGGGCACCAATGCCGTTGGCGCCATGGTCGTCGCCGGGCCGGAAGGTTTTGTGAAGAATCAGTACCGGAAATTCAACATCCGCTCGACCGAGATCACGCCTGGTGACGATTTCGGCATGATGCGCGAGGTGATGGAGCGACGGTTTTCGCGGTTGCTCAAGGAGCATGGCGATGTCCCGGCTGACGATGCAGTTGATGGTTCGGCAGACGATATGGAGGACGATATCTCCGGCAGCTTCCCGGCCTGGCCCGATGTCATCCTGATTGACGGTGGCCAGGGCCAGATGACCGCGGTGCGCAAGATCCTTTCGGATCTCGGCATCGAGGACCGCGTGGTTGCCATCGGCATCGCCAAGGGCCAGGACCGCGACGCCGGCCGCGAACGGTTCTTCGTCAAAGGCAGGGACTCGTTTTCGCTGCCGGTTCGCGATCCCGTGCTCTATTTCGTCCAGCGGCTGCGCGATGAGGTCCATCGTTTCGCGATCGGTTCGCATCGGGCGCGCCGCAAGAAGGAGATGGTCAAGAGCCCGCTCGACGAGATCAGCGGTATCGGTCCAGGCCGCAAACGCGCCTTGTTGTTGGCCTTCGGCACCGCCAAGGCGGTCAGCCGCGCCGCCATCGAGGATTTGAGGAAAGTCGACGGTATTTCCGAGCAGGTGGCGAAACTGGTCTACAATCATTTCCATGAGAGCTGACAGCAAGGATGCTATTTTCGTCTGGTCAATCGATTCTCGCCTGTTGACCCCCTACATTCGCTTCTGATTTGAGTAGGCAGGCAGAAAGAGTTTCCCAGATATGGCCAAGCGCGCGTTCAACCTGCCCAATATGCTCACCTACGCCCGCATCGTCGCGGTGCCGCTGGTGGTGCTATGCTTTTTTCTCGAAGGACATCTGAAGTCGAGCGACTTTGCCCGCTGGTCGGCGCTGATCATCTTCCTGCTCGCCTCGATCACCGATTATCTGGATGGCTATTTGGCGCGCGCCTGGCAGCAGACCTCCAACATCGGCAAGATGCTCGACCCGATCGCCGACAAGCTGCTGGTCGCCACCTGCCTGCTGCTGCTGGCCGCCGACACCGATCGCCATGCGGGCATTGCCGGCTGGTCGTTGTGGGCCGCGATCATCATCCTGTGCCGCGAAATCCTCGTCTCGGGTCTGCGCGAATATTTGGCGGCGCTGAAAGTTTCGGTGCCGGTGACGCAGCTGGCAAAATGGAAGACCGCCATCCAGATGGTCGCCATAGCGTTCCTCTTGGCCGGACCGGCCGGCGACAAGATTTTTCCGCTGACCACCCAGACCGGGCTGGTGCTGCTGTGGATCGCGGCGCTGGTTACGCTCTATACGGGCTACGACTATTTCCGCGCCGGCCTCAAGCACATCATGGACGAGTGAGATGACGACCCGGCTCATTTATTTTGCCTGGGTGCGCGAACGCATCGGCCTGCCTGAGGAGGATGTCGACCTGCCTGCCGGCATCGAGACGGTCGCCGATCTCCTGCGCTGGCTGAAATCGCGCGGCGAGGGCTACGAGCACGCGCTGCGATATCCCGACGTGATCCGCGTCGCCATCAACCAGGAACATGTCGAGCACCGCGAGAAGATCGCGGGCGCCCGCGAAATCGCGCTGTTCCCGCCGATGACCGGGGGCTGACATGAGCGGCGGGGTCTTACCTGTCGTGCGCATTCAGCGCCAGGATTTTGACGTCGCCGCCGAGATCGCCAGACTGACGCAAGGCCGCGCCGATATCGGCGCCGTGGTGACCTTCTCAGGCCTTTGCCGCGACGAGCAGGGCGCGCTCTCAGCGCTCGAGCTCGAACACTATCCCGGCATGGCCGAAGCGGAAATCGCCCGCATCGCTGCTGAAGCGGTCGAGCGTTGGCCATTGCAGGGGCTCACCGCCATCCACCGCCACGGGAAGATCGCGCCCGGCGAGAACATCGTGCTGGTCGTGGCAGCCTCGGCGCATCGCCATGCGGCGTTCGAGGCGGCGAATTTTCTGATGGACTATTTGAAATCGCGCGCGCCCTTCTGGAAGAAGGAGCATCGGGCTGACGGCTCGGAGGGTGGCTGGGTCGAGGCCAAGGAGGCCGATGCAACGGCCGCGCAACGCTGGTCTCAGTCCGAATAAGATCCGCCGCAGCCATGCATTGACCGCAATCCTTTGGCCAATTGGCAGGATTGGTCAGCCTGGGGCATTGGCAGCCCGGGGCATTGGCAGCCAGGGGTGAGGGAGATGGTCATGCTGGACAGGATCGCGGAGTTCTTCATCTTCGGTTTCGTGCCTCTGGTCGTCGGCATATTGGCCGTTCCGGACCAGTCTGTTGCCGCCGAACAGGCCGTGAGGGGCGAGGTCATCTATCGCGAGCGCATTGCCTTGCCGCCCAGTGCCGTGCTGTCCGTACAACTTGCCGATGTGTCGCTGGCCGATGCGCCTGCCACCATCATCGGCGAGCAGAAAGTGCAGCCGGCCGGCCAGGTGCCGATCAGCTTCGAGATCAAATTCGACCCTTCCGTCATCCGGTCGCAGATGACCTACGCGTTGCAAGCCCGCATCACCGTCGATGACAAGCTGCTGTTCATCTCCGATATGCGCCATCAGGTCGATCCGCTGGCCGACGTGCCGCAGACCATCATGCTGAAGATGGTCACCCCGAGCGCCGAGCCCATGGTTTCGGTCTTCGATCAGCTCTGGCTGGTCGACTATGTCGACGGCATCGGCGCCATTGCTGCCCCGCAAGCGACATTCAGGGTCAGCGAGGCCGGCAAGGCGGGCGGCAGCGGCCCCTGCAACACCTATTTCGCCACTGCCAAACTCGATGGCCAAACGATCGTGATCAGAGACATCGGTTCTACCTACAAGGCCTGTGCGCCCGAGGTGATGGCCGAGGAAAAGGCGCTGTTCGATGCGCTGGCCAAGGCGGCGTCATACCGTGTCGATGCCGGCAAGCTCATCATATCGGACAAGGACGGCCGCGAGATCCTGCGCTTTAGAGCGATTCCTATTTTGAGAGAATCGTAGGATTCCCAAAGCCGGATGTTTGTGATTCAAGATGCTGGCTGGATTGGAGGCCAG
>NZ_JAMYSJ010000055.1:0-10847 GCF_040321855.1 Mesorhizobium sp. M0227 | reverse complement strand
CCTCGCCCGCCCAGGGTCGCGCGGCTCACTCGTCCCACCCCAAAAACCGCCCCTGTTTATAGCCGCTCTGGCCGCGGGCCCCGGCAAACTGGGGCGGGGCTGTCCCGCCGCCCCACGGTTCATAGGCCAGCCTACATGCCGAGCGAAGCTTTGTAGAGCTTGATCTGGTTGTCGCGGCCGATCTGGTCGGTCAGCTTCTCCCAGGCCGCCGCAATGGCGTCGGCGCCTTCCTGCGCCTTCATCTTGCCGGCGAAAGTGTTGGCCAGGATGTCCTCGGCGGCGCTGTAGTACTGGAAGATGCCGGGGATGCGTGGCTCGATCGCCGCGTTCGGATGGTTGTAGCTGTCGGATTCCGACTTGAGGTAGGAGGTGATGAACGCCTCGTCGTAGCCGGCCGCCACCCATTCGGGAATGTCGAAATGCGAGTTGCGGTAAGGCTGGAAGCCCGATGGATACATCGCCGTCCAGATCGACAGGTCCTTGCCGCCGAGATGAGCGGCGGCGGACCATGCCGCCTTCTTCTTCTTTTCGTCGGCATCGACGCGGGCCATGACATAGACGCCCCAGCCGAGATAGGCGCAGTTGGGCGCATAGTTCGGGCCGCTGGCGAGCTTGTCCCAGGCGCCGGTCTTCGCATTGTAGACATCGTCCGAGCCAGGCAGGATCGAGAAGCCGGTGACGTCGCCGACGACGGAAGAGTCGTTGGTCTTGACGTTGGAGCCGACGTCGCCCCACCAGGTGACCATCGAGCCGGTGCCGGCCAGGAACTGCTGGAAGGCGGTCGTGTTCGGATCGGCGTTGATCTGGTCGGCGGGTTCGGACGGCAGCGCGTCGATGACGTCCTGGATGGCGCGCACCCAGGCCGGATTGTTGACGCGCGGCTTCATCGTGTCGGCGTCGAACAGCCAGGCCTTGTCGTCCGGATGCTTGGCATAGGCGCTAGCGCGGCTGCCGAGGAAATAGAAGCCGAAACCACCCCACGCCTTGGGCGCGTCGAGATAGCCAAAGACGTCCTGGTCCTTGAGTTTCTTTCCCTTGAGGAACTTCGTCACCGCCTGGACCTGCTGCCAGGTCTTCGGCACGCCCCATTCACCTTCGCCGCCGCCGTCCTTCCAGGCCTTGGCGAGGTCGGCATCGGTAAACACGTCGGTGCGGTAGTTGAAATTGTGCGCGTCGCCGTCGACGGTCACGCGGTATTGCTTGCCGTCCCAGGTGCCGACCGGCGGCTGCAGATAGGCCACGACGTCCTTCATGTCGATCTGGTCCTTGACCCAATCCGGCATTTCCGAGGTCAGGCCCTTGCCGCAGACATCGCCTTCGAACGGCGCGCCCATCTCGATGATGTCGAAATCGACGGTGCCGGTGGCGATCGACTGCTGCAGGCGGGCGTTGTAGTCGGCCTGCGCCAGGTCGATCCAGTTGATCTTGGCGCCGGTATAGGTCTCCCATGGCTTCAGGAAGCCGCGGAACAGCACATTGTGCAGGTTCTGGTTGTTGAGACCCATGAAGGTCAGCTCGACGCCGGCGAATTCGCCTTCCTTGACGTTGGCCTTGGTCGCCTCGAGGCAGAGTTCACCGACCTTCTGGAAATCGGCGTCCGTCGGCTGGCCTTTGCCGACGCCGGGGATCTGCAGGATTTTGGAGCGCAATTCGCTTGCCGCGGAGGCCGGTCGCGTCAAGGCGCCAAGTCCGGCGCCGGATGCGGCTGCGATCGCGGCCATGCTGGCCGCGCCCTTCAATATGTCGCGCCTTGTGGCGCCGGCACGAACCAGTTTCTCGTAAAGACCCGTTCTCATCGCCTATTTCCTCCCAGAACATCAGTGTGAATAAATCGGCCAACTGTCGGACGCTGGAGCGCCAAGGATGCTCCCCGGTTCGGAAACGAATTAGGCAGGACCCCACCCTGCGTCGATTGAAATTCCCTGCGGATCGGGTACCGACATTTTGACCAGCGCCTGCCACTATTCTCACAACCAAACGCCGTGTCAACGAGAGCGGGTTTTTATCTATAAGAGACCGACTTGCCCTGGCAGGTCGCGTTGGGTAGCTTCTGCGCCTACGGCTAATGGAGCCGATGGGGGAGATATGGCGCAAGTCGCGATCAGCAAGGTGGCCAAGGCCTTTGGAACGGTCAAGGTTCTGCACGAAGTCAGCGTCGATATCGCAGACGGACAGTTCGTGGTGCTGGTTGGCCCTTCGGGTTGCGGCAAGTCCACGTTGCTCAGGATGGTGGCTGGGTTGGAGACCGTCTCCGCCGGCACGATCGCCATCGGCGACCGCGTCGTCAATCATCTGCCGCCGGCCAAGCGCGACATCGCCATGGTGTTCCAGAACTATGCGCTCTATCCGCACAAGACGGTCGAGCAGAACATGGCCTTTGCCCTCAAGCTCAGGAAAACCGATCCGGCCGTGGTCGCCGAGCGGGTCAAGCGCGCCGCCGATATCCTCGACCTCAACCCTTATCTGAAGCGCTATCCCCGCCAGCTTTCCGGCGGCCAGCGCCAGCGCGTGGCCATGGGCCGCGCCATCGTGCGCAATCCGCAAGTGTTCCTGTTCGACGAGCCGCTCTCCAATCTCGACGCCAAGCTGCGCGTGCAGATGCGCACCGAGATCAAGGAGCTGCACCAGCGGCTGAAGACCACTACCATCTACGTCACCCACGACCAGATCGAAGCCATGACCATGGCCGACAAGATCGTCGTCATGCGCGACGGCCGCATCGAGCAGGTCGGCGCGCCGCTCGAACTGTTCGACAGACCGGCCAACCTGTTTGTCGCCGGCTTCATCGGTTCGCCCTCGATGAACCTGCTCAAGGGCGTCATGCGCAAGGGTGCCAGGCCCGGTGTCGACATTGCAGGCACGCTGTTCCCGATTGCACCAGGCAATGCAGCGCAGGATGGCCAGGCTGTCGTCTATGGCGTGCGCCCGGAGCATCTCGAGATCCATCCCGATGGCGTGCCAGCGAAGATTTCGGTGGTCGAGCCGACCGGCTCGGAAACGCTGGTGTTCCTGCGCTTCGGCGACGGCGAGATGGTGGCGCTGTTTCGTGAGCGGCACGACTTCAAGCCCGGCGACACGCTGACCCTGAAGCCCCGGCTCGATCAGATCCACCTTTTCGACGCAGAGACCGGCAAGCGTCTCTGATCCCAACTCACGAGGAATACCATGCTCAAAGGCATCAACCCGCTGCTCAATGCCGACGTGCTGCAGGCATTGCGGGCAATGGGGCATGGCGATGATCTGATCATCGCCGACACCAATTTTCCGTCCGATTCGGTGGCGCGCCAGACGGCGCTCGGCCGCGTGCTGCGCATCGATGCCTCGGCGGCGCAAGTGGTCAAGGCGGTGCTGTCGCTCTACCCGCTCGACACATTCGTCGATGATTCGGCCGCACGCATGGAGATTGTCGGCAAGCCGGACGAGATTCCGCCCGTGCAAAGCGAAGTGCAGAAGGAGGTCGACAACGCCGAGGGCAAGTCGTGGCCGATGATCGCGGTCGAGCGTTATGCTTTCTACGAGCGCGCCAAACAGGCCTATTGCGTGATCCAGGCAGGTGAGCGCCGCTTCTACGGCTGCTTCGCCTTCCGCAAGGGCGTCGTGCCGCCGGATGCGGAGTAGCGGCATGGCTTCGGGCAAGCCGGTCGTCATGAAGCCGGTCGTCATCCTGGGTGTGTTCGTCGCCGACACCGCCTACAGGGCGCAGCGGCAGCCGCGCATGGGCGAAACCATCCTCGGCACATCCTTCACGCTGGGGCCGGGCGGCAAGGGCTCGAACCAGGCCGTGGCCGCCGGGAAGCTCGGCGCCGACGTCACCTTCCTCACCCGCCTCGGCGTCGATCCCTTCGCCGACATGGCCAGGCAGACCTGGGCGCAGGCGGGCGTCAATAATGCCGTCATCGACACGCCGGAAAGCTACACCGGTGCCGCCTACATCTTCGTCGAGGAGACCACCGGCAACAACGCCATCATCGTCAGCCCCGGTGCCGCCATGCTGATCTCACCAGCCGACATCGAAGCCAATGCCGGGCTGATCAGCGGTGCCGGCGTCTTCGTCACCCAGCTCGAACAGCCGATCGAAGCAGCCATGCGGGCGCTGGAGATCGCGCGTGGGGCAGGGGTGACGACGATCCTCAACCCGGCGCCTGCGGCAAAGCTTCCCGACCGCATCTACAGGCTGTGCGACTACCTCACGCCCAATGAGACGGAGACGGAGGAATTGACCGGGATGAAGGTATCCTCAGTCGACGAGGCGCGAGCCGCCGCGGACAAGCTGCTCGAAAAGGGTGTCGGCACGGTCATCGTCACGCTGGGTGACAAGGGCGCGCTTTTGCATTCGAAGGAGCGTTCCGACCATGTTCCCGCCGTCAGTGCGGGCGCCGTGGTCGAGACCACCGGGGCAGGCGATGCCTTCAATGGTGGTCTTGCCGCGGCGTTGTCGCGGGGCGTGGAGCCGTTGCAGGCGGTGCGCTTTGCTTGCGCCGTCGCCGGTATCTCCGTGACGCGACCGGGGACTGCACCGTCGATGCCGACGTTGCAGGAGGTCGAGGCACTACTGGGGAGGGGGTGATCTTGCGGGGCAGACGTAGGCACGGGCCGAAAGGACCTGAGTGACCTCAGGTCTCTTGCAAGACAATATTTTTGACAATCAATGTCGACATTTCTCTGAAGCCAAGAGCTTGATACCCTTGAGAGAAATGGCGCGAGTGACGGGGCTCGAACCCGCGACCTCCGGCGTGACAGGCCGGCACTCTAACCAACTGAGCTACACCCGCGCATGGCGAACACGTGTCAGCCGTGTTCGTCGTTGGGGCGCTGGATAAGGGGTTCGCCACCGGGTGTCAAGCGCGACAGGACAGCATAACAGCAAACAGGAGAAGGTTTTTTGACAGCCGGCGTTTTGTTGGCAAAACCGGCATCCAACCAGGGCGTCCTGCATTCATTTGGCCTTGCGAAGCGGACCCTGACCGCTTAAAGGTCCGGCCCGGAGCGGGCGATTAGCTCAGTTGGTAGAGCGCTTCGTTTACACCGAAGATGTCGGCGGTTCGAGCCCGTCATCGCCCACCATTCCAATCAAGAGAGTAGCGCTCTCCTTCTCCCAAAAACGCTGATAAATCAGTTGCTTACGCAATCTACGACGTTTTAGGTCGGACGTCAAACAAGTTGACTACTGAGCTAATCGCCCGTCTTGAACCGGGCCGACTCGCTGTCGGTTGTGACACCAGTGTGACAGGCGGCCACCCCTACCGGGGTACAAGGGGGACGCCCCCGGCCCGTACCATTAGGTATCTCGACAAAGAAAAATCTCCAAAAAATTACTGGCTTCGGGCATTCTTCCAGCAGCTTCGCCTGAGGGTCCGAAGGGCATCAGCGCTCGCTAGGTGCCTCCGGCTTGCGACAAAGAGGAGGAGACAAGAGGAGGCTCGATGGCTTCTTTCTCCACTGGGTCCATTCGATCAGGCTGAATTCGCCAGATAGCGGCCCGAACTCCCCCCGTTGTGTCCCTCCTGCTCTCGTATGGAGCAAAGCGGGAGAGAACCGGGCCGGCATACCCTACCGGGAGGCAGTCCAAGAACTCATGCCCTTCATTGGCCTGACAGCATTGAGACAAAATTCTCTACAGCAATAAATCCCAAATCCCAATGTTGGATACCAATAGAGAAAATTTAATTAGGGGAATGCTCCTTATAGCATCTTTAACTAGATTTCCCCCAATTAGTTTATTGTCGAAAACCAGAAGGAAATTCTTCGAGATATGCCGCCGAAGGGCGTTCCCCCTATTGCTACATTCGCTCGAAGGAACTTCCGCCTCTGCCTCTTGCCCTAGTGAGACGGATGCCCCGTGCCGCAAGTGCACCTTCGAAGTCCCGGTGCCCGAGGACATCGCTGTTCCAGTCGTGCACGTCCAACCCCAGCCAATCACGAGCCGTTGGCGATTTGAGCTTCTCCCTAAGGCCGGGGTTATCCATGAAGTGTTGGACGATCAGTTCGACAGACTTCCCGACATGACCGTTCAATTCCCTCTCGACAGGAGACCAATCGACAGCCGTGCATCCGGGGAAAATCTCGATCGCTCCCTCTTTGCCTTCGAGCATTGCCGGGATGCCTGTCTGAGGATCAGCGATGACATAGACGTCACACTTGCCGCATGAGTTCGCTACCGATTTCCGGACTGCGCCACGGCATACAGCCTGAAGGATCATGTCAGCGTGTTCCCCGTCTTTGACCTTCCGGAGAACATCTGCCTTGACCTGTTCCTCTGACCTTATGCCGGACGACATCCTGGCCCGGGCGATATACGTCTCGGGTGCATAGAAGAGTGTCCCTGCAAGAATGACGTTCTCAACGTCCCTGAAGCTGTTTGTCGCCTTGAAGTCCGATCCTCCCCAATAGACGAACGACAGGCGGTCAGGATTGTCAGCCTTCGCCCTAATCGCCTTCGGGATGTCTCCTATGCGTTTCCCGCCCTTGTGATGGACGATAAGGAATCGCTCGTCCGGCCTAGAGTTCACCGTCCTGATAATCCCGTCTAGAAGGGTTTCTGCATTCTCGTCTGACCATGAGGACTTACCCCCACCCCTACGCCATATATGGACGTTCAGATTTCGGTAGTTCTTCCCACCAGACGACAGGATTACAAGGTCCCCGCGTCCCTTCTCCCAATGGGTGTATGTCTGCCTGACTCTGCCTGAAGCATCGCAGATAACCATCGGCTTTATGTCATCGGGGAGGGTGCCATCGTAGTGGATAAACGCGTTCGTATAACCAATCTTCTCGATGACGACAGGCTTGCCCGATAGCAGCCAGAGGTCGTTTGCAGCCTCTTGGATTGATCGCTTCTCTTCTCCGTACAGGCGAATGGCGTTGTTGTGATCAACTCCGGTTTCGCTCTCCATGTCGGGCACCCAGAAGACCGATTGATCCTCTGCCGACTGGATGTCAGCTTCTAGTTTCCCGAGGGCGCTGTAGAGCCTCTTGTCATACCTAGCAGGTTCTTTCAGTGCGCCAATCTGGGCTATGTTGATCGACATCTCTCTGGCGGGAAGAATTGCCTCATCCCATACCCGGACCTGACGGGGTTTGCCGTCATAGTGGAATGCGTCGACTCCCCCGAAGCTCTTCGTTCCCTTCGTCCTTGCGGTGAGCATTTGCTGCGTCGTGAAGAGGACACGAGCCTTGCGGTGCTGATGGTTTCCAGCCGTGTTCAGCTCCCTCAAAAGGACGCTGCGCTCGTCCGTCTTTTCTGAATCGGCGGTCTCGACAAGGATTGCAAAATCGTCCTTCTTCAGTGCCATCTGTTCGACCATTGGCTTGATCTCAGCCAATCGCCCGAGGCAGATCAGGACCGAAGCCTCTTTGTGCCCCTCTGACTCCATCAGCCTCCGTACGAAATGGATGATCGACTGACTCTTGCCAACACCCGGGTCCAGCGGAGACAGATAGTAGAGGCTTTTCGCTGCCCCGTTCGCCATCGCTTCAAGATGCGAAATGAGGTCCTGCAAACCCTGCCATTGTGCGTCTGACGGATTGTGACCGCTTTGTTCAAACACCTTATGTAGATCGGCCATTACCCTGTCGGTTAGCGAGACCGGGAGTTTGTAGAACTTTTCGACCTCCTCCCATGTCTTGAACCCCCGACCGCCTACAATGAACATGCTTTCGTCGGGTGCAGGTGATGGGTCAAATTTGTGTAGTGCCAAGTTCGTGTCTCTCCTTTCCGTTAGGCAGTTGTTCGGGGTGAAGCCAGTAGCCTAGCTTCGGCTTATCGATGTGTTTCTCGCTCCGGGCGTATCGATCCTCCCGCATCAGGTCGTGAAGGGCTTTGATGACCTCACTAGGCACCCTTCCGCTCCTGAGAGCGACGGAATCGACATATTCGTTGACTGACTGGAATTCCCTGACGACGCCCCGTCGCAAGACCACGATTTTTCCGCCCCGGATCGTTGCGGTAGTATCAACTCCGATATTGATTGGAGTCATGGCGCTGAAACCATCGGGACGGATGCTAACTCAGTCTCAGCAACATTCCGCAAAAGGTTCAAATCGAGGCTGGTAAGGGTCCTCTTGCCACCTATTAGATCAACCGGCCAAAGACGCCCTGAATCGGCACTGTTCGACCTCGATTCTGCACCTCGTAATCCGTTGCTTTCGTTATATAATTTACACTGATTGCACGGCTTCCCGGTATAGGGGTAGCGGGTAGCTCCTTTTATCGCTTCTTGGGCTTCCCTGACAGCAGGTGATTCCGGTAAGTTGGCCGATTGGAGACGCCTCAAACGTCCCCGTTTCGCAACATGCCGTGGATTGTCCGAGACGCGTCCCGCACGCTTCGCCCTAGCCCTGTTTCCACATTCCTCAGAGCAAAACCTTTGGCCGTGCCTACGCTTGGTGAATTCCCTCCCACAGTGACAAACACACAGACCGAATTTGATCTGACTCCTTGTCGGGACCGAGAGGTCAAGCATGGGACACCGGGAGATTCCGGGCCTTGAAGACGACCTGACCCTTACGCCGCGACTTCGCCACCTTGGCGGGACGGAAGATCAAAGGCTTTCGAAATGCCGGATGATAGGAACCGGCTTCGATCCTCTCGGCCTTCTCCGCTTCCAGCCGTTCCTTTGCCTCGATCAGGAGGGCACGGTCATGCTTGGTTGAGAAGCCGTCTCGGATCGACAGGTTATAGCGACGGAGGTTCAGCGGATCGCCGTCTAGGTACTCTACGATCTGACCGGCCTTGGCATCAGCCAAGACACGGGCGACGATCAGCCGGAGGCCGCATGGCCCCCTTGCGGAGACGGAACCTCCAAGGATCGACCAGTTCGGGTAGAGTTTCAGGGCGACGAGTTCGTTATAGTCGGGAAGGTCTAGGACAGCCTCGCCTTCACCAAACCGAGACAGCGGGACATGTACAAGAAAGGCCCCCTTGCGAGAGCCCTCCAAGATTCGGACAGGGCGGGCCTGCATCAGTCGGCCTTTCTGCCCGCGCTCATTTGAGCGAAGACTGACGACTTCTTGGGACCCTTGTCGGCCACAGGGACGCGGCGGATTGCATCCTCCATGCTTCCCTTGGCGAGTCCTCGCTTTTCTAGCAAAGCCATTGCGACAAGCTCCCCAAACTCGGGAGAGGCCACACCATCGAGGGCTTCGGCGGCTTGATGAACACGAATACGAAGCATCTCCCGTTCTGCCTCACCCATTTCGGCGAGTTTCTTGGAGATCATGGCGCGGTCGGATACGGAAAGTGAAACAGACATAAAACTGCCTTTCTAAATTGAGTTTGAAAAATGGTTTGGAATGAAGGTGAGGTCAGATCGCGGAGAGATTGACGTCGAGGCGTGCGCCTGTCTGGGATGAGACATGAGCCATCTCGATCTTCCAGCCGTTCTTCTCTGACCAGTCGCGGAGTGCCCGGACAAGGCCGTTTCGAGACGTAAACGTCCCCAAGGCTGGATCATCGACGCCAATGAATTCGGATCGATAGAGGTTATGTTCGGTCTTCAGCAGCTTTACGTGACCGGAGTTGCGCTCGTTCTCCAAGGTGATGAGAGTCACGTCAAACGGCTCTGGAAAATTGCCAATGTAGTTTAATTCTGGTGTTCCAATTGATGCAATATCGGTAGGCGTATCTTTGTTCATCGATTCCTTCATAGAAAACCGTCCAAGTCCCAGAAGAGACGAGGTTGAACAGGCTTTGGGGTTGTTGGTGTTTCTTAGTTTTTAGGCGTTAATCGCTCAGGCCGTTAGAAGGCTGCAGAGCTTTGGAAGACGGCCGTTAAATTGCCAGCCTCATCCTAGAGTATATCATAAATATACGTGAAAGTCAATAGCAAACGCAGGGCTACAAGAAATATAATGGAGTCTATTTTTGCAACTCGCTGGATAGTTTAGATTTTATCCCCTCTCCATCTCCCTCTGTATGAGGCTATCAAGTTCGACAATCCGGAGTTTGAGCCTTCGGCTCTCATCGACGAGTTGGATCAACTTCAAATCCGGGTCATCGGACGGAAGCATCTTCGATTGGGAGATGGAGCGTGAGCCTTTGTAAAAGTCTATGACGGTACCCATTCGAATACGTCCTTCCTGTCGCCAGATCGTCGGCGAGTTGTTGCGTCGCAAAACTGTGAAGGTGGTGTCCGGCTGGCTCGTCTAGTCCGCTCGCGTGGGGGATGTCATCGACATAGGTGCCAGTGGTGGCCGTCAGTAGTTAGAGGACTCGATTGCGGCAATCCTTGGGCATAGCGCTCACCAACGATCAACTCGCGGTAATGTCCTCATACAGCGATCCGAACAATGACCTAACGAAATTTAGGGCTTCCGGTTCGTCGATCATAAGTTTCCTGACCGCATCTTCGTATTGGCCTTCACCCTGGAACCCGAGCTTCCAAGCTATTTGGCGTAGCGCCGGGGTTTCCCTGATCGGATAACGAGCGACGATATATGATAGGTCCTTCCGTTCACACGCCTCGTGGAGGAGATTTCGTTCACGCTCTACCGCCGCAGGTACGTCAATCGTAACCTGAATTGGTTGAGCGGCGGCGATGTCTTGGCGCTTCGGGAGCTTGCCCATCAGTTCTTCCCTCAGCGATCCTTCTATCGTTCGTTCGCTCAGCCTTGCACCATGGGACACGACGGCAGCGATGGCCGCGTCCCGTGCCTCCACCGTCAATTTGTCTGGATCAGCGCCGGTTATCTTGCTGTGTCGCAACGCCAAGCGGAGTTGAATTTTCGGGTGGTAGTAGATCGACTCAACCGAGAAGGCTTCTAACAGGCTGTTGAAGAAGTGTCCCGTTTGGCTTTGAGGATGGCCTCATCGCCATTGTGATAGGCGAATGTGATCTCGATGGAGCCGT
>NZ_JAMYSJ010000054.1:0-11297 GCF_040321855.1 Mesorhizobium sp. M0227 | reverse complement strand
TGCGGCCAACCCTCGCCTGGTCAAAACATCCCGTGGCGCAGGCTACTTCTTCAACGCTGACGTAGATGTTAGCTACGGAGGCACGCTGGCCGCGTGACAGTGAGCTATGCTGGAGATTGGGGTGACGAGGCTGATCAAGCCTTCCAACAGTACCAGCCTGATCAATTACGGCGAGAGCTACCGGTCCGGAGATCGCATCAGCGCCTCTGTCGTCAAGAGAGCTGTTCTGCTTGACCCCAGCCATGGAGCTCAACGCCCCGCGTCGGAGCGCTCCCTGCTTCTGAAGGAAGCCACTAGGTCCGCTCGGGCTTGATCGGAGGCTTGGCTGATGGACGTCGTGGTTGCTTCGCTCAGTTGCCGCCCCATGGCGCGGCTTTGCGGATTATCAGTCCTCTGCCTCTTCGCCGGTCTCAACAGCGCTGTGGAATGTTCATTGTTTATGATGACGCCCCCGCTGTTCACGAGGTTGCTCCTGTCAAGTGTACTCGTCAGTCCGTCCTGGGCCTCGCGCTTCTTGCCCAAGTGCCGTTCAAACGGCGCTGGCGCGACTTGTTGAGCTCGAGAGATGGGTCCCTGCTCTCCTGCGTGGCCATGAGCTTGTGCCGCGGTCTGCGCAGCGGCGTCCCCAATGGCACGAGCCTCCATGCCGACTGCGTCTTCCGGACGAGCAGCAAGGGCAATTTCGCGCCCGAGTGCGAACTTCCGGACATGAGTTAGTGCACTGATTTCAGCGGTTTTCATATAGCGCTTGGCATCTTCATCCAGCGACCGCTCGTGAAGCCGATCCGCAATCCCCGGCTTTTTGTTTTCAACCAGGCATTGACTGAAACGTCTAAGAGCAGACCCATAGACCTCAACGGTACGGGGTTTCGGCCCGGTCGGCGCTGCCTCGTACGCTTTGATGAGAGCCGCTGTGTACTCTCTGATGAGCACGGCGTCGGCAGGGTGGGGATTCAGGGCCGGGCGGCCCACCACTGGCGCTCCGCCCGCCCACGTCTTGAGACGACCCAGTGACCCAGCCACGGCCGAGGGGCCGCCACCCCAGATCTCGTACTCCTTGCGATCCCGATCCAGCGACTCCTCGTGAAGCCGATCCGCAATCCCCGGCTTGTTATTTTCAACGAGCCAATGACCAAAGCCGAAAAGAATATCTACATGGCGCTTGACCGTGATCTCCCCGACCTTACCGGCATAGAGTGCTGACCTCAGCCCTTCGACAAGGGTCGCATCGTTGGAATAAAGAGGACCCTTGTCGGGACCGGAGACCACTTTTGGGCGATCTGGCTGCACCGCCGCCGGCACAGAACGAGCATGGTCACGCAACTCGGACGGTGCGGGGGGATTCAGATCAACCACTGACGAATCCGGCGCATGATGATGGCGCGCCGTTGAGTGACCCGGCTGCAGCACCGAGGCACCCAGCATCGACCCACTGCCTCCGGCGTACGGCGCCGCGGCGTGTTCTTGTCCGCTCCCTTGCATCATGGGCTGCGCTTCCCATGGCAATGCACCCACTTGATGGGTGGGGGCCTGCATCAGCACGCGAGCGCCTGAATTGCCGATCTCGCTCAGCTGCGGCTCAGTGGCAACGTCCTGCAGACGACTGTTCGGGGTCCTTTGCCTCTTCGCTGGTCTCAACTCCGCTGTATCATGCTCACGGTTGATGAGGACCTCCTCGCTTGGTAGCTGGTTGCTCCTGTCCTGTGCTGCGATCCGCTCGTCCGGCGCGCGCTGGTCGCCGTCGCGCCAGCTCAGGGGACGAAAGGACCCTGCGGGATCCGAGGCTTGGTGATGGGGCCCAGTTGGCACGAAAGACGATGCCAGTACAGCGTCGTCTTCATTAGCTTTCCCAGGGGGGAGATACTCTGGCCAACTGTATTCCTCCTGCGGCCCGCTGTGCTGCGCAGCGGCGTCCCCCTTGCTCTCAAGACTTTGAAATTTAAATGGGTCCCCGGGAGCAACGTCTGGCGCTGACTGGCCGAGCCGCTTGATCTGCTGGTGAAACGTCCCAACGGGGCTTTCCTTAACCGCGTCTCGGGCCTGTCGGTCCATGAGTTCAAAGTTCGTGAGATTATTTGCCGTTCCGAATGTATCGTCACCCCTGAGGCGGGTTTGTAGTGCCTGCCGATTGACGACGAGGTTGTTGAGGTTCAGGTCATCTGGCTGCGATTGCAATCGCCCAACCAGCGCCCGCGTGCCGTCCACCACGTAGACTCCGCAATCCACCACGTTGCTCTGCTGGGCGATGCGGGATACGCCCACGCGGGTCTCCAGGCTGGCGCCCAGATTTTCTGCGAGCTCTTTTGCAAGCGGGTCATGCCATCCGTTGTAGGAGTCATAATGATAGGCAACCGGCCGTTCCCGGTCGCTGCGATCAACGAACAGCAGCGACCAATGTTTGCCGCGCTCCTCACGAGTCGTACCGGCATCGCTCACTGGCACGAACAGGAAGTCGGCTGTGTCGTTGCCGTTCTTATGGACGATGCGCTGGAATGCGCTTAGCATGACGCTCTTGGAGCCCAAGCGCAGATGATAATTGGCTACGAGGGGATCCACGAACCGCGTCCGGGCGGCGAGATCTGGATTGTTCCCCTGCAACTCCTGCTCCAGGAGTTGGTAATCCCTCTGGATATGTTCGTCGCCTAGCCATTCCAATGCGCCGAGCACCCGCCCGTCTTTAGCTTTCCCAGGGGGCCTCTCTGGCCGACCCAATGCCTCCTGCGGCCCGCTGCGCTGCGCAGCGGCGTCCCCAATGGCACGAGCCTCCATGCCGACTGCGTCTTCCGGACGAGCAGCAAGGGCAATTTCGCGCCCGGGTGCGAACTTCCGGAGATGAGCTAGTGCACTGATCCTCCGGTTACCACCGGAGTTCACATAGCGCTTGGCATCTTCATCCAGCGACCCCTCGTGAAGCCGATCCGCAATCCCCGGCTTTTTGTTTTCATGCAGGTATTCACTGAAACGTATAAGAGTAGATCCATAGACCTGAATGGTACCGCGATTCGGCCCGGTCGCAGGCGCTTCTTTGTACTCTTTGATGAGAGCCGCTGTGTAATCTCTGATGAGCGCGGCGTCGGCAGGGTAGGGATTCCGGACAGGGCGGTCGACCACTGGCGCTCCGCCCGCCAACGTCTTGAGACGACCCAGTGCTCTAGCCACGATCGAGGGGCCACCCCTGCTCTCGTACTCCGAGGGGCCACCCCTGCTCTCGTACTCCTTGCGATCCTGATCCAGCGACGATTCGTCAAGCCGAGCAGCAAATCCCGGCCTGTTATTGTCAAAGAGCCAACGACCAAAGCCGAGAAGAGAATTTACATGGCGCTTGACCGTGCTCTCCTTGACCTTACCCGCGTAAGCTGACCTCAGCCCTTCGACAACGGTCGCATCATTGGAATAGAGGGGACCCTTGTCGCGACCGGAGACCCCTATTGGAGGATCTGGCTGCACCGCCGCCGGCACAGAACGAGCATGGTCACGCAACTCGGACGGTGCGGGGGGATTCAGATCAACCACTGACGAATCCGGCGCATGATGATGGCGCGCCGTTGAGTGACCCGGCTGCAGCACCGAGGCACCCAGCATCGACCCACTGCCTCCGGCGTACGGCGCCGCGGCGTGTTCTTGTCCGCTCCCTTGCATCATGGGCTGCGCTTCCCATGGCAATGCACCCACTTGATGGGTGGGGGCCTGCATCAGCACGCGAGCGCCTGAATTGCCGATCTCGCTCAGCTGCGGCTCAGTGGCAACGTCCTGCAGACGACTGTTCGGGGTCCTTTGCCTCTTCGCTGGTCTCAACTCCGCTGTATCATGCTCACGGTTGATGAGGACCTCCTCGCTTGGTAGCTGGTTGCTCCTGTCCTGTGCTGCGATCCGCTCGTCCGGCGCGCGCTGGTCGCCGTCGCGCCAGATCAGGGGACGAAAGGACCCTGCGGGATCCGAGGCTTGGTGATGGGGCCCAGTTGGCACGAAAGGCAATGGCAGAACAGCGTCGTCTTCATTAGCTTTCCCAGGGAGCTCGCGCCCGAGTTCGGACTTCCGGAGATGAGCTAGTGCACTGATCCCACCGGAGTTGTTATAGCGCTTGGCATCTTCATCCAGCGACCCCTCGTGAAGCCGAGCCGCAATCCCCGGCTTTTTGTTTTCAACCAGGTATTCACTGAAACGTCTAGGAGCAGATCCATAGGTCTGAATGGTAGCGGGATTCGGCCCGGTCGGCGCTGCCTTGTACTCTTTGATGGGAGCCGCTGTGTAATCTCTGATGAGCGCGGCGTCGGCAGGGTCGGGATTATTCAGGACAGCGGCGCGGTCCAGCACTGGCGCTCCGCCCGCCCACGTCTTGAGATGACCCACTGCTCTAGCCACGTCCGAGGAGCCACTCTTGCTCTCGTACTCCTTGAGATCCGGATCCAGCGACTCCTCGTGAAGCCGAGCAGCAAATCCCGGCCTGTTATTATCAAAGAGCCAACGACCAAAGCCGAGAAGAGAATTTACATGGCGCTTGACCGTGCTCTCCAATGCTGACCTCAGCCCTTCGACAATGGTCGCATCGTTGGAATAGAGAGGACCCTTGTCGCGACCGGAGACCCCTATTGGAGGATCTGGCTGCACCGCCGGCGGCACAGAACGAGCAGGGTCACGCAACTCGGACGGTGCGGGGGGATTCAGATCAACCACTGACGAATCCGGCGCATCATGATGGCGCGCCGTTGAGTGACCCGGCTGCAGCACCGAGGCACCTAGCCTCGACCCACTGTCTCCGGCGTAGGGCGCCGCGGCGTGTTCTTGTCCGCTCCCTTGCACCATGAGTTGCGCCTCCCATGGCGATGTATCCACTTGAGGGCCGGGATCATGCACTGGTTCGTCCATTTGCTTTTGCAACCGAGCCCACCTTTCGGCCACCGCGGCCTCGCCAACCGCGGAGGGCGTCTCCTCAGCCCTGGCGAACGCTGGCCCGGCAGGCGCCGCCGGCACAGAACGAGCATGGTCACGCAACTCGAACGGTGCGGGGGGATTCAGATCAACCACTGACGAATCGCGCGCCGTTGAGTGACCCGGCTGCAGCACCGAGGCACCCAGCATCGACCCACTGCCTCCGGCGTAGGGCGCCGCGGCGTGTTCTTGTCCGCTCCCTTGCGTCATGAGTTGCGCCTCCCATGGCGATCGTAGAAGGTCCGCGTGCGGAATCGAGTCGAAATATCCCGACAAATCAGCGTCGACCTTCTGCTTTTGCAACCGAGCCCACCTTTCGGCCACCGCGGCCTCGCCAACCGCGGAGGACGTCTCCTCAGCCCTGGCGAACGCTGGCCCGGCAGGCGCCGGCGGCACAGAACGAGCAGGGTCACGCAACTCGGACGGTGAGGGGGGATTCAGATCAACCACTGACGAATCCGGCGCATGATGATGGCGCGCCGTTGAGTGATCCGGCTGCAGCACCGAGGCCCCCAGCATCGACCCACTGCCTCCGGCGTAGGGCGCCGCGGCGTGTTCTTGTCCGCTCCCTTGCACCATGAGTTGCGCCTCCCATGGCGATGTATCCACTTGAGGGCCGGGATCATGCACTGGTTCGTCCATTTGCTTTTGCAACCGAGCCCACCTTGCGGCCTCCGCGGCCTCGCCAACCGCGGAGGGCGTCTCCTCAGCCCTGGCGAACGCTGGCCCGGCAGGCGCCGCCGGCACAGAACGAGCATGGTCACGCAACTCGAACGGTGCGGGGGGATTCAGATCAACCACTGACGAATCGCGCGCCGTTGAGTGACCCGGCTGCAGCACCGAGGCACCCAGCATCGACCCACTGCCTCCGGTATGCGGTGCCAGGTGCTCGTCCCCCAGCATCATGGGCTGCGCCTCCCATGCCAATGCACCCACTTGATGGGTGGGGGCCTGCATCAGCACGCGAGCGCCTGAATTGCCGATCCCGCTCAGCTGCTTAGCTTTCCCAGGGGGCTTCTCTGGCCGACCCAATGCCTTCTGCGGCCCGCTGTGCTGCGCAGCGGCGTCCCCAATGGCACGAGCCTCCATGCCGACTGCGTCTTCCGGACGAGCAGCAAGGGCAATTTCGCGCCCGAGTGCGGCGTACGGCGGGAACTTCCGGAGATGAGCTAGTGCACTGATCCACCGGTTACCACTGGAGTCCAAATAACGCCTGGCATCTTCATCCAGCGACCCCTCGTAAAGCCGAGCCGCAATCCCCGGCCTGTTGTTTTCATGCAGGTATTGACTGAAACGTCTAAGAGTAGCCGCATAGTCCTGAGTGGTTTTGGGATTCGGCCCGGTCGCAGGCGCTCCCTTGTACTCTTTGATGAGAGCCGCTTTGTACTCTTTGATGAGCACGGCGTCGGCAGGGTCGGGATTCAGGGCAGCGCGGCCCACCATTGGCGCTCCGCCCGCCGACTCTTTGAGACGACCCAGTGCTCTAGCCACGTTCGAGGAGCCACTCTCGCGCTGGTACTCCTTGAGATCCTGATCCAGCAACGGATCGTCAAGCCGAGTAGCAAATCCCGGCTTGTTATTATCAAAGAGCCAACGACCAAAGCCGAGAAGAGAATTTACATGGTCCGTGACCGTGCGCTCCCCGACCTTACCGGCATAGAGTGCTGACCGCAGCCCTTCGACAACGGTCGCATCGTTGGAATAAAGAGGACGCTTGTCGCGACCGGAGACCACTACTGGAGGATCTGGCTGCACCGCCGCCGGCATAGAACGAGCATGGTCACGCAACTCGAACGGTGCGGGGGGATTCAGATCAACCACTGACGAATCCGGCGCATGATGATGGCGTGTTTCCCCGGGAACAACGTCCCGTACGAACACTGAGTCTGGGTTGCCTTGGTCCGGCGCGACTGGAGCCAGGGCTCTGTCGTGCAACGCTCGCGCTGACTGGCCGAGCCGCTTGATCCGCTGGTGAAACGTCCCAACGGGGCTTTCCTTAACCGCGTCTCGCGCCTGTCGGTCCATGAGTTCAAAGTTCGTGAGATAATTTGCCGTTCCAGATGTATCGTCACCCATGAGTCGGGTTTGTAGTGCCTGCCGATTGACGACGAGGTTGTTGAGGTTCAGGTCTGGCAGGTCTGGCTGCCATCTTTGCAATCGCCCAACCAGCGCCCGCGTGCCGTCCACCACGTAGACTCCGCAATCCCACTCGTTGCTCTGCTGGGCGATGCGGGGTAAGTCCACGCGGGTCTCCAGGCTGGCGCCCAGCCTTTCTGCGAGGTGTTTTGCAAGCTTGTCATGCCATCCGCTGACGGAGTCATAATGATAGGCAACCGGCCGTTCCCGGTCGCTGCGATCAACGAACAGCAGCGACCAATGTTTGCCGCGCTCCGCAAGAGTCTTACCGCCATCGCTCACTGGCACGAACAGGAAGTCGGCTGTGTCGTTACCGTTCTGATTATGGACGATGCGCTGGAATGCGCTTAGCTTGTCGCTCTCGGAGCCCAAGCGCAGATGATAATTGGCTACGAGGGGATCCACGAACCGCGTCCGGGCGGCGAGTTCTGGATTGTTCCCCTGCAACTCCTGCTCCAGGAGCTGGTAATCCCTGTGGATATGTTCGTCGCCTAGCAATTGCAATGCGCCGAGCACCCGCCCGCTGGGGTCGCCGAAAACACCAAAAAACCCTTCGACCGCGGGGGACATCCCCTCAGGAAAGAGCTCTGGCGAGGCGGAATTCCCCGCCCGCAAGCTGGGAGGAGCGAATTCCGGTGGCCTCAGTGGCACCTCCTCGCTTGGTAGCAGGTTGCTCCTGTCCTGTGCAGCGATCCGCTCGTCCGGCGCGCGCTGGTCGCCGTCGCGCCAGATCAGGGGACGAAAGGACTCTGCGGGATCCGAGGCTTGGTGATGGTGCCCAGTTGGTACGAAAGACGATGGCAGAACAGCGGCGTCTTCATTAGCTTCCCCAGGGAGCTTCTCTGGCCGACCCAATGCCTTCTGCGGCCCGCTGTGCTGCGCAGCGGCGTCCCCAATGGCACGAGCCTCCATGCCGAGTGCGTCTTCCGGACGAGCAGCAAGGGCAATTTCGCGCCCGAGTGCGGCGGACGGCAGGAACTTCCGGAGTTGAGCTAGTGCAATGATCCTCCGGTCACCACTGGAGGCCTTATAGCGCTTGGCATCTTCATCCAGCGACTCCTCGTGAAGCCGAGCCGCAATCCCCGGCTTGTTGTTTTCAACCAGGTATTCACTGAAACGTCTAAGAGTAGCTCCATAGTCGTGAATGGTTTGGCGATTCGGCCCGGTCGCAGGCGCTCCCTTGTACGCTTTGATGAGAGCCGCTTTGTACTCTTTGATGAGCACGGCGTCGGCAGGGTCGGGATTCAGGACAGCGCGGCCCACCATTGGCACTCCGCCCGCCGACTCTCTGAGACGACGTAGTGCCACAGCCACAGTCGAGGAGCCACCACTGCTCTCGTACTCCTTGAGATCTTCATCCAGCGACTCCTCGTGAAGCCGAGCAGCAAATCCCGGCTTGTTATTTTTAAAGAGCCAACGACCAAAGCCGTAAAGAGAATTTACATGGCGCTTGACCGTTTCCTCCTTGGCCTTACCCGCGTAGAGTGACCTCAGCCCTTCGACAACGGTCGCATCGTTGGAATAAAGAGGACGCTTGCAGCCGCGACCGTCGGAGACCACTACTGGAGGATCTGGCTGCACCGCCGCCGGCACGGGGGAACGAGCATGGTCACGCAACTCGAACGGTGCGGAAGGATTCAGATCACCCACTGACGAATCCGGCGCATGATGATGGCGCGCCGTTGAGTGACCCGGCTGCAGCACCGAGGCACCTAGCATCGACCCACTGCCTCCGGCGTACGGCGCCGCGGCGTGTTCTTGTCCGCTCCCTTGCATCATGGGCTGCGCTTCCCATGGGGCCGCGCCTTCGATGAGGCTCAGGTCTCCGTGAGACGGATGAGGATGGAACGGGTCTGGCAGAGCCGGAACGCCGGGGGCGGGAATTTGGGCAGCGGCTTGGCGCGCCTCGCCCGAGCGCTGCTCAAAGCCCTCTTGCCCGGCCTGTGCCGCTTGCTCTTGAGATGCCGGGGGCTGCACCTGCCGCCAACCTGTTACATTGGATAGGTCAAATTTGTGCCGGTTCACGTTAGCCTCACGTCCACAGATCAGCTGAGCAACCTACTCGGGCATACTTACGAGAAGCTGACGAGGTCCGCGGTCCCGGAGCGGGTAGGCCTAATTTTCTGCGCGCCGATTGCGCTGGCGCGACGTAGCCCGGCCTTTTGCCAGCTCGGCAGCTACGGCTCGCAAAGAGCGTCGTAAGGCTTGCGGAGCCGCCCCTCAGCTCCCGTCGAGGAGCAATCCACAATTCACATATTTGGAGATGGCTCGCTGGTTTACCGGTCTGCGAGCCCTGCAAGCCCATGCTTCAGATGCCGCCCGTGCAGAGGTATTTCATTTCGAGGTAGTCCTCGAGGCAATGGCGGGAACCCTCCCGCCCGATGCCGGACTGCTTCACTCGGCCGAAAGGCGCGGCTTCCGACGACATGCGTCCCGTGTTCATACCACTATGCCATATTCCAAGGCCTCGGCGACACGCCAAACACGCTTCCGTTTGAGGCACAAATGTGGGGGAAGGCCGTAGATCGTGTCGTTGGCCTCATGCACGACCTATCCGCATCGTCGAAGCAATCACAGGCGCCAGCCGCCCGAATGTCTCTTTCTTGCGCGATGGTCATCTCGCTGGAGACCGGACCGATAGTTCGACGTGCCATTCGCGCGATGCGTTTGCCCCCGCATCGATTCTGCGGCCTTTCGCGACGGCATGGGATTCGATTTTGGCCAGAGCCTGCCTGTCGATCAGCGCACCGATCGCCACTCCGGAGCAAAGCCCTCGCCAACGATAAGTGGCGGACTTTCTCCACGAACTCTCGACAAACACCTTCGTGAACGCCTGACTGGACGGGGGTAGCCATGCCGAACAGGTCGCATAACCACGCCATCGTTCGGCGACTGCAGCCGCGAAGCGTCTCGAACACATCGGCTCGATGCGGTTGCGTCCAGAATGCATCAGCGAGCGGCGGGAGTCTTCGCTATATTCGCCCCCGACATCCCGAAGTCCACCAGCTTGCCTGCCAAAAAGGGGTGTTGCATGAATAAACCCGCTTTCGTCGCCGTCAGCCGCGTGCCCAGGAAGGACGACAGTCTCCATAGCAAGAATGCGAGATGATCATCGTATTCAGCGGCAGCGTGCCGGCGAAATTGGGTGTTCGGCAAGCCAAATAGCGCGATGCAGAAGGATGGTGAGGATTTCGCGTCCGCCACTGCGATGCATAGAGCCACCCTTCGCAACCGACCAGCGCAACAAAGCTCGTTATGCGGCGCGTAGGTTCGTAGACGCTTATCCAGTATCGAGATAACAAGGCCGCTGCGCAGGAACGAACTCTGAGAGCGCACCCTGCGAGAGGTTGCGCTTGCTGACGCGGCTGTGGAAGAAGCAGGGGCTCGCGCCGAAGCGCATGATCACCGACTAGCTTCGCTCGTATGGAGCGGCAAAGCGACAGATGATGCCGGACGTCGAGCACCGGTCGCACAAGGGGTTGAACAACAGAGCGGAGAATTCCCATGTGCCGCCGCGAAAACGGGAGCGGATGATGCAGGGGTCCGATCGCCGGGAGGCCTGCAACGCTTCGTCTCGACCTTGTCAGCCCTCCGCAACCTCTTCGTCCCCCGCCCCAAACGTTCTGCTCTCGCCATACATGTTCATCGCTTGCAAGCCATCGCCGAATGGAAGGCCGTGACTGGAACGCCCGCAACAATGGATTGCTAACGGCGAACTCATGCTGGTCGGCAAGGCGATACTGGCTGGAGCATCAACTCGGCCGACGAGAGTGGCCACACCATCCTAGACAGGATCGGCCGATATGCCCGGCATCGCCGCTCTGCAAAAAGCACAGCGGGCATCCAGACGTTGCCGGGTTGACTATGGGTGTCCGAACCGCGAAAAGAGGCCGCTCTTTATGAGTGGCGTGCGCTGGCAGTCTAACCCCAAGCCCCCCGCCCGGGCTGCCGGCGCGCTTCTAGGAACATCGAGGTAGATGACGAGACTCCGAACTACATTCCAAAGCTATCGGTGGATTCACATTTCAAGCCCAATCGATTTCCTACAGCCAGGCGCGAACGTTCGATTGGAACATTCAGAATTCACATCAAGGTGCACCGCTATTGCGTCCCGAACAGGTTCGGCTGCTCGATGACGACTACGAGGTTGTTCTCATCAAAGGTCTGCCACCATTAAAATTGAGGAAGGTGCGATATTTTTCGGATCGCATTCTGAAACGCATCTTTGAAAG
>NZ_JAMYSJ010000053.1:0-11824 GCF_040321855.1 Mesorhizobium sp. M0227 | reverse complement strand
GATTGTTCTAATTTCCTTAAACCTCGCGCGTTGTTAAAGACCAAACTGGGGGCGTCTTCGCAACGCCACCCACTTGGGCATTCTGGTGTTGAGGGTAGTCCATGGCCGAAGTGATTGATGGCAAGAGCGTTGCCGGGGACGTTGTGGGGACGGTCAAGACCCTGACGGCTGAACTTGTCGCCAAGGGCAAGGCCAAGCCTGGTCTTGCAGTGGTCATCGTCGGCGAGGATCCCGCCAGCCAGGTCTATGTCGCGTCCAAGTCGCGCACCGCCAAGGAATGCGGCTTTCATTCCGTTCAGCACACGCTGCCGGCCGAAACCTCGGAACCGGCACTGCTGAAGATCATCGGCGACCTGAACGCCGATCCGGCCATCAATGGCATCCTCGTGCAGCTTCCGCTGCCGGCCCACATCGACGCCGGCAAGATCATCCAGACCATCGCGCCGGAAAAGGATGTCGACGGCTTCCATTTCATCAATGTCGGCAAGCTCGGCACCGGTGAACTCGAGACAGCCTTCGTGCCTTGCACGCCGGCCGGCTCGATGCTTCTGATCGAGCGGGTGCGCGGTAAGGATTTGTCCGGTCTCAACGCCGTCGTCGTCGGCCGCTCCAACATCGTCGGCAAGCCGATGGCCAACCTCCTGCTTGCCGCCAATTGCACCGTCACCATCGCCCATAGCCGCACCAGGGACCTGCCGGCACTTGCCCGCACCGCCGACATTCTTGTCGCGGCCGTCGGCAGGCCGGAGATGATCAGGGGTGATTGGGTCAAGCCAGGCGCCACCGTCATCGATGTCGGCATCAACCGCATTCCGGCGCCGGAAAAGGGCGAGGGCAAGTCCCGTCTCGTCGGCGATGTCGCCTATGCCGAAGCGGCCAAGGCCGCCGGCGCCATCACGCCGGTGCCTGGCGGTGTCGGGCCTATGACCATTGCCATGCTGATGGCCAATACGTTAGCCTCGGCCTACCTTGCGGCCGGATTGAAACGGCCGTCCTTCTGACCCGCCAGAAAGCCGCAGCTTTGCCGAACCCCAGTGTTCCCTCAGAACGGCCGGTCATCGCGGACCCCGTTCAAGGTGGCCGGCAGTTCGCATTCCTGCTGGTCGACAAGTTCTCCATGTTCTCGCTGGCTGCCGCGATCGATACGTTCCGGTCGGCGAACCGGTTGCTCGGCCGTGACTTCTACGGCTGGACGACGGTGTCGGCCGATGGCGATCCGGTGATGGCTTCCAACGGCCTGCCGCTCAAGATCGACTATGCCGTTGCCGACCTGCCGCCGGTCGATATCCTGTTCGTCTCGGTTGGGCTGACGACGGAATTCCCCGGCAAGAGCAAGGTGCTGGCGGCTTTGCGAAGCTGGGGCCGGCGCGGCAATGCGCTGGGTGCCCTGTCGGTCGGCTCCTATCTGCTGGCCGAGGCCGGCCAGCTCGAAGGCTATCGCTGCACCATCCATTGGGAAAACCGTGCCGGCTTCGTCGAACGCTTCCCCGACATCAACTGCACCGGCAACGTCTTCGAGATCGATCGCAAGCGCTACACCTGTGCCGGCGGCACCACTTCGATCGACCTGATGCTGGAGATCGTGCGCGGCGATTTCGGCTCGAACCTCGCCAATGGCGTCGCCAACCAGTTCCAGCACGAACGCATCCGCTCGGCCGGCGACCGTCAGCGCGTCGGGCCGGAACGCGACCTGACCGGCAAGTCGGAGAAGCTTAGGCGTATCGTCGAACTGATGGCCGACCACCTCGACGAGCCGCTGTCGGCGGTACAGCTGGCCAAATCCGCCGGCCTTTCGGTGCGCCAGGTCGAGCGCCTGTTCCTGCGCCATCTCAGCGTCACGCCCGGCCGTTATTACATGCGGTTGCGGCTGGAGCGGGCGCGCGAACTGCTGCGCCAGACCAACATGCCGATCCTCGACGTGGCGATCGCGACCGGCTTCACCTCGCATTCCTACTTCGCCCAGAGCTACCGGCTGCAATTCGGCAGGCCGCCCTCGGAAGAGCGCCGCACGACCTATTGAATTCCGCTTCCGCTGAAAAGTTCGGCATTCGGCCCGGCGCATCGGGCCAGGGCAGCGACTTCGGGTTAACGGGTTCCTTCGGTGCCTTCGCCGCGTAGGCTGACGGTGCATCAAACGAAAAACCCGCCTGTGCGGCGGGTCACTTGGCGCAAATCAGCACCATGGGCGAAAATGTATCATAGCTGAGGGCATAGAGTCAAGAAAAAATTCCTATCGCAAAAACTGCCGGCACTGCCGGCACCACCGAACTGGCTGTCGTCAGGTCCTTGTCAAGCTGGGTTCGGAGCCCTACGCACCGGGCGCCGGGACTTGTGTCCCGGCGCCGCGTCAAATAGCTTGCCGCCCGGATCAGGGGTGGATTTAGGAGATTTCGATGGCGGGACTTGCACGGAGTGTCGCGGCGGCGGTCCTCCTTTTGTCGATGACGACGTTCGGCTTCGCCGCAAACAAGGTCATCATCATTCTCGATGCGTCCGGCTCGATGTGGGCGCAGATCGACGGCAAGCCCAAGCTCGAAATCGCCCGCGAGTCGCTTCGAACCGTGCTTCAATCGGTCCCCACCGACGACGAGATCGGCTTCATGGCCTATGGCCATCGTGAAAAGGGCAGCTGCGACGACATCCAGCTGATCGTGCCGCCTCAGGCAGGTTCGGGCAGCGCCATTTCGGCCGCCGCCGACAGCCTGAAATTCCTCGGCAAGACGCCGCTGACGGCGGCGGTCAAACAGGCGGCCGAGGCGCTGAAATACACCGAGGACAAGGCGACCGTCGTGCTCATCACCGACGGGCTCGAAACATGCGGCGGCGACCCCTGCGCGCTTGGCAAGGAGCTCGAGGCATCCGGCGTCGACTTCACCGCCGATGTCGTCGGCTTCGGCCTCACCGCCGACGAGGGCAAGCAGATCGCCTGCCTCGCCGACAACACCGGCGGCAAATACATCCAGGCCTCCGACGAGAAGGCGCTGCAGGAGGCGCTTGCCGAGACCGTGGCGGCGCCGGTGCCGGAACCGGCACCCGCTCCGGCACCGGAGCCAGCGCCCGCACCGGAGCCGGCCAAACCGGACTTCAATTTCCAGCCGATAGCAGTGCTTGCCGAGGGCGGCGATCCCGTCACTGACGGCAACGCCTGGGAAATCTACAAGGCCAAACCCGACGGTACGCGCGGCGACTACGTCAGCACCGAATACGGTGCCTATAAGGCCAATCTGGAACCGGGCGACTATATCGTCGTGGCCAGTGACGGCCAGGCGAAAACCGAGCAGAAGGTCAAGATCGAGGCCGGCCAGGTCTACAAGCCGCTTTTCAACTTGAATGCCGGCACGCTCATCATCCACCCGCGACCGAACGCGGGGGCGGATGTCGTCGATGGCGCGGCTGTCGTCATCGATTATCCGGGTGCAGACATGCCCGCGACCTTTTATGGGACGACGAAAGCCGTGTTGCCGGCCGGCGACCAGAAGGTGACTGTCACGATCGGGCAGGGCGTGGCTACCGATACGATCCCGCTGGCTGCCGGCAAGACCGTGGAAAAGGACATGATTGCCGGTGTCGGCCATGTCGTTGCCAATGCTTACTATGCTGCCGGCGGCGACAAGGCGGACGGTTCAGGCATCGGCTTCAAGGTGCTCAAGGCAAAAAAGAAGATCGATGGAACCAGGGACGAGGTGACCTATGCCTACGGACCCGACAGCAAATTCGATCTGCCACCCGATGACTATGTGTTGATTGCGACGGTTGATCTCGCCGTCGTCGAGCAGCCGTTCACTGTCAAGGTGGGCGAATTTCAGGATCTGAAGGTCGCAATGAATGCCGGCGTGCTGGCGATCACCGCGCCCGGAGCCTCGAAGATCGAGATTTTCGAGGCCAAGAAGGACATCAACGGCAACCGCAAGTCGCTTGGCTATGCATTCGACCAGAAGTATCAGGCAGCGATCCCTGCGGGCGACTACGCCGTCGTCTCGGAGAAATCCGACAACAGTTCCAAAGAAGGCAACGTGACGGTCAAGGCCGGCGAGCGAGCCGAGCTAACCGTGCAATAGAATCGTATGCACAACCGCAAGAGGGCGGCCATGTGCCGCCCTTTTCGTGAACTACGCAGAACTGCCGTCAAGCCGTGCCGAAGGCGCTGGCGCCATGATCGGCGCGGCCGACCAGTTGTCGAAAGCCGGCAAACAGCTCGCGGCCGAAACCGAACTCGTTGCCGATGAGATCGGCATCCGCCGTCCGGCGCAAAGCGAAGTCGCCGGCCGGCACCAGCACTTCGAGTGTGCCGGCTTCGGCGTCGAGCCGGATGATGTCGCCTTCGTGGATCCTGGCGATAGGACCCTCCTCGACCGCTTCCGGCGTGACATGGATCGCCGCCGGCACCTTGCCGGAGGCTCCCGACATGCGCCCGTCGGTGACCAGCGCCACGCGCTGGCCGCGATCCTGCAGGATGCCGAGCACCGTGGTCAGCTTGTGCAGCTCCGGCATGCCATTGGCCTTCGGCCCCTGGAAGCGGATGACGGCAATGAAATCGCCGGTCAGCGTGCCTGCCTTGAACGCATCGTTCAGCCCTTGCTGGCTGTCGAAGACCCTGGCCGGTGCCTCGATGATACGCCGCTCCGGCTTCACCGCGGAAGTCTTGATGACGGCGTGGCCGAGATTGCCTGACAGCACCTTCAGACCGCCGGTCGCCTGGAATGCCTTGTTGAACGGCGCCAGCACCTTTTCGTCGCCGCTTGCCTTCGGCGAGGCCTCGCGCGCCACGCCTCCGTCGGCACCAAGCTTTGCCTCGACCGCATAGGGCCGCAGCCCTTCGCCCCACACCGTCTGCACATCCTCGTGCAGGATGCCTTCATCGAGCAGTTCGCGGATCAGGAAGCCGAGCCCGCCGGCCGCGTGGAAATGGTTCACGTCGGCGAGACCGTTTGGATAGACCCGCGCCAGTAGCGGCACCGCTTCCGACAGGTCGGAGATGTCCTGCCAGGTGATGGCTATGCCGGCCGCGGCCGCCATGGCGATCAGGTGGATGGTGTGGTTGGTCGAGCCGCCGGTGGCGTGCAGGCCGACGACGCCGTTGACGATCGAGCGCTCGTCGATCATCCGGCCGACAGGCGTATAGGCGTTGCCGAGCGCGGTGATCGCCAGCGCCCGCTTCGTCGCCTCGCGGGTCAACGCCTCGCGCAGCGGCGTGCCGGGGTTGACGAAGGAAGCGCCCGGCGTGTGCAGGCCCATGATCTCCATCAGCATCTGGTTGGAATTCGCCGTGCCGTAGAAGGTGCAAGTGCCCGGTCCATGATAGGATTTGGACTCGGCCTCCAGCAGTTCGGCACGTCCTGCCTTGCCCTCCGCGTAGAGCTGGCGGATCTTGGCCTTTTCGTCATTGGGCAGGCCTGATGTCATCGGTCCGGCCGGAATGAACACCGCCGGCAGATGGCCGAAGGTGAGCGCTGCGATGACCAGCCCCGGCACGATCTTGTCGCAGACGCCGAGATAGACCGCGGCGTCGAACATGTTGTGCGACAGGCCGATCGCTGCGGCCATGGCGATGACATCGCGCGAAAACAGCGACAGCTCCATGCCGGGCTGGCCTTGCGTGACCCCATCGCACATTGCCGGTACGCCGCCGGCCACCTGGGCGATGCCGCCGGCTTCGCGGGCCGCGTCCTTGATCAGCGCCGGGAAGGTCTCGAACGGCTGATGCGCCGACAGCATGTCGTTGTAGGAGGTGATGATGCCGAGGTTCGGCACCTTGTCGGCGCCAAGCGCGAGCTTTTCCGAGGGGCTGCACACCGCAAAGCCATGGGCGAGGTTGCCGCACGACAAAACGGCCCGGTTGGCAGTGCGGTTCGACGCCTCGGCGATGCGGCCGAGATAACGCTCGCGGCCTGGCTTTGAGCGCTGGCGGATGCGTTCGGTGATGGCTTCGATGTCGCGTCTGGCGGTCATGGCGGTCGGTCCTTTCAGGCGAGGTCCCGGAAACATCCTCCCGCCGTTTGCCGGGACCACAGTAAATCGGGAATCAGGGGGCCCAGAAAACCTCTAAGGGCTTATGCGCTGCGTCGAGCACGGCGCGGATTGGCTTTCGCGGTCCGGGCGCAACCGCGCCTTCGAAGGCGATACGCTTGTCCTCACCCTCTATGTGCAACGCGATGAAGCCGGCTTCGACGATGCGCGCCAGCGACAGGGTCAGCCGCGGCTCGCCCGCACTCGCCGCATGAACGGGCAGCACGATCCTGTCGGAAGACGGGTCGAGCAGCGTTGCCAGATCGTCGGCATCGGGAAAGAACGAGGCGGTGTGGCCGTCCGGCCCCATGCCGAGCACGACGACATCGAGCGGCCATGGCAAGGACCGGAGCGCTGCATCGTCGGACGAGGCCGCATCCTCGATGCTGATGGCTTCGTGATAGAGCGGCACGAAACGAGCCGCCTTGGCCGCGTTCTGCAACAGATTGGCGGCCACCAGCCCGGCATTGGAGCGTGGCGAGGAGGCCGGCACGAAACGCTCGTCGACCAGCGTCACGATCACCTTGTCCCAGGCGATGGGTATCGCTGAAAGGGCGGCGAAGAACTTTGCCGGCGTGTTGCCACCGGAGACGGCGAGCAACCCGGTGCCGCGCTCGGCGATCGCCTTGGTCAGTCTGCCTGCAGCATGACCGGCAAGGGCGGCCGCCAGTTCCTGGCGCCCGGCGAAGCCGTTCCAGCTATAGGCGGCGCTGTTCAATTGCTCTCGTGCCATGTCCGCCCGTCACGCTCGATCAGTGCTATCGAGGCCGATGGCCCCCAGGTGCCCGCCGTGTAGCCCTGCGCCTCCTGCCTGGCACTTTCCCAGGCATTCTGGATCGGGTCGATCCATTTCCACGCCGCCTCGACTTCGTCACGGCGCATGAACAGGGTCTGGTTGCCACGGACGACATCCATGATCAGCCGTTCGTAGGCGTCCGGGGCGCGGCCGTCGAAGGACTGCGCGAAACTCATGTCGAGCGAGATTTGGCGCAGCCGCATGCCGCCCGGGCCCGGATCCTTGATCATGATGAACTGCTTGACGCCTTCGTCAGGCTGCAGCCGGATGACAAGCTGGTTGGCGAAGATCGGTCCGGCGCTGTCGCCGAAGATCGAATGCGGGATCGGCTTGAATTCGATGACGATTTCCGAAACCCGCGTCGCCAGCCGCTTGCCGGTGCGGAGATAGAACGGAACGCCCGCCCAGCGCCAATTGCCGATCTCGGCCTTGATGGCGACGAAGGTTTCGGTGTTGCTGTCCTTGCCGAGTTCCTCGACATAGCCTTTCACCGCTCCGCCGGCCGAAGCCCCGGCGCGATACTGCCCGCGCACGGTGTGCTTCGGCGCCTCGTTGCCGTTGACGCGCTTCAGTGCCCGCAGCACCTTCAGCTTTTCGTCGCGCACGGCGTCGGCATCCATCGATGACGGCGCTTCCATGGCGACGAGGCACAGCAGCTGCAGCATATGGTTCTGCACCATGTCGCGCAGCGCGCCGGCCTTGTCGTAATAGGTGACGCGGTCCTCCAGGCCGACGGTCTCGGCCACGGTGATCTGGACATGGTCGATATGGGCTGAGTTCCACAACGGCTCGTAGAGCGCGTTGGCGAAGCGCAGCGCCATCAGGTTCTGCACCGTCTCCTTGCCGAGATAATGGTCGATGCGGAAGATCTGGCTTTCGTGGAAGTCGTCGCCGACCAGGTCGTTGAGCTTGCGTGCCGAATCGAGATCCCGGCCGATCGGCTTTTCCAGCACGATGCGCGAGTTCGGCGTGATCAGATTGTGCTCTTTCAGCTTGTGCGAGATGTCGCCGAACAGCGCCGGCGCCACCGCCAGGTAGAAGGCGCGGATGCGGTCGCTGTCGCCGATCGCCTTCTTGAGCTTGTCGAATCCGGCGCCGCTCGTCGCATCGGCGGAGACGTAGGACAGCCGCGCCAGAAAAGTCTTCAGTTCCTTGGCGTCGATGTCGGCCGGTTTGACGTGCTCGGAGATCGCCTGTTTGGCGAAGGCCTGGAATTCCTCATCGCTCATTTTCGAGCGCGACGTGCCGATGATGCGTGTCGGCTCCGAAAACTGATGGTCGCGCTGGCGATAATAGAGCGACGGCAGAAGCTTGCGTTCCGACAGATCGCCGGTGCCGCCGAAAATGATGAAGTCGAAAGGCTCGACGGGGATGATCTGGCTGGTCATGGTCTGTCCGCTTTGACGCCGGTCGCTGTGACGCGGCTGATATAATCTAATCGATTTAAATTTTCCAGTGCCATGGTGTCACATCTGGGTGTATGCGCCTGCCCCTTGACAGTCCGATGACCCGGAGGCTTGTCGAAGGCGCGGCTCCGGAAGCCTTCGCAGTTGCAGCATAGAGCGGGATCGACGCGAAAGCCAAAGGAGAAATCGGCGATGGACCCACATCTTTCGGCCAATCCAGTCAGGAGCCGTGGCTTTGCGCGGATGAGCGCCAATGACGTGCCCGTTGATGGTCACCAATAGTGAGCGGAAAAAACATGCGTCTGGAAAACAAGGTTGCGATCATCACCGGCGCTGCGTCGGGCTTTGGCGAGGGCATTGCCAGGCGTTTTGCGCAGGAGGGTGCCAGGGTCGTTGTCGCCGATCTCAACGCCAGGGGTGCGGAGCGCGTCGCTGGCGAAATCGGTGAAGCGGCGATCTGGACCCAGACGGATGTTTCGCTGCGCTCTGAATTCGACGAGATGGTCTATGCCGCGAAAAGCGCCTTCGGCCGCATCGACATCATGGTCAACAATGCCGGCTACACCCATCGCAACGGCGACATGCTCAATGTCGACGAGGAGACCTTCGACCTGATAACCGCCGTCAACATGAAGGCGATCTATCACGCGGCACTTGCCGTGGTGCCGATCATGGAGCGGCAGGGCGGCGGCGTCATCCTGACCACGGCCTCCACCGCGGGTCTGCGGCCGCGCCCCGGCCTCACCTGGTACAATGCGTCGAAAGGCTGGGCGATCACCGCCACCAAATCGATGGCGGTGGAACTGGCGCCGAAGAACATCCGCGTCAACTGCCTCTGCCCGGTTGCCGGCGAGACCGGCATGCTGGAGAAATTCATGGGCGCCGATACGCCCGAAATCCGCGAGAAGTTCCGCGCATCGATCCCGCTCGGCCGGCTTTCGACGCCGCTCGACATCGCCAATGCCGCACTCTGGCTGGCCTCGGACGAGGCCGCCTTCATCACCGGCGTGGCGCTGGAGGTCGATGGCGGCCGCTGCATCTGAAAGCCTGATGTATGTCGCTCGAAAGCGGCCCCGGTTTGGGAGAACGACATGCATCAGAACAACAGGCCTGCCTCACGCAGAGCGGGGTACGTCACGCGCCAGTCTTGATGTAACTCTTGTAGATCCAGCCGGTCTTGCCGTTGTAGGTGATCTGGCACCATTTCTTGCAGCTCATCACCTGCACCGAGGTTTTGGCTGGCACCGTACCGATGGCGGCGGCATTTTTCTTCGGGCCGCTTCGCATGGTCACGGCCCTCAGGATGCGCCCTGTTCCGGCGGCTGCGGCTTTCCTGGGCTTCGCCTTGGCTTGGCTGTCATCGCCTTCTGCCGCTGGCTCTTGAGCCGGCACTTGCGGCTGCACCTCGGGAATGGCGGCGGTTTGTGCGCCGTCGGGATGGTTGCCCGCGGCTGCGCTGGGCGCGGCTACCTTGGCAAGTTCGGTGGCGGCATCGGTATCGGCTGCCGGCTGTGCGAATGCCGCAGCTTGCTTATCCGCTGCCTGGCTGGGAGCAGTCGAATCGGAAGTGGCGGCGTCCTTCGGCTGCGAACCGGTCCAGCGCGGATCGTTGGCGGCGAGTGCGGGGATGTTGGCTTGCGCGGCCGCCACGGTTGTCGGAATAGCGTCGGACTTGCGCGCCTGCGGCACGGCTGCCGCGGCGACCGCGGCCCCAACCGGGGTTATTTTCGTCGTCTTCACCGGAACCGTTGGAATGGTCTGCTCGGGGCTCGCTGCCGCTTGTCTGTCGCTGGCCGGCAATGCCAGCCACAGCGCCACGGCGGCGACGCCAAGCAGCGCGGCAGTGCCGATCGCGGCGATCACCAGATGCGAGTTCGAACGGACTTCCTGCCAGAAGGAGGGCCGCATGTCGTATCCGAACTGCATGGCAAAGCGCCGACGTTCCGGCGTACCGAAACTGAAGGGCTCTCTCACTCTTGCCACCTCCATAAGCGGGCCGACGTTCTATCGGTCGGTGCCGGAAGTCCGGCGTCTGATCCGCATAGGTCAAAAAAACAACGCGGGCAGTCCCGCAACAATCCCCGAACAATCGCCCAGAACCGGCAGCTTTCGCCTGCGATTGTGGCATCAGTACGCCATTATAGGGGATTCTGCGCCTTTGCGGGAAATTGCGCAATGCGTCGCACGGGCAACAAATGTTACAATGAATATTACAATATTACATCAGGGCGGCTAGATCCTGTCCCGCAACGCAAACCAGTTGAGCGCCAGGAACAGCAGCGGCGTGCGGAAGCGCCGACCGCCGGGGAACGGCGGGATTTTCAGATCCTCGATCAGCTTCAGCCGGTCGCGGTTGCCGGCAACGGTTTCGGCATAGAGTTTACCGAAGTAGTTCGACAGCATGACGCCGTGGCCGGAATAGCCGCCGGCCGAGATCACATTGGGCATCACTTCGCGCACGAAAGGCTTTCTCGGCACCGTGATGCCGACATAGCCGCCCCAACCATGCGTGATCTCGACATCCCCGAGCGCCGGATAGAGTTCCGCGATCTGGCGGCGGATGTGAATGTGGATATCCTTCGGATCGTTGACGCCATAGACCTCGCGTCCGCCAAACAGCAGCCGTCCGTCCTTCGATCTGCGGAAATAGCGCACGACGAAGCGGGAATCGTCGACCGCCTCGCCGCCCTGCAAAACGTTCGAGTCCGCTCCCAAAGGCACGGTCGCACCGATGAACGAACCGATCGGCATGATGTGCGCCGCACTCACCGGCTCGAGCGTGCCGCCATAGGCGTTGACCGCGATCAGGCATTTCTGCGCCGTCAGCGTGCCTCTCGGTGTCGAAATCTTGACCTTGCCGCCACTCGAAATGATGCCGGTCGATGGCGTCCCCTCGAACAGCTGCGCGCCGGCAAGCGCTGCCACCCGCGCCGTGCCGATCACCAGCTTCATCGGATGGATGTGGCCGGTGCCGGTGTCGCGCGTGCCGCCGAAATAGGCGGTCGAGCCCAACCGCTCCGCCGTCTCCCTGGCATCCATGAACGAGATATGCGGGTAGGAAAAACGGCTCGCCATGATCTCGGCATGCGCCTTGTAGTCGTCGACATAGCGCGGCTTGTGCGCCACCGAGAGCTGGCCCGGCATATAGTCGATATCGATCTGGTTGGCGGCAGTGAATTCGAGGAGATGCGCCTTGGCCTCTTCGGCAAGATCAAACAGCGCCTTGGCGCGGGCCAAGCCATACTCGGCTTCCAGGTCCTCGGCCCAGGCGCGCTGGCCGGTGCCGAGCTGCCCGCCATTGCGACCGGAGGCGCCATCGCCGAAGCGGTAAGCGTCGATCAGCACGACATTGGTGCCTGCCTTGGCCAGGTGCGCCGCCGCCGACAGACCGGTAAAGCCGCCGCCGACGATGACGACATCGCATGCCCGGTCGCCATCCAGCGCCGGGTATTCAGGTCTCGGACCGGCTGTGTCCTCATACCAGGACCGGCCGGGGGAGATCGGGGATTGGTAGGGCATGATGCTCGCAGGGAGTAGGGGAGTAGGGGAGTAGGGGAGTAGGGGAGTACGGGTGTAGGAGACAACGTGAGATCTCGTGTCCGGTAGAAGGGTGGTC
>NZ_JAMYSJ010000052.1:0-13201 GCF_040321855.1 Mesorhizobium sp. M0227 | reverse complement strand
ACGTGCCCCGGCCTCCCTGCGCGTATCAGGTGTCGCCGGCTGGCCTGATCCTCAGCCTTGCGATCCGGTTCTTGTCGCGTTTCATCACGACGAAGCGCTTGCCGTGGAACGTAAAAGCCTGCTTCTCCTCGGGGATCGATTGCGTTTCGTGGATGACGAGGCCGGCAATGGTGGTGGCCTCCTCATCCGGCAGGTTCCAGTCGAGAGCCCGGTTGAGGTCACGGATGGGCACCGTGCCGTCGACGACGACGGAGCCGTCGGCCTCCTGCTTGACGCCCTGTATGTCGACATCATGCTCGTCGGCGATCTCGCCGACGATCTCCTCGATAATGTCCTCCAGCGTCACCAGCCCTTCGACCTCGCCATATTCGTCGACCACGACGGCGAAATGCGCCTTGCGGCGAAGGAAGGCGTTGAGCTGTTCCTGCAAGGTCGTGGTGTCGGGCACGAACCAGGGTTTCGAGGCGATCTTCATCACGTCGATCCGGGAGAAATCGTTGCCGACTTCGTTCAAGGCGCGCAGCAGATCCTTTGCATGCAGCACGCCGACGATGTTGTCGAGCGAGCCTTTCCACAGCGGCATGCGGGTGTGCGGGCTTTGCAAAATCTCGCGCACCACCGCTTCCGGCGCATTGTCCGCATTGACCGAGCGCATGTTGGTGCGGTGGACCATGACGTCGGAGACTTCCAGCTCGGCGAGATCGAACAGCCCGCCGACGCGGTCGCGATCCTCGCGCACCACCTGGCCGTCGCGGCGGAAATCGTCGACCGCACCGCGCAATTCGTCCTGGCTGGAACGCTGCGGCTCGATGCGCGAAAGCTCGTATCCGAACATGGCAAGCAGGCGCGTGCGCACGGCAACGAGCAGCACGATGAGGATGGCAAGGACGGCGACGACGATCCAGCCGGGCTCGTTGGTCATCTCGGCCGCATCTTCTGCTGGTCAGGATGGTTTTCAGTCAGAAACGACAGCACTTCCGATGCCGGAACATCTTTGGCAATGAAAGCCTGGCCGATGCCGCGCGTCAGGATGAAGGTCAGCGCGCCGCGTGACACCTTCTTGTCCTGGGCGATGAAGGCAAGCAGAGCCTCGGCGTCAGGCAATTCGCCCGGGATGTCGGCTATCCGCCAAGGCAGGCCGACGGCGCGCAGATGCGACTCGACGCGCGCGGCATCGTCGGGGCTGGCCAGATTGAGCCGTGACGAGAACCGGTAGGCCAGCGCCATGCCGATTGCGACGCCTTCGCCATGGACGAGGCGGCTTCCGTCATATTGGGTGGCGGCTTCCAGCGCGTGGCCGAATGTGTGGCCGAGATTGAGCAACGCGCGGTCGCCGGTCTCGAATTCGTCGCGCGCAACCACATCGGCCTTGGCGCGGCAGGCTTCGGCAATAGCCTGCGCCCTCTCCGGCCCGCCGGCAAAAACCTGGACCCAATTCTTTTCCAGCCAGGCGAAAAATTCCGGCCGGTCAATGAGCCCGTATTTGGCGAGTTCGGCATAGCCGGCGCGGAATTCGCGGATCGGCAGCGTGTCGAGCACGCCGGTGTCGGCCAGCACCAGTTTCGGCTGATGGAAGACGCCGACAAGGTTCTTGCCGCGTGGGCTGTTGATGCCGGTCTTGCCGCCGACCGAGGAATCGACCTGAGCCAGCAGCGAGGTCGGGATCTGCACGAAATTCATGCCGCGCCGCACGATGCCGGCGGCAAAGCCGGCAAGGTCGCCAATAACGCCGCCGCCGAAGGCGATGACGATGTCGCCGCGCTCCAGTTTCGCAGCCAGCACACCGTCGACCACCTCTTCGAGACGGGCAAAACTCTTGGTCTTCTCGCCGGGCGGCAACGTGATCACGGCGGTCTGGATGCCGCCCGTTTCGAGGCTGGCCTGAAGGGCAGCGAGATGCGCTGCCGCGACATTGGCGTCGGTGACGACCGCGGCGCGCGTGCCCGGCAGCCGGCGCGCAATCTCCGCGCCCGCGCGGGCCAACAACCCCGAGCCGATCAGAATGTCATAGGTCCGATCGCCAAGGCCTACTTCGACGACAACGGGTGCATCGATGCTCACGATTCCACCTCGCCCGCCGCAGCCGCCTCATCGATGCCGAAATGCCGGCAAAGCGCGTCCACCACCTCGGTCGCGATGACTTCCTTGCGGTCGTCGCGGGTCGGCACGGTGACGTCCGATGTCGCGTAGACCGGATAGCGCTCGCCCATCAGCCGCTTCAGCACGGCGCGCGGATCGGCACTTTTCAACAATGGCCGGTTCTGCTTCTTGGAGACGCGGTCCATCAGAAGATCGAGCTCGGCCTTCAGCCATACCGACACGCCCTGCGCTGCAATCGCCTCGCGCGTCTGCGCATTCATGAAGGCGCCGCCGCCGGTCGACAGCACCTGCGGGCCGTTTTCCAGCACGCGCAGGATGACGCGCTGCTCCAGCGCCCGGAATTCGGTCTCGCCATAGCGCTCGAACAGCTCCGGAACGGTCATGCGCGAGACGCTTTCGATCTCCTGGTCGCTGTCGATGAAGGGCAGCGCCAGCATCGTCGCCACCTTACGGCCGATCGCCGTCTTGCCGGCGCCCATCAGTCCGACGAAGACGACGGAACGGCTGCCCAGCCGGCCAAGCAACGCGGCGTGGGTCTCGTCTGGAGGATTTGCTGGCAGCGCGTTCATTGGATTGTTCGAAGGCCCTCTTTGCCGGCGTATCGACATGAAAAGCCCGTTTGCGTCAAGCGTGGCAAGTGCCTTGAACCCGATATGGACCGGCAGGGTCTGCATCAGAAGTTGCTAACAGGCCCCAGCTTCTTCCTTGAATTGGCCGGATTGGCGTCCCATAAGGGGCAGGGTTTGGAAACGCAGAACAAGAAGACGGGCGAAAATTGATGCCGACACTGTTTCGCTTTGTCGTGGTAACAGCGATTCTGGCTGGCATTGCCTATGGTACGATGTTCGCCCTGGTGATGTTCGTCGAGCCAAAGAAGGGGGAAATGAGCGTGCGCATCCCTCCGGAAAAGCTGAACCCCAAGAAAAGCTGAACCCGAAGAAAATTGAATGAACAGCGCCGCCCGCATCGAAGCCTTTCTGGAAATGATGAGCGCCGAGCGGGGCGCGGCCGAAAACACGCTTTCCTCCTACCGCCGCGACCTCGAGGACGCTTCTGGCGCGATCGATGGCGGGCTGGCCACTGCCGCCGCCGCCGATATCCGCGCCTATCTCGACGACATTGCCGCCCGCGGCTTTGCAGCCACCTCGCAGGCGCGCAAACTGTCGGCGATCCGCCAGTTCTTCAAATTCCTCTACGCCGAAGGCCTGCGCGGCGATGACCCGACCGGCACGCTGGACAGTCCGAAAAAGGGCCGCCCGCTGCCCAAGACGATGAGCGAGGCCGACACCGGCCGGCTGATCGACCGTGCGGCGCTTGAGGCCGGCGGTGTCTCGTCGGGCGATGGGGACAGTCTGGCGTCACTGCGCCTGCATGCGCTGGTCGAGGTGCTTTACGCCACCGGCCTGCGCGTTTCGGAGCTGGTCGGCCTGCCGGTGACGGTGGCGCAGCGCGACGACCGTTTCTTCATGGTGCGCGGCAAGGGCGACAAGGAGCGCATGGTGCCGCTCTCCGCCAAGGCGCGCACGGCGATGAAGACCTGGCTTGCCGCCCGCGCCAGGGTGCCCGCCTTTGCCGACAGTCCGTTCCTGTTTCCGGCCGCCTCCGACAGCGGCTATCTCTCGCGCCAGGTCTTCGCGCGTGACCTGAAGGGGCTGTCGGCAAGGGCCGGCATCGCCTCGGCGAAGATCTCGCCGCATGTACTGCGTCATGCTTTCGCCAGCCATCTCCTGCAGAACGGCGCCGATCTCAGGGTCGTGCAGCAATTGCTTGGCCATGCCGACATATCGACGACACAGATTTACACCCATGTGCTGGAAGAGCGGCTGGTGCGGCTGGTCAACGATCATCATCCGCTTGCCGACTAGGCCTCATATCGCTATGTGAGGACGACATTTCACCGCCCGGAGCCTTGGATTCAAGGGTTCCGTCAGCCATTGCCTTCCGACGTATCGGTCCGCTCACGCATGTACAACTACCTCGATTTCGAAAAGCCGGTGCAGGACCTCGAGGGCAAGATCCTCGAGCTGAAGAAGCTTGCCGAGAACGGCGAGGCGGTCGATGTCGGCGACGAGATCAGCCGTCTCGAGAAGCGCTCCCGCGACGCGCTGCGCGACGCCTACAAGGCGCTGACGCCGTGGCAGAAGGTGCAGGTGGCGCGCCATCCCGACAGGCCGCATTGCGTCGACTATATCAAGGGCCTGTTCACCGATTTCACGCCGCTGGCCGGCGACCGCAATTTCGGTGAGGACCAGGCGATCGTCGGCGGTTTCGCCCGTTTCCGCGGCGAACCCATTGCCATCATCGGCCAGGAAAAAGGTTCCGACACAGCCAGCCGCCTGAAGCACAATTTCGGATCGGTTCGCCCGGAGGGCTACCGCAAGGCGGTACGGCTGATGGAACTGGCCGACCGCTTCAAGATCCCGCTGCTGACGCTGGTCGACACGGCTGGCGCCTATCCCGGTGTCAACGCTGAAGAGCGCGGCCAGGCGGAGGCTATCGCCCGTTCAACCTCGACCTGCCTCGGCCTGAAAGTACCGTCGATCTCGGTGGTTATCGGCGAAGGTGGTTCGGGCGGAGCCATTGCCATCGCCACCGCCAACCGCGTCTACATGCTCGAACACGCCATCTATTCGGTGATTTCGCCGGAAGGCGCCGCCTCTATCCTGTGGCGCGACACGACGCGATCGAAGGATGCGGCAACCAACATGAAGATCACCGCGCAGGACCTTCTGGAGCTGAAGATCATCGACGCCATTATCCCCGAGCCGCTCGGCGGCGCGCATCGCGGCGCCGAAACCGTGATCGGCGCGACCGGAGACCTCATCGCCAGGACGATGAAGGACTTTGCCGGCGCCAACACCGATTTCCGCGAGCAGCGCCGCGAAAAATACCTGGCCATGGGCCGCAGTCTCTGACCGCATGCAGCCTTGGCGGCCACAATGTGGCGGAGCGGAGCATTTTTGCCACAAAAATGCCGCTGCATTCGGCTCAATGAGACTGCCGCAGGGGGATGCGTCGGCTCTTGCGGTAAGGAATTTGTTAGGGTTAACGGGCTTAGGGTCCGTCGATGCGCAGTGCAGCAGCCGGGGCAGGAAACGTCCTGGCGCCAGAGAAAAGACGATATCCGCAGCCATGTTTATCAAGCTTGCCCGCACCGGAATCCTGATCGCCGCCCTCGGCGTTGCCGGCTGCAACAATTCGTCGATGAAGGATTTCGCGCCGGAGGCCAACAAGCCGCTGCCCGACAAGATCCTCGCCGACATGAGAGCCAAGGGCATGGTCCGCACCTCGTCGGTGATGGCTCGTATCTTCAAGGAAGAAGGCAAGCTCGAGATCTGGAAGGCCAAGACCAACGGCCGCTACGACATGGTCGCCAGCTACGACATCTGCAAATGGTCGGGCAAGCTCGGGCCGAAATACACAGAAGGCGACCGCCAGGCGCCGGAAGGCTTCTACACGGTGCGCCCGGCGCAGATGAATCCGCGCTCGAACTACCATTTGTCCTTCAACATCGGCTATCCCAACGCCTATGACCGCGCCAATGGCCGTACCGGCTCCAATTTGATGGTGCACGGCGCCTGTTCGTCGTCGGGCTGCTATTCGATGACCGATGCGCAGATCGAGCAGATCTATGCCTTCGGCCGCGATGCTTTCCAGGGCGGCCAGACCGAGTTCCAGATCCAGGCGTTTCCGTTCCGCATGACTGCCGCCAACATGGCGCGCTACCGCAACGACCCCAATTACGACTTCTGGAAGATGCTGAAGGTCGGCTACGACAATTTCGAGATCACCAAGGTGCCGCCGAAGGTCGATGTCTGCGAGAAGCGTTATGTCTTCAACCAGGTTGCCGCCGACGGTCAGACATTCGACCCGACCGGCGCTTGCCCGGCGACGACGCAGCCTGATTCGCTGAAGAGCGCCTACAATTCCTACATGAGCACCTACGACGCGGCATTCAGCGGCGCGGTCAAGGCCAGCGTGCCGGCGCCCAAGCCGACCATCGCCGGTATCAAGGAAGCCAGCATCGTCTCCGACTGGTCCAAGCGCCGCGCACGCGGCGAACGCGTGCCGATCGATCCGCCGTCGCTCAACAATGACGGCTCGGTCACCGAGACGGCACGCATGGGCCGCATCGATTCGCCCGCTGGCCGCAAGATGGCGGCCCTCGACGCCGAAAAGGCGGCCAAGCAGAAGGCCGAGGAGCAGAGGCTCGCTGCCATAGAGGCGGCCAAGCAAGCCAAGGAAGCCGCCAAGGCTCAGGCTCTGGCCGAAAAGGAGGCCGAAAAGGCCGCCAAGGAAGCCCCTGTCGCCACCGCGACCATCGCGGCCCCTTCGGAAGCGGCACCGATGGCTGAGACGCAAGCGGCGAGTGCCGACGAGAGCCGCGTGACGAAGCTGAAGAACAAGCTGCTCGGCATGTTCGGCGGTTGATTTCGCCCGTGGATGATCGCGCCGCTATTTATGACCTCAAGGGGCTGAACTGCCCCTTGCCCGTGCTCAAGGCCAAGAAGCGCTTGGCCGGGATGCAACCGGGCAGCCGGCTGTGGCTCGAAACCACCGACCCGCTCGCCGTCATAGATATTCCGGCATTCTGCTCCGAGAGTGGCCACCAGTTGATTGAAACGGCGGCGGTCTCCGGCGGCCATCGCTTTCTGATCGAGCGCGGCGAACAGCAATCGTAGAGTTCAACGCCCGGCAATCGCCAGCGGGTTGTTTTCCAGCGCGGCGCGGTCGGGCGTATCGATCGACGGCCGGTTGGTGAAGGCGGTGAACAGCCTGCGGATATAATCTTCGGGCATATCGAGCGTGATCAGCACCAGCCGCGTGCCGCGCTGGCCATCGGGCCAGGACGGCAGTTGCACCGGCGGATGCAGGATTTTCTGTACGCCATGGATCACCAGCGGCCGCGACGGGTCTTCCCTGAGTTCGATGACGCCCTTCATGCGCAGCAGATGCTCGCCATGCGTCGAACGCAGCAGGTCGAGGAACATCTCGATCGCCGAAAACGGCACCGGGCCGTCATGCACCAACGAATAGGAACGCACGCGCGAATCGTGGCGATGCCCATGGTCACGGCCATGCTCGTGATCATGTCCATCATCATGATTGTGATGATGGTGATCATGCGCTGCTTCCTCGCCCAGCCAGCGCCGCACATCGGCGGATTTGGTTGCAGGGTTGTAGAGGCCGCAGTCAAACAGCGCCGCCACGCCTGTCTCCGTGTCGCCGGCATCGAGCAGTTCGGCGCCCGGATTGATCTGCCGCAGGCGCGCCCGAAGCATTTCCAACTCATTGGGATCAGCGACCAGATCGGCTTTGCTGAGCACGATGCGATCGGCGACGGCAGCCTGCTTCACCGCCTCGACATGGGCGTCGAGCGTGGCGTTGCCGTTGACGGCATCGACCAAAGTGATGACGCCGTCGAGCCGGAAGGCCTGGATCAGTGCCGGATGCGCCATGATCGACTGCAGCACCGGCGCCGGGTCGGCAAGGCCGGTGGTCTCGACGATGACGCGGGCAAGACGGGCGATGCGGCCGGTCTGCAGCCGGTCGACTAGGTCGGCCAGCGTATCGACCAGTTCACCGCGCACCGTGCAGCACAGGCAGCCGTCCGACAGCTGGATGATGCCGTCGGAAGACTGCTCGACCAGCAGATGGTCGATCGCCACCTCGCCGAACTCGTTGATGATCACCGCCGTATCGGCCAGCGCCGGATCCTTGAGCAGCCGGTTGAGCAACGTCGTCTTGCCGGCGCCGAGGAAACCGGTCAGCACCGAGACGGGGATCGGGAAGCCGCTCGCCATTGGCTAGTTCGCAACCTTGGCCGGCCGGTCGCCCTGTGCGGCGGAGCCGGCAATCTTCGGGCCGGTGCCGGCCGGTGCCGGCCTGTCGGGCCGCCAGCTCGGGATCGGCACGTCGGCGTATTCCTGGCCGCCCTGGTCGAGGATGGCCTTCGGCGCCGGACCGGTGGCGCCGCCAAGGCCGACGGCAACCAGTGTCGGCACATGGTCGAGTTTTTCCTGATAGGGTGATTTCGGCACGTTCTTGGCGACGACCGGCGGCGCCTCGGACTGTTCCGCAGGCGCCTTCTTCTTGCAGACCTCGTCCTGCATGTCGTTGGGCGAGACGGTGTCGCCATAGGGCGCCAGCGTGGTGACGGTGGCCGAGCCGGCGGCAGGCGCGTCAAAACCTTGATCGAGCAGTTTTGCCGCGGTCTCGGCACGTGTGACCGCCGATTTCTCGCCAAGCACCACCGCCACCAGCGTGCGCCCGTTGCGGGTCGCCGAACCGATCATGTTGAAGCCGGAGGGGCAAACAAAGCCTGTCTTCATGCCGTCGGCGCCAGGATAACGGCCGATCAACAGATTGTAGTTCGGGATCACCTTCTTGCCGACGGCAAGGCCTTCGATCGAGAACCACGGCACATATTGCGGAAATTCGCGGCGGATCGCCATCACCAGCACGGCGAGGTCGCGCGCCGTCGTGTACTGATCCGGCGAATAGAGCCCATTCGGATTGACGAAATGCGTGCCGTTCATGCCGAGCCGGGTCGCCTCGGCGTTCATCCGCTCGGCAAAGGCCGCCTGCGAACCGCCGACATTTTCGCCCACCGCCATGGCGATGTCGTTGGCCGATTTGACCAGCATCATCTTCAGCGCGTTGTCGAGCCGCATCACCGAGCCCGGCTTGAAGCCCATCTTGCTTGGCGGCTCGGCGGCGGAGTGCTTGGTCACCTTGATCGGCGAATCAAGCTGAACCTCGCCGGCGGCGATCGCCCGAAAGGTGACATAAGCGGTCATCAGCTTGCTCAGCGACGCCGGATACCAGCGCTTGAACGCGTCCTGATGCTGCAGGATCTTGCCGCTGCCGAGATCGAACACGACCACCGGATTGGCCAGCGCCGGCCCGGCCAGGACCGACAGCGCGATTGTGCCAGCCGAGAATAGTTTGAGGAAATGCCTGTACCGCATGATCAAATCCGAAATCGCCTCTTGCCGTAGTCGCCCCTGGCTCCGTAAGATTTCGTTACGCGATCGCCAGCATATGGTCCGGCCCTCAAAAACCGGACCCATTGTTGCGGTGCTATTTACTCTATGTGACGCCAAGATGGCAAAGTGCCTGGCGATCACAATTGCAAGGCAGCGGCCAACACCGCTGTCCCAACAGCGAGATGGAACCATCATGCCAATCCTGAACCGTGCCGCCGAAATGCAGGACGAAGTTGCCGGCTGGCGCCAGCATCTGCATCAGACGCCAGAACTGAACTTCGACGTCTTCAAGACCGCCGCCTTCGTCACCGAGAAGCTGAAGGCCTTCGGTTGCGACGATGTGGTCACCGGCCTCGGCAAGACTGGCGTGGTCGGCATCATCCGCGGCCGCCAGGGCGAAGGCCCCACAATCGGCCTGCGCGCCGACATGGACGCGCTGCCGCTCAACGAGATATCAGGCAAGCCCTACGCCTCGACCATCCCCGGTAAGATGCACGCCTGCGGCCATGACGGCCACACCGCGATGCTGCTGGGCGCGGCCAAATACCTCGCCGAGACGCGCAACTTCACCGGTTCGGTGGCGGTGATCTTCCAGCCGGCCGAAGAGGGCGGCGGCGGCGGCAACGAGATGGTCAAGGACGGCATGATGGAGCGTTTCGACATCTCCAGGGTGTTCGGCATGCACAACATGCCGGGCCTGCCTGTCGGGCAGTTCGCCATTCGCCCGGGTCCGATCATGGCGGCGACCGCCGAGTTTACCATTACCGTTAGGGGAAAGGGCGGCCACGCGGCGATGCCGCACGGCACGATCGACCCGATCGTCATCACCAGCCAGCTGGTCGGCGCCTTGCAGACGATCGCCTCGCGCAGCACCGACCCGGTCGAGGCCGTGGTGGTGTCGGTGACCAAGTTCCACGCCGGTGACGCCTACAACATCATCCCCGAAACCGCTGAAATCGCCGGCACCGTGCGCACCTTGCGCAAGGAGATCGCCAAGAAGTCCGAAGAGCGCATCCGCAGCATCTGCGACGGGCTGGCGACCGCGTTCGGGGCAAAGATCGAGGTCGACTACCAGGCAAATTACCCCGTGACCTTCAACCACGCGGAAGAGACGGTGTTTGCCGGTGATGTCGCGATGAGTGTCGCCGGCGACGCCCATGTCCACCGCGGCATCCAGCCCGTGATGGGCGGCGAGGATTTCTCCTACATGCTCGAAGCCCGCCCCGGCGCCTTCATCTTCATCGGCAATGGCGACACCGCCGGTCTCCACAACCCGGCCTACGACTTCAACGACGAGGTCATCCCGCACGGCATGAGCTACTGGGTGAAACTGGCGGAAACCGCGCTGGCCGCCTGACGGCGGCAGCGCAAAGTCGGCCGAATTGCCTTCGGCCGGCCTCTTGGCGAAACGATCCGAAGCGGCTATGTGTCTGGCCGCGTGGTCCCGTAGCTCAGTAGGATAGAGCGGCAGATTCCTAATCTGTAGGTCACAGGTTCGATTCCTGTCGGGATCACCACGCTTTTCAAAGACTTGGTGAGCCGCCATACTTCTTCGCGAAATTGGCCCGCTGGAGCGGATGAAACCATCACGCCCTCTTGCATTTGACAACAGTCGAGCTTCGGATGTGAAGGAGAACCCTCGCCTGCGCTGGCATTTCGGCATTCGTCTGTTGCATTGGCTGACCGTGATCGCGCTCGCGGCGCAAATCGCCATTGCCTTCGGGCCGATGGACGGGCCGGGTATGGCGACGATGAACTGGCTTCCGCTTCACATGTCGATCGGCGTGACGATCCTTGCCATCATCGTCCTCAGACTTTGCTGGCGCATCTTTACCCGCGCCCCTGTCAGGCAAGCCTCACGGCCCATGCGGTTTGCGACGGCTTTCTTCCATATGTTTCTCTACGTTGCGATTCTCGCCGTCCTGATAACGGGATGGCTGGGCTACCGGCCAATGCCTTTCATGCCTCCCGCGCGGCTTTTCGGAAACTTGCCTGTGCCGTTGGCGCCGTCCGTCAGCGCGCTTTCGGCAAGGGGATTCGCACTCATCCATGCAAAGCTGGTCTGGGTATTGCTTGGACTTGCCGGTGTTCACATCCTGGCTGCCCTGGTGCATTTCGTGCTGCTGCGCGATGGCGTCATGCGAAGCATTTTCTTCAGCCGGTCGAACACCGCATCGCGGGAATAGAAAATGCCGCTTGCGCATGAGGACGGCTGCTCATGCCGCCTAGCCTACGCGACAAGAGCGACGAACACGCCAAGGTTCAGGCGTGCCGCGCCTGCTCCGGGATGCGGCAGTGATACGGTCCTGCCGTGACAGCAACCGCACCGTTTTCCGCACGCGGGGTCGCCGATCCGCCTCAGCCAACCCTGACGACAAAATGCTTCGTCACCGGCTCGATGATCTTCCAGGTTCCCTTGAAATCGGCTTCCACCACGAAGGCATCGCCGGGGCCGACCTCGACCGGCGTGCCGCCGTCCGGCGTAATGATGATGCGGCCGGCGATCATGTGCACGAACTCATAGTCGGTATAGGTGGCGTGATAGGTGCCGGGCGTCGCGCGCCAGGTGCCCGACAACACCTTGCCGTCCTCGGTCGTGTGCTGGACGGCGGTTTGCATGGTCGGCCTGCCCTCGACGACGATCCAGCCAGCCAGATCGCCGGCGTCCGCGTGTTCGACGGTGCCGAATTTGAGGATTGTCTCGCGTGTCATGTGCTGGGCTCCGTTTGGTGGATTGCGTGGCGTTGTTTGCCTAGCCGGTCAGATAACCGATGCACCTGCCGCGGGCAATGCCGGCGCCAACGGCCGGCACCTTGGCTGACGGTGCATCGAACAAAAAACCCGCCTGTGCGGCGGGTCACTGGCGCAAATCAGCACCATAGACAAATATGTACCATAGCTGAGGTCACCGGGTCAAGAAAAAATTCCTATCTCGGAAAAACCGGCGGCACAAAAGCTGCCAAAACGGCTACCACGAGGCCTTTTGTTAATCTGAGTTCGAAACCCAGCCCTGCGGCGCACGCGGCGTCCTTCGGCTCTCGACGGGCGGGTCAGGGTTTGTGCCGCGCCGAGACGAGTTCCGCCTTGCGCCTTGCCGTCTCCATTCCCAGACCGATGAAAGCACGCGCGTGCTTGGCCAGCGCCATGTTGTCCGTCCAGAGATTGCGCCAGATCGCGGTCTTCTTCGACAGGTTCTCATCGACGATTTCCGAAGAGAAGGATTCGAAGCTGAGGTCGTCGCTGTAGCCGATGGCCGTCAGCGCATCGAAGATCGCGGCGAAATCGATATTGCCGGTGCCGAGGAAACCGCGATGGCTCTCGCCGATATGGACATAGCCGATCTTATCGGCGGCATGACGGATGGCCAGCCCGACATCGGCCTCCTCGATGTTCATGTGGAAGGTGTCGAGATGCAGGAAGATGTTGTCCGAGCCGGTGTCCTCGATGAAGGCCAGCCCTTGCGCGGCGGTGTTGAGCAGATTGCTTTCGAAGCGGTTGACGATCTCGAGGTTGAGCGTGACGCCGGCCGCCTTGGCTGTCTCGGCAACCTTGGCCAGCGTGCCGGCACTGCGCTGCCATTGATCGCGCGTCGGCGCCTCGACCTGCAATCCGTGGCTGGTGGAGAGAATGCCGGCGACCTTCCGGCCGCCGAGATCGCGCGTCAGCGCGATGGTGTCGTTGAGGATTTCGACGCCGCGCGCGGCAATCGCCTTGTCGGCGCTCGAAATGTCGCCATCAACAGGCAATCCGATGCTGATCGCCACGCCGAGGCCAAGATCGGCGATGCGCCTGGCAAGCCCGCCGATGTCGACATTGGCGGGGTCGAGATAGGAGAATTCGATGAGGTCGAAGCCGGCCTCCCTGGTGTTGGTCAGCGTGCGCTCGAGATCTGCCTGAGCCGAGCTCGCCGACCAGACGAAAGAATGGATTCCAATACGCGACATCATCGTCTCCGGTGCTGACAAGAGGTGGGGGGGGGGGGGGCCCGCCCCCCCCCCCCGGGGGGGGGTTTTGGGGGGGCGGGGGGCCGCCGGGATTGGAGAAGGTTGTGGGGCGGGGGGGGGGGTGGGGGGGGCGGGGCCGGGGGGGGCCCCGGCCGCGGGGAGGGCCCC
>NZ_JAMYSJ010000051.1:0-13896 GCF_040321855.1 Mesorhizobium sp. M0227 | reverse complement strand
GGCATGCATCGTGAGATACTCGGCGATGAGGCGCCGCATTGCGGCATCATCGTCAATGACAAGAACATGTTTCAACGGCACACCTTCAATCTTGAATCCCCTTGTCTAAACCTGTTGCCGAGCAACCCTGGGGCACCGACCCAGAACAGCTGCTCCTTGATACCACTCGCCGTTGCGTGCGGCCAATGTGAGGCCGTGCTCGTCCTGTTCTTTTCATCCCCAGCGAATTGACCGCACCAAGGCAGCCCGTGGCCACCAGACAGGTCCAAGCGCCGACATGACCCTGCCGTGTGGTCCTTCGCTTTTTCGCTTCGAGCTCCCCCGCTGGTGCAGGCCTGCCAATATCACTCAAGTTCGACCTCATGGATGCCAAGTTTCCTGCTATGCCCTTGCATCCTGGTCATCCTGGAGTTTGCGGACCTGGATCATCTCGATATCCTCCGGCTCGTGGATCCAGCTCGGACATGGTTGAGCAGCGCGGCGTTTGGCTTGATCGGAGAGGCGGTCGGCGGAAGAAGACCGTGATTCGCTGCAGCGGCCTTGTGCAAAATAGTGTGTCTCCTGCCAAGCCGGCTTCGTCCAAGGTGGCCGGCGGCCTCAAATGCTGTTCGGCGACCGGCAGGTCGCCGGTTGCGGTGAACGTCCGGGCTAACATTTCTCAGTTACTGCAACTCCTCCATCTTGAGCGTGTCACTATGCTTGTCCATTGCGCCGTCGGACTCCGTCAATGACGTGCGGTTATCTGCCGATGGGACTGTGCATGATCCACCCTTTGGCGGCGGCGGCCGAACAGCTGAACGAGGCTCGCACCAGGATGGGCTGCGCCGCCACGTCTTCCCAGTTGACCCTCGCCGCCGCGGATTTGCGCCCTCGAGCCAGCTTCGCGGACGAGCTCGCGTCTCAAGCAATGATCTGAGTGTGCAGGGCCGCGCATGGCTGCTCTTTAACGACCGGCAGCATACCGGCAAAGTTGGGCCGCTTTATCGCCTTAGTCGATTCCCCACGGTGATCCCGAGCCTGAACAAGCCCGCCAAGCTCCCCATTTTGTCCTTGGCTTGGCGCTGACAGAAGTACCATCCATGACGCCAAAGTCGCGGCCCACACTCCAGGAGCAACGGACGGCCGGGACGAGCAATCCTGTACAGGAGTCATTGTACCAAGATGCTCCGGATGTCGCTGGCTGATCGGGCCCGCGCCACTCACGCATGCGCAAGATGCTCACCCACGCTGATACGAACACGGTCTTTGCTTCAATTGAAACCGAAAAGCTGAACTTGAACATCACACAGTAACAAACCTCCCCGATAAGCGCGTGCCGGACAGGGCCAGAACCCGTCCGGCGGCTTGGAAAGGTAGGTGATAGGGAATGTTTATTGCAGCTTGGCCGCTGGCCATCGTCCTGATGACATCCATGTCACTCCCAGCCGAGCCCGCGCCACTTTCTCCGCGTGAGTTCCGCAGCCTGTCGCGCAAATGCGCCCCCTGGGTTGCGCCGTCCACCCTCGCCGCGATTGCCAAGATTGAAAGTGGCTTTGAAACGCTGGTGGCTCATGACAACACCACAGGTGAGCAGCTTCGCTGGATAGACCACCTGGAAGCCACGCGGGGCATCAAGGAACGCCTCGAAGCACAACATTCTGTCGATGTTGGATTGATGCAGATAAACAGCAAGAACTTTGCCGTGCTCAATCTCACGCCGGAAAGGGCTTTCGAGCCCTGCGCCTCGCTTTCGGCTGCCGCCCACCTGCTTGAAAGCCGGTATGCCGGCGGCACCACTGCTGTGGCACAGCAACTGGCGCTTCGCCGTGCCATCTCGGCCTATAACACGGGCGACGTCACGCATGGCTTCGCCAACGGTTATGTACGCAAGGTCGAGTCGGCCGCAAAGGACATCTCAAGTCTCCTTGAGAGAACGCTGGAGCCGACTGCTCGAGATGTGCCGCACCTTGAGGCACCCGGTCGGAAAGCCGTGCCGCCTCTGCTCCAGCAGAGCCAACAGGCCAATAGAAAGAAGCAGCCCAACCAAGATTCTTGGGACATCTGGGGCTCGTATCAGCCAGACCGCTCCGGGGCCGATCCCTCCGATCCGACAGGCAGCCAGGCTGCGAAAGCACGGGAACCCTCGAACCCGAACAAACTCGTATTCGATTGAAACATGGAGATGCAATGATGACGCCACTCAAGATACTTCGTGCGCTTAAAACGCGTGTTCCTTCGCCTTTTTTCATGCTGCGCATGGCGGCTGAATATGTACCGGCCGCTGCTGCAGGCGCGGCGTGGACGGTCTTCTACAGCGGGCCAGCCGCGGCTCAGGTGACCGGAGGGACGGATCCTGCCAAGATGGTCCAGAATATCTGCACGTTCATACTTGGGCCCTTTGGACAATCACTGGCCGTGCTCGGGCTCGTAGCCATCGGTATCTCTTGGATGTTCGGTCGTGCTTCACTTGGCCTGGTTGCGGGTGTCGTTGGAGGGATCGTCATCATGTTCGGGGCCAGCTTCCTGGGCAAGGCGCTCATAGGCGGTGGCTGATGAGCGACCGGTTGGAAGTGAGCACCCTCTATGTGGCGGCGACGCGCCCGGCACTGTTTCTGGGGGTGCCGCTGACGCTGGCCGGATTGCTCATGATGTTGGCTGGGCTTGTTATCATTATCCTTCAGAACCCGCTCTACGAAATCGTTCTCGCGCCACTCTGGTTCGGAGCACGGCTGGTTGTTGAGCGTGACTATAACGCGGCAAGCGTCGTGCTGCTCTATTTGCAGACGGCCGGCAGAAGCGTGGACGGGCCGGTCTGGGGAGGCGCAAGCGTCAGCGCCAATCCGATCAGAGTGCCGAAACGCGGAAGAGGAATGGTGTAATGTTCGGCGCCAGCGGCCGGACCGAGAGGTCTGGCGAGATCTACCTTCCGTATGTTGGTCACGTAAGCGATCAGGTTGTCCTTCTGGAAGACGGATCGATCATGGCCATGGCACATGTGAACGGTGTGCCCTTTGATTTGGAAGACGCTGAGATGCGCAACTCGCGCTGCCGCGCGTTCAACACTCTCTTGCGCAACATCGCCGATGACAATGTCTCGATATACGCTCATCTTGTGAGACACAACGATGTGCCGGCGCCGGCGCCGCGCCGGTTTCAAAGTGCATTCGCTGGCAGTCTGAGCGAGGCCTACGAGCGTCGTGTGCTGTCGGGAAAGCTCTTTCGCAACGATCACTTCCTCACTTTGATCGTGTCCCCCCGCACCGCAATCGGCAAGATCGGCTTGCGGATTGCCAAGTCCCGCAGACGGAATGAGCACGATCTAGCCACCCAAATGCGGAGCCTGGAAGACCTCTGGCACATCATTGCTGGCGCACTCGGCGGTTACGGTCTGCGCCGGTTGGGCATTCGTGAGAAAGGCAACGTGCTCTTCACGGAAATCGGCGAGGCGCTTCGGCTCATGATGACTTGCCGGTTTCTTCCGGTTCCGATGGTTACCGGCTCACTTGGCGCCTCGATCTACACTGACCAGGTCATCTGCGGGAAGCGGGCGCTTGAGATTCGAAGGCCCGGGGATAGCTCCGTCGGATCATTGTTTTCGTTCCGTGAATATCCGGCGACGACGCGGCCGGGCATGCTAAATTCCTTGCTGTCCGCCAACTTCCCGCTTGTCCTGAGCCAGAGCTTTTCCTTCCTCACTCGCCCGCAAGCTCATGCCAAACTAAGCCTTAAGTCCAGCCAGATGACGAGTGCCGGCGACAAGGCTCTCACCCAGATCAATGAACTTGCCGAGGCAGAGGACGCACTGGCAAGCAACGAATTCGTGATGGGTTCGCATCATCTGAGCCTGTGCGTCTATGCCGACAGCCTCAATAGCCTTGCAGATCGCGCAGCAAGTGCCCGCGCACGGCTGGCCGACGCGGGCGCCGTTATCGTCCAAGAGGGCATCGGCATGGAGGCCGCATATTGGTCCCAACTTCCGGGGAACAACAGGTGGCGCACGCGCCCGGGGGCGATCACCTCACACAATTTTGCCGGGCTCGTCTCATTTGAGAACTTCCCAAGCGGTTCCAGTTCCGGCCACTGGGGCAATGCTGTTGCGCGCTTTCGCACAAACGGTGGAACTTCTTTCGACTACATCCCCCATGAGAATGACGTCGGCATGACGGCAATATTCGGGCCCGTTGGCAAAGGCAAGACGACGCTGATGACCTTTGTCCTCGCGATGCTTGAGCAAAGCTTGGTCGATCGCAATGGTGCGATCGTCTTCTTCGACAAGGATCGGGGTGGTGAACTGCTGGTGCGAGCCACGGGAGGGACATATCTTGCGTTGCGCAGAGGCGCTCCGAGCGGCTTGGCCCCTCTGCGTGGACTGGACAACACCTCCGCCTCTCGGGACTTTCTGCGCGAGTGGTTGATGGCCCTGATCGAGAGTGACGGCCGTGGTCCGATCTCGCCGGAGGAAAGCCGTCGGCTGGAACGCGGCATTGTTCGTCAGCTTTCGTTCGAACCCCCTATGCGCTCACTTGCGGGCCTGCGCGAGTTCCTATTGCACAGCCCCTCCGAGGGCGCAGGAGCACGGCTGCAGCGGTGGTGTAGAGGGGGGGCGCTTGGATGGGCCTTTGACGGCGACGTGGACGAAGTAAGGCTGGATGCCTCCATTACGGGCTTCGACATGACGCAGCTCCTGGAATATGAGGAGGTCTGTGCACCGGCCGCCGCATACCTTCTGCATCGAGTGGGCGCTATCGTCGATGGTCGTCGGTTCGTGATGAGCTGCGACGAATTTCGATTCTATCTACTCAACCCCCAATTCTCGGCCGTTATCGACAAGTTCTTGCTCACGGTCCGCAAAAACAACGGCATGTTGATACTCGCAACGCAGCAGCCTGAACACGTTCTGGAATCGCCTCTCGGAGCTAGTCTCGTTGCGCAATGTATGACGAAAATTTTCTACCCATCACCGACGGCGGACCGCTCTGCGTATGTCGATGGCTTGAAGTGCACTGCGCAGGAGTTCGAGGCAATCCGCCAGGGAATGGCAATCGGCAGCCGCAAGTTTTTGCTCAAGCGCGATAGCGGGAGTATTGTTTGCGAATTCGATCTTGGGCAGATGCGCGAGTACGTAGCCGTACTCTCGGGGCGGGCCAACACAGTGCGCTTTGCCGACCAGCTTCGCAACCAGCACGGAGACGCCCCAAGTGGGTGGCTCGACAAGTTCATGGCCCGGTACCATGAAGTTCAAGACTGACGGAGGAATATTCATGAAACTTGCCAAACTTGCAGTAACGACCCTTGCTGCTTCCCTTCTGCTTCACGGACAGGCCCGGTCGCAATGGATCGTCACCGACCCTGTAACAGAAACACAATCGACCTTAACAGCGATTTCCAATGCGGCGATCCTTGAGAGGTCAATCGAGACGCTCGCTACGACGATCGAAATGGTGACAATGCTAACCTCGTCATTCGCTGTCACGGGAGTGCTAAGCTCACTGAACCAAGGAAATCATTACCCGTCGAGCAATAAGCTGGAGGAGCAGATGTTTGATGCTCGGGCGCCAGCTTCGATTATCGCCCGTAACATTGCGGAGGACCCAAATCGGATAGTCACGGGCGACGATTCAGAAGCGAAACTGTTAAAGGGACAAATCGCTGGGGCCGCCAATGCCGCAGCTATTGCAGCCGACACTTTGGGCATGATGGACAAGCGCCTTAAGGATAACGCCGGCACGCTTGGTCAGCTTTCCCGCTCGGGAAATATTATGCAGGCCACCGTGACCAACGGTCTGGTCCTCAAGCAGATTCACGATGCGATGATCCAAAATGCCCAGGCCACGAGTCTGCTGACTATGGCCACTGCACAAGGGAGCCTTCACGCCGCTGAGGAGGCCGCCACGCAGCGTCGCGAACATCGGGACACCGCTCGCATTTTTGGCCCCCTCCCGTGAACGCTGAGTTCATCAGGCTCAGCTGCGCTGATCAGGGACACATCAGGCTCACGCCATGAATTTCAAAATTCCCGCGCCATTCACGACTATACACACGATCTTTCATGGGGCCTTCACGTCCGGGCTGCACAAAGTGCTTGAAAACGTCCAAGCGGCGGTCAGTGCGCCTCTGGTTGCGTGTGTCACGCTCTGGATAATAATCCAAGGCTGTCTGGTCATGCGTGGTCAAGTCGATGCGCGCGGGGGTATCTCGCGCGTAATCATGGTGTCGATTGTCGTCGCCCTTATCTTAGGGCAGGCCAACTATCAGCAGTACATTGAAGCGCTTTTCGACGAAACGATTCCGAGGTTGGCTCACGACATCAGTGGCAGCGACTTGCCCTTCATCGGAATCGCCCAGAAGCTCGACATCATGTTTGCTTCAAGCCAGTATGTCTTTCAGCTGATTGCTTCCGAAATTGGGCCTATGAACGGCCAGGACATACTTGCTTTCGAGGGAGCGCAATGGATTTTCTACGGCGCGCTGTGGACAGCGTTCGAGATCTACGATGCCGTTGGAATTCTGACGAAGGTGCTCTTGACGATCGGCCCCCTGGTCCTTGTAGGCTACCTTTTTGATCACACTCGAGACATAGCCACCAGATGGATCGGCCAACTGCTCTCGTACGGGCTGCTGCTTCTCCTCCTCAACATCGTTGCAACGATAGTAATCGCTGCCGAAGCAGTCTCGCTGGCAGCCATGCTTTTGATGATCAAATTCTCGGGCACGACAGCAGCCAAGATCATCGGGCTTTACGAGCTCGACATGCTTTTCCTAGCTGGTGACGCTCTGATCGTCGCGCTTCCGACGATCGCCAGCAGCATCGCCGGCGGCTCTTGGGGAGGTGCGAACCGACCTCTTAACAGCCTCAATCGCCACTTTGCCAAAACGGCGGGTGGTTAATCAATCGACAAGTTCGGTGCCAAAAACATGAAATATTGCCTACTTCTGTCAATCCTCGCTTTGGCCGCCTGCAAGACGAGCCATGGGCTTGCGACGTGCGCGGGTGCCCCATTCCAACTGAACGTGGGACAATGGGAAACCACCCCTGAGGATCTTCAGGTCGAATGCGCGGAAGAGCCAAAGTGAAATTTCCTGAACATGCCCTTCTGGTGGAGAGAGAAACGCTAGCCGCCCACTATAAGAAGGTGGAAGCGTTTCAAACGTCACGAGCGAAGTCTGCGCGGCGCCTGTCAAAGGCCCTGATCGCCTTTGCCGCAGCGGCGGTCCTAGGAAATGTTGCCCAGGCATTTACCATCGCTGCCATGGTCCCGTTGGCCAAGCTCGTACCTGTGTTCCTCTGGGTCCGGCCGGATGGGACCGTCGACAGCGAAGTGTCAGTGTCTCGACTGCCGGCAACCCAAGACCGAGCCGTCATAAATGCTTCGCTGTGGGAATATGTACGCCTGCGCGAGGGGTACACAGCAGATACGGCCCAATACGCCTATGACCTCGTATCCAGTTTCAGCGCGCCGGCTGTGCGACAGCAATATCAAGATTTCTTCAACTATCCGAATCCCACCTCGCCGCAAGTCACGGTCGGCAAGCGCGGCAAGCTCGAGGTCGGGCATATTTCTTCAAACGACATCAGTCCGGACGTTCAACAGATCCGTTACAAACGTACGCTTGTTGTCGATGGGCAGATGCCGATAGTGACCACCTGGACAGCTACCATCCGCTACGAGCGCTTGACGGGTCTGCCTGGGCAATCGAGGCTCACCAATCCGGGAGGTCTACTCATCACTTCCTATCAAAGCTCGGAAGATAGCGTATCGAACCTGGGCTATGTGCAGCCATGACAAAAAGAGCGTTTCTCGCGCTGGTCTGTTCACTCTTCTTAACGATGGAAGCGTCCGCGGAAGACACACCACTTGCCGGCAAGCATGATGCGCGCATGCGCTACCTGGCTTACCGTCCTGACGAAGTGGTGCGCCTGTCTACCGCAGTGGGGGCAACGCTGGTTGTCACATTCGCGGCCAACGAGACAGTCGCAGCCGTGGCCGTTTCCAATAGCAAAGACCTGGCTGCGCTCCCGCGCGCCAACTATCTCTTTTTTAAGGCTAGCCGGATGCTCCCGCCGCAGCCGGTCATCGTGCTGGCCGAGAGTGAGTCCGGTACACGGAGATACGTCTTCAGTATTTCAACGAGAGCGATGCCAAAACTCGATGAGCAGCAACCTGACCTATACTACAGTGTGCAGTTCACCTATCCTGCTGATGAGGCTGCTGCTCGGAGAAAGGACGCAGAAAGGCGCTCGATTCTTGGTCAGGCCCGGGCGAAAGTGCTGCGCGACGAGAGAGTTCAGGATTTGTTGAATCGGCCCGCCGCAACTACCAGTCCGGACGAAAGCAATTTTCACTACGTCGCAAAGGGTGATCGATCGCTGTCGCCGCTGCAAGTTTTCGATAATGGCTTTACCACCGTATTTGGCTTCGCAAGCAATTCCCGCATACCCTCCCTCTACATTATCAATCCCGACGGCAAGGAAGCCGCTGCCAATTACACGGTCAAAGGGGACTATGTTGAAGTATCCGCAGTCGCCCGGGAATGGCGTCTGAGAGATGGCAATACGGTCTTGTCCATTTTCAACAGGGCTTATGACCCTGTGGGACGAGCGCCAGGGACCGGTACAGTGACACCCGACGTGTGGCGCGTTTTGAAAGGCTCGGCCGATGAATGAAACCGGCCCACAGTCGGGACATGATGTCCATGCCTCCGGATCGATGGTCTCGGAGCCGGCCCGCCGGCATGTTTCGGGATTGCAGAAGTTGGCCGTCGCTGCTCTTGTTCTCATCTCATCTCTATCACTCATCTGGCTCGGAGGTCGTACCAGCACACAAGACGAACCAACTCAGCCAAAACCTCCAATTGTCGCCGACGCCGAACCATTCCGCCCCGTGCCGATTGAGATTGCTCCCGAAGTTCCAGCAGCCGTACAGGCGGCGCAGGCAGGAGATCCTGCGCCATCCACGCCGACTTCAGCTGATCCGCCGCCGGAGGAAACACCAATTTTCGCCTACAGTGGCAGCAGTAAAATGCCCAACGACGGTCAGCGGAGCGAAGACAACCATAGGGATGCTCCCGTGACCTCGGATGAGATTTCAGACGCTGGCGATCTGTCGGCGCGATTGAAGCCAGATATACAGGAGCCAAGCCGGGCCACACTTTTGCCGCACCCTGATCTCGTGATTACTCAAGGAACGATCATCCCCTGCATTTTGCAAACGGCAGTCGACACAAATTTACCGGGTTATGTGAAGTGCGTCTTACCTAAAGACGTCCGCGGCGCCACCAACAACGTGGTGCTTTTGGATCGCGGGACGACCGTGATTGGCGAGATCCAGCGTGGTCTCCAACAGGGGGATGCGCGTGTCTTCGTGCTGTGGACGCGCATCGAAACGCCTGACCATGCCCTCGTTTCGCTAGCATCGCCGGGCGCTGACGAGCTCGGCCGCTCCGGAATGCCTGGCACGGTGGATAATCACTTCTGGCAGCGCTTTGGCGGAGCAATGCTCATGAGCGTCATTCAAGGCGCGTTTCAGGCCGCCGGTCAATACGCTGGCAGCTCAGGTGGAGGAAGCGGTATCAACAGCTTCCAGAGCAACGCCGGACAAGCCGTTGAGACGACCCTTAGAGCAACGATCAACGTTCCGCCAACTCTGAAGAAAAACCAGGGAGATGCTGTATCCATCTTTGTGGCTCGGGACCTCGATTTCTCAGATGTATACGATCTTAGAGCGACCGCCGTGGCGCCAGCCCCCCCCCAACATCGCCAACGCCGGAGAGACAACAATGCGACCGGAGGCTGACCCTCAATTGCGTTTGCTTCTCAACCCTGTTCTGAAATGGCTTGAGGAGCCAAGGACCGAAGAGGTCGCTATCAACCGGCCTGGGGAAGCCTTTGTCCGACAGGCCGGCGTATTCACGAAACATCCGCTACCGCTATCTTATGACGATCTGGAGGACATCGCGATCCTCGCTGGAGCGCTGCGCAAGCAAGATGTCGGACCGCAAAGCCCCCTCTGTGCGACTGAGCTGCCGAACGGAGAGCGGCTGCAGATCTGTTTGCCGCCCGCTGTTCCCTCAGGAACAATAAGCCTGACGATACGGCGTCCCTCAAGTCGTGTGACCGAACTCAAGGAAGTTTCTTCTCGCTACGAATACTCGCGTTGGAATCAATGGCGGTCACGAAAGGAGCGCCAAGAGCGGCAGGACGAAACGATTCTTCAGCACTACGACCATGGTGACTTGGAGCAATTTTTGCGAGCGTGCGTTTGCGGGCGGCTTACGATGCTGCTTTGCGGACCTACTGGTAGCGGCAAAACGACAATGAGCAAGACTTTGATCAACGCTATACCCCCGCAAGAGAGGCTGATAAGTATCGAGGACACGCTCGAACTTGCAATCCCGCACGAGAATCATGTCCGGTTACTCTATCCGAAGGACCGAGCAGGCGTAGGTGCGGTGACAGCCGAGCAACTGTTGCAAGCCAGCTTGCGCATGCGCCCTGATCGAATATTGCTTGGCGAGATGCGCGATGATGCTGCTTGGGCCTACCTTAGCGAAGTCGTCTCCGGCCATGCGGGATCAATATCGACGATTCATGGGGCGGATCCGGTCCAAGGCTTTAAAAAGCTCTTTTCACTCGTCAAGAGCAGCCCGCAAGGAGCTGCTGTGGAAGACCACACGCTTCTTGACCTGCTGTCGGCTGCCGTTGACGTCATTGTGCCGTTTCGTACCCACGGCGACGTGTATGAGGTGGGGGAGGTGTGGCTCGCCGCCGATGCCCGGCGACGCGGAGAGACAGTAGCCGATCTTCTTAATAAGCACTAAGGCTAGAGCACGTCGGGGATCGGTAAGTCGTTTGTGATATGATGGCGCAACTTGTTCAGATTCAACGTCACTTTGATTTGACCGAGGTTGATAATGGGAGGACGACTGGGCGTAGCCCTTCGGTCACAAGCCTGAACTCTTCGGCCGCCCTGTCGGCGCGGCAAGCTGCGGCACGATTCGACTGGGTGTATCGAGCGCGTCCGCTGAATTGCGCGGGCGACGCTCAGCGAGCTGGTGCCGATGCCTGCTTCAAAAGCGGCATCGACACCCGGCAGGTCGTACCCTTGATTTACCTAGCCGCGCTCAAATGAGCGTCTTCAAAGCCGCCGAACGTGGTTCGGAATGACCGGTTGGTAAATCGGGAAGTGCTATACAGGGAATCCTCCCGGTATTGCCTCCAGGGGGTCCTCTCAATGAACAAAGCCGCAACCTGCCCTTGCGACCTCAGCTGGAGTTTGCGACGCAACCCATATAGGAGGATCGATGCGCAGAGAAATCGCAGGCAGAGTCGGTGGCATTGTGGGCTGGCCGACCGACGGTTTCAGCCCGTCAACAGGTCTTCACGTGTTCCATCCCCGACTATTGCAGGCGTGCGGATTGCATTCTCCCGCGATCACCCATCGGAAAGAGCGTTACGAACACTACGAAGAGTTGCGCGACTTCTGCTGTCGCCCCGGTCTTACAGCGGACGGTGACCTGTCCTACCTTGATAGGACGTGAAATGCGAACGCTGCTCATTGATCATCACGTGGATCTTACGCGCGCCGTGCGAGCTGCGCTCGGGGATAGCGGTTTTGCCGTTGATGTAGTTGGCAACCTGGAACAGGCGTCGAGGGCATTCTGTTGCGCAACCTATGAAATTCTCCTGCTGGAGTTGGCTCTGCCAGATGGCGATGGCTTGGGCTGGCTGAGACAGCTAAGGAGCGACGGGCATTCAGTTCCAACCCTCATTATGAGTAGCATCAACGATCTCGAGAAGCGAATTGCAATTTTCAACGGTGGCGCGGACGATTTTCTGCTCAAGCCCGTCTCTTTCGATGAGCTCATCGCCAGAATGAGAGCCATTCTGCGCCGGTCGACACAGGTGACCGACCCCATCGTTGTATTTGGCAATCTCAATTTCGATCCGATCGGCCGACAGGTTTCCGTCTCGGGTCATCCTCTGAAGATCGCACGCCGCGAACTATGTATTTTAGAGCATCTGCTTATCCGTGCAGGCCGCATCGTGCCTCGTGCGCAGTTGGAAGATCACCTCTATTCGTTCAACGACGAGGTATCTGCCAACGCGCTTGAAGTCGGAATCTATCGCTTACGTGGACACCTGAGTAGGTCAGGTGCAACGCCACGGATCACGACCGTGCGCGGCATTGGTTACCTTCTTGAATTGACTGAGGCGGCATCCGCATAGTTGGTCTAAATTGAAAGAACAGACTGCGTATCAAGCGCCGCATTCGATCCATCGGCTTCAAGTCGCAGGCGAGCGCCGTGGTTATCCTCTCCGGCATCGAGATGATCCACATGATTGGCAAGCGACAGGCGAGGTATGACTACAAGTCTGTCGATCGCTGTTTCGATATCCTCGCTGCCTGACGGACAGGCCGAAATGGCCGTTCACACCCCCATTTCCAGGTTTGCGACAGAGCCTTTTGTCGGCGTTGCCGGCTTCGAAGGGCCGGTGCGCGCCGAGCGCATCAAGATCACCCCCGGCCACCTTGCTGCGGCCACTCGCCGAGTACGAAGCGGTGGTCGGAGGGAGCTGGTGATGACGACGCTAGATCATGACCTGCTGATCGCAATGCTGGATCGGCTGAAGTTGACGGCCATCCGCGACCAGCTCGACACGCTCATGTCGAGCAAGATCGCGCAGTTCCCGTTTGTCCGCGAACTCGACGGCTTCGGCTTCGACGCGCAGCCATCGGTCTGCTTCAGCCAAACGTATTCATAGGTATGGGACAGGCCTTGCTATGTCCGAACGTCACTGCGCGGCAAAAACGTTGGATTTCTCAAGAAATAAAGTATTGGACAGTGCCCAATTTACCGTTGGAAAAGCTGGATATGGCGTTTCAGCGTTTCAGCGAAATAACCGAAATCAATCACTCCTAACAGCAAAGGCAACCGGAACTCGATCGCTTCCGTTGCCCGCGACTTAGCGAAACGCTTGTTCGCGATTTACTAAAACGGCTGTCCCAATTTAGTGAAATCCGCAGACAAGTCGCTGGAGGTTGGCCAAAGGCCACCCACGCCTGCTCCGAGGCCCTCCAGGGCAATGGTCTGAGACCTGGGCTCAAGCAGGATGAGACGCCGCTGGAGCTCAGGTGCAAGCGCTGCCACGCCCGCTCCGAGGCCCCACAAGGCCGAAGCGCAGTCGTCGGCGTCACGAGGCCTCTCGGCCACGACGACGAGCCTGAACCTGGATCCGCCTTTCTTGAGGCGTTGCGACTATCATCGCGGCGACACGCAGCTCTTGATTTGTGTGCGACACCTCAGCAGATCCATCGGGCTGAGCCGCTCAGCAATATCAACGAGAATGTCCAGCGGCAGATCAAGGATACTCAGAGGAGGAAACGCTTGATCTTGAGGCTCAGAGCGCGTCTGCTCCACTATAGAACAGGATGATTCACCGGGTCCTTCAACGCCAGCCGCCGGTCCGATGAGAGAATTGTCTCGGGTATCACGCTCGATGGGGTTAAATGCCGAGATGGGCGCCTTGCCACGCTCCTCAATGCCCCTCATGATTCACCGCCTATAGCTACCAACTGAATGAATCATCGTGATTGTCGCGCAGCGGAATCCTCAAGGATCGGGCAGTTCGTAGGGGGCGCCGGTTTGACCAGGTTGAGCCCGCGAATTGCTCGATCGGACAAGATCCTAATTCTGACGAGATCCTCGGGACGCACTCCAAGTTGTCGATCATGTTCGGCACACAAGGAAAGGGCGGCATTGCTGCCGCCCTTTCCGCTGTAGGTTGATAGGGGCTGGATTAGAAATCCATGCCGCCCATGCCGCCCATACCGCCGCCGCCCATGCCGCCAGGCATGCCGCCGCCGCCAGCCGACTCCTTCTTCGGAGCCTCCGCGATCATGGCTTCGGTGGTGACCA
>NZ_JAMYSJ010000050.1:0-16209 GCF_040321855.1 Mesorhizobium sp. M0227 | reverse complement strand
CTTTTTAATGAGAGATGAAGTAACCGATCTTTTAACTGAGTTGGCCCTTTGGGTGAATGTGGTGATGAAATCGGAAAGGGGCGATAGAATTAAAATTTGCGCCGCCTACGACGCCGGTCTGCAGCTAATCGCTGAGCGTGCTACGCCCGGGTCTCCGCCCCGACCGGGCATTGAAGCTTGCATCCTGCAGCATGAGAAACTGAAGGCTGCCGAAGACATCAGCTGCGTAGGTTGGATACTGGCCGCGATCGCCACGCGTGTTGGGGAACGAGATCTTCCGAAATGGGAGGAAGCTCAGAAGGTCATTGGCGCCACGGTTCGGTTGCTTAGTCGCTACCGTCAAACTCGCATTCATTGAAGCCATGGCCGCGTCGGCGGAATGGCATTACAATGCTGTCGAGCATTCCCTTTAGCGTTGCACGGACGATGGCCCACGTAGGCCGTCCGTCTCTCGCGATCGGGTCGATTCTTCGCACATTCACCTCATGCGCCGCAAGAAGCGGCCTGGCGCGTACGACTCAAGCGGTCATCGCAACACCGATTAATGATTTTTGGTGCGGCGTCCTTCTGGAGGATTCCCGGTGAGCTTGATCATCTCATCTTTGCCGTCCAAGACGTAGGCCCTCATCAGAGCAGACGCTTCTTCCGCGTTTCGATTCTGAATTGCTGAGAATATCCGTTTTTCTACGCTGTCGTTCGACTTCCCCGGACTAAGTCGCGGGAATTTTCTGCGAAACAAGGTAATCTGCCCCCAGATCCCCTTCAGCATCTCAAGAACGTTCCGGCTACCGGACATAACCGCAACAAGCCGGTGAAAATTAATCGCGGAATCAAACACCGACGCCGCGTCCACGAGACTGATCGAGTGCTCTGAGCTCTGAAGACATTGCGCCAAGAGTCTTAAATCATCATCGGTCCGGTTTTTCGCGGCCAGTTCCGCAGCGAGCGCCTCCAACGAGGCGCGTACGTCATAGAGATCCCACGCCTCTTCAGGCGGCATGTCACGCACAAAGGGCCCTTTGTTCTTGGTGATTTCTATCAAACCGTCTTTTTCGAGCTGTCGAAGAGCTTCGCGAACGGAGGCCCTACTCACGCCTAGCGAGGCAGCCAGACGGTTCTCGTTCATATGTTCGCCGGGCTGCAATTCGCCCGACAGGATCTTTTCATGAACTTGCTCGTAGACGAGTTCCGAGATCGACACTCTTCGAAGCAGTCTGAGGCTACTGCTAACATTTTCCTGCCTCGCCACGCTGTTCTCCATAGGCCCCTCTTCCCTTAAGTCCCAAATCCCAACGCTTCCGAAGCTAGCCGAAGCAAACGTGGTTCTCTTCAATTATGGTGTTGCATGGCGGAGGTCGAAGACGACGGTGAACGGCATGTCGCGTTCTCAACGAACTGCAAGAGTTCCCTTCTCGACATGTGGGCCATGCCCAGGCGCTTGAGGTTACGGCCGCTCTCAAAATATTTGATGCCATTGATGGCTGACGCGATGTCGACGAAAGCCTTGATGGTTCGGGCATTTATGCCTACTTTGATGCCAAGCTCGTACCAAGGGACCAAAATATACGGTATGTCCTCAACCACATATCTGTCTTGCATGTGGGTGGGTGTTGCCTTGGTTGCGTTGTGAACGCGCGTATGAAAAGCAAAATCTGAGAATTTGTCGAAAGTCCCGCCGTAGAAGCCGACCATTTCTTGCAGGAATGTCTGGAGTCGGAAACCCAAAGCATCGGCGATCTTCAGGCGCTCTACGTCGACAGCCTCGATGACTTTCCCGACGGAGGATGAAATCCCGTCGCGATAGAAGAAAAAGTCTCCTTTTGTGCTTTCAATCCTCCCAGTGTTGAGGATCGCTGCAACCGGATGTATCACCCCATTGTTGGACTGCATCCCAATCTCGAAAACATTATTGCACCATTGGAGCGGCTGGGGAAATATATCCGCGATCTGCGACCACTGGTTCTCATCGAGAGCATTAGGGAAGGCGGCGATCGGCAGACTGGCCTTGATACCCGCGACCAAAACTTCACCCTTCTGAATCCAAGATGCATATGGGGACGCATTGGTTTCCAAGATAGTCAGGGCCTTCAGTTCCTTTGAACAGGCCAAGGCGAAGAAATTGGCGTTGATAGCCACAATGATGTGGCGACATAGGTCGAAGCCCTTCAGTTCGCTAATGATGTCGTCGTGCCCATACGATGGAACGGTGACCACAAGAATACGAGAAAATTCTACGGCAGTAGCCATCTCGGTGGTGACAGTCGGCTCGAACCGTCCCTCAATCTTCATCCGAGCCGTCAGGTGACCATCTCGCCGGATCGCATCAATGTTACGGCGGTGGTTAGGATGACCGTAAAGAAGGACGCTGAAGCCACGGGTGATCAAATCAGCTGCGAACGCGCATCCACAATTTCCGGCACCAATGATTGAAACTCGCATTTTGGAACCCACTGTCGCTCTCTCTTCCCTGGTGACGATTGTCCGCCAGGCAGCGGCGAGATTCCTGTGCGGTGATAAAAAAGCCCCTACACGAGATGTTCAAAAACTGTGCCAACTACGAGGAGAAGGGCACATGATAAGTTTCCCTATGATAAATCAAGGAGATGGGATTCAGCAGAGCGCTGAACTCATCGTGTCGCGAACTCGACAAAACCGACGGTGGGTGTCGGTTGCCCGGCTTTTTGGTTGTCAATGGTGGAGCGCTCGGGCCCGCCTCGCGACCGAGGGCGAGGCGTGCTGCTGCCGCCCGCGGACGTTGACCGTCCTCCACAGCCCATTGTCTCATTGTCCGCCAGGTCCAGCGTTGAACCGTCGAAATTTGCGGGAAGCGGTCCGGCAATGCCGCCGCCAGCTTGAGGAGGCGATGCAAAGGAGCGCGTCCATGACTGCCCACAGTTCGTTGTTTGGTCGTCCCGTCGACTTCGCTCCAGACATTGAAGGCTCGACCAAAGCCTTCCCTGTCGGTTTTAGCGTTTACAGCCCGCTGCCCCGCGCGGCAAAGGGGGCGGTGTGCAACCCAAACAAGTTTCTTTCGGTGACAATTTCGTTTCGGTGGCCGGCACGATTTTTGCTGTGGTGTTTGGAAGAGGCGTTTTGAATGCTTGCGGGACGCCCAACTAGCGTTCTCGCTCCCCCCTGAGATCGTTGACCCACAATCACACTCTGGAAAGATCAAAATGAACGAAATCAATTCGCTCGCCCACGCCGATTCTAAAGTTCCTAGGTGGCATTTCACAATGATGCGCGACTCCGCACGAAATGCGGCAATAGAAGCGGCGATTGCATCTTGTGATGTCGAGGGAAAAACCATTGTTGAAATCGGAACTGGGGCTGGCCTACCGGCGATGCTCTTCGCCAGATACGGGGCTCGCATGGTATTCTCATGCGAGATGGACGAGCGAATTGCTGATGCTGCACGGGAGATTATCTGGGCCAACGAATTGCAAGATCGCATCGCGGTGATTGCAAAATCCTCGAGGCAGGCAATTCTGGACGGCGACCTTCCTTCGGCACCCGACATCATTTTCACGGAGACGTTGGACGCCGGAGTCGTTGGCGAGGGATATGAAGCGATCGCTGAAGACATTCGCGAGATCGCCAGTCCTACTACACTAGTGATGCCGTATCGGGTCCAGCAGTTCGGTTTCCTCTGCAATGACGTCAAAGCCTTTGAAAAGAACTCCGTATTTAATCAATGTGGATTTGATCTTTCGGGTTTTAACCTGTTCGCCGAACGTTCGTATTTCCCTGTGATCCAGATGCTGCATGATCCGGTATATCTCTCGCCAGCCGTGCTTTTCAGGAGCTACGACTATCTAGATTCGAACAGTCTGGATCCAGTAGAACACCATATCGTGGCCCACAATTCGGGACTCTGCCATGGAATGACGTCATATTTTGATGCCCATTTTGGGAAATTCATAGTCAGCTCCAAGGATCGCAGGGGTCATTGGCTAGCGGCCTTTCACCCTTTGCGAGAACCTATTCCGGTCGAATCTGGGCGGCATTACACTTTGAAGGGGGACAAAACAGGGTTGATCGATTTGCTTCCAATATGATTTATCTGGAGGAACGAACGTGTCCGCATCTTCTGCCGAGCAGCATAATCGAGATGTTGCTCCTCGGCGCTTCGAATTTGAAGAACTGCCTTCGGGTCCGGATGACGTAGAACAGCCTATTTGTTGTTCCCATACCAGCGGAGCGACATACACGAAAGCCCGGCGTCGATCTTCTCAATTTCCACAGTCTTGAGCGGCACGACCTTGTAGCCCTCCGTGTCAAGAATTTCGAGAGTGCGAGGGTAATGGGCACTGGCGAAAACGACGTCGTTGACCCGAAGCACGTTCGCGGCTGGCTCTTCGCCGTTCGGAACGACGATCCTGCGGAATCCCTCGAACGCGGCAGCGCCTGCAAGTGCCGCCGTCGAAATCACGGTTTCATCGTCGAGCAGCGACGATGCCGTTTTGAAATGCAAAATGCCCTTTGGTGTCTCGGCAACCTGGGCTTTTCCGCCGAGTCTTTCGATGCAGCGAATGAGCGCCTCCGCGCCTATCCTATCGGTGCGTGCAGAGAGGCCAATCAGCACCCACTTCGGCGTATACATGATGTCGCCGCCGTCCGCCTGGCCGGGAGCCGGCAGCTCCAGCACGGTCTCAAACCTTTCGCGCAGGATCGGCGCGATCTCCGCTGTCTCGTTGACGCGGCTTGGCGTGCCGGGACGAAGTAGGATCGCGCCGTCGGTAAACACGAGAGCCGGGTCCTCGACGAAGATAGAGTCAGGGAAGGCCTCAAGCGGCGGAAGGACTGTGACCGCGACGCCGGCATTGCGTAGGGCCGAGATATAGATTTCGTGCTCGGCCTTGACACCTTCGTAAGTCGGGCCGTCACGACCATCGGCGCGCAGTCCGTTGACAACGGAGGTGGATGGCTCCCGGACGATTGCCGAGTTGAACTCATAGACTGATCTGGTCTGCGACATTGTTGGCTATCCTAGTGTAACGATGTTTGACTGCGCGGCGCTCATTCTGCTGCGAACAATAGGCGTTCCGTTGGTGCAGTGCGCCGCGACAGGTGAATTCCGGCGAGCATGCACCGCACCGAGCCTCCGGCAAGCTCGATCGTCGAGACATCGAACGGCAGCAGCTTTGCCGAGCGCGCAACCGCCGCGATCTGCTCCCGATCCAGGGCTGCGTGGGCACGAGCCGAAAGCGCTAGGACGCGACCGTAACTACCCTCCAGCTCTATGGCATTGCCGGCGAAGTTCTCGATCTGGCCGCTGGAGAGTTCAATGACTTCGCGGCCGGTTTCCTTGAGCCTCTCGACAATCTCCTGCCGCCGTCGGAGATCGGGAATCATCAGCGTCCCGAGCAGCGCGAAATCGGTTCCGATGCACATCAGCACGTTGGTGTGATAGATCGGCTTGCCGCTGCGATCGACGGCGTTGAAGACCATCGGCTCGAAGTTGAAGTGCGTGCAGAACCGTTCGAGCGCCACTTCGTTGGTGCGGTTTGAACGTATGGCATAAGCAACCCGACCGATGTGGTCGAGAACCATGGCGCCGGTGCCCTCGAGATAGACATTATCTTTCTCTAGTCCTGAGTAGTCGATGACGTCCTGGACCCGATATTCGTTCTTCAGCATCTCGATCACGTCACCGCGGCGCTCTTTTTGCCGATTGGCTGAGTACATCGGATAGACGGCGACATGTCCGCCCGAGTGGGTCGAAAACCAGTTGTTGGGAAATACGGAATCGGGCGTTGTGGCCGCTCTATCCTCGAAGACATAGACGATGACGCCCGCAGCGGCGAGACCCTCCGCCATACGCGTCACCTCGTCGTATGCCGCGCTCGCGACCGCCGCGGCGGCACGCTTCTCGTCATTGGACTGAAACGAGTTGTCAGCGGCGGTCATTGGGTTTGGCGTGAAATGATGCGGCCGGATCATTACAACGCCCCTGGGGGCTTGTACGGACTGTCTGCTCATCAGAGGGCTCCAGCTTTGAGCGCTGCAGGAGCGGCCTTTCCGGCGCGCAGAATCATGCCGAAGAGATCGCGCGGCTCGTCGGGATCGGCAAGGAGATCAAGCTCCTCGTAAAGGCCCGTGTCCTTGAGCCGGTCGCGGACGTAGCGAAGCGCGGAGAAGTCCTCAATGGCAAAGCCCACCGAATCGAACAGCGTGATCTGGCGGTCGCCCGAGCGGCCTGGCACCTTTCCCGCGATCACCTGCCAGAGCTCTATCACCGGATGATCGGGATCGAGTTGCTGGATTTCGCCTTCGATCCGCGTCTGTGGCGGGTATTCGACAAAGATGTCCGAGCGCAGAAGAATGTCGCGGTGAAGTTCCGTTTTGCCGGGGCAGTCGCCACCCACCGCGTTGATGTGAATGCCGGAGCCGACCATGTTGTCGCTGAGAATCGTCGCGTACTGCTTGTCGGCAGTGACGGTGGTGACGATCTCGGCCCCTTCGACGGCATCCTGCGAGGAGGTGCAGGCCTTGATCTCAAAGCCCATGCCGGCGAGGTTCTTCTGGCAGCGGGCCGTGGCGGAAGCATCGACGTCGTAAAGACGAAGCTTGTCGACGCCGAGGATTGCCTTGAAGGCGATCGCCTGGAACTCCGATTGGGCGCCGTTGCCAATCATGGCCATCGTGCGAGCGCCCTTGGGTGCCAGGAATTTGGCTGCGACCGCAGACATCGCTGCAGTCCTGAGTGCAGTCAGGATGGTCATCTCGGTCAGTAGCATTGGGTAGCCATTGCCGACATCGGCGAGCATACCAAAAGCGGTGACTGTCTGTCGTCCAGAGTGGGTGTTCTTCGGATGGCCGTTGACGTATTTGAAACCGTAGGTCTCCCCGTCGCTGGTGGGCATCAGTTCGATGACACCGTCGGCGCTATGGGACGCGACGCGCGGCGTCTTGTCGAAACACTCCCAGCGCCGGAAGTCTTCTTCGATATAAGCGGCAAGTTCGATGAGGAAGCGTTCAACGCTGGTCGCTAGCACGAGCTTCATCATGTGATCGACGCTGACGAAGGGGACGACATTCAGTTTTTCTTGCATAGGTTCAATAGCTCCTTGTGAAGCCGAGAGATACGTCGGCCTATGAGGCCCGCAACGAGCTCGACCGCGCGGACGACTTCTCGATCACGAATCTTCTGGATCTGGCTTTGCGACGAAGACGCAAGGACGGCTGGCGCCTCGATCGCTTGAAAGCTGGTCCTCAATAGTGCGCAGTGGCAATGAGCTCTATCAGAGTCCGCTCGCCGAGGTCAGCAACACCGATCGTTGCCCGCGCGGGCAGCTCGTCGGGCGCGAACCACTCTTTCCACACCGCGTCCATGTCAGGTTTGACATTCATATCTGTGATGAAGATCGTTGCTGAGAGCAGCTTCGATCGATCGGATTTCGCCTCTTTCAGGTACGTGTCGAGCTTGGCCAACACTTCCCGTGTCTGGCCGCCCATGTCCTGGCTGTCGTCATCGGCGACGATACCGCCGATATAGGCTATGCCGTTGTGCTTGACGACGCGATGCAGGCTGGGCGCACGAAGCAGCCGTTCGGTCATGACGGGTGTCCTCCTTCATTCAATTGGTGATCAGCCGGATCTCTGCCGGTCACGGCCTTCAAGGCGCGCGGCACATGTGGAAGGGCCGCCAGCTCAGCAAGGCGAACCGGCTTTACCGGGGAGCGCAGACGATAGGTGCCTATCTCTCTCGGATTCATCCCTTTTTCGGCCGCCATGATTTCGGTGACAGTCGCGGCGCAGAGGCGCCCCTGGCATGGTCCCATTCCGCAGCGAACAAAAGTCTTCAATTGGTTCGGACCGGGGGGGGCGAGCGCAATGACCTCGCGAAGCTTGCCCGCCGAAATCTCTTCACAGCGACACACGATCGTTTCTGGATCGGGGGGGGCGAGAAAGGCAGGCCGAGGCGAGTACAGCGCATCCAAGAAGTCTCTCCCCTGAAAGAAGCGCTGGCGCCGTCGCAGAAGATCCCTGATCGATGAAGCCGACTTTGTGAGGCCGAGGTCCGAAAGAGCAGCCAGGGCGGCAATCCGTCCGCCAATTTCGGCTGCTTGAGCGCCCCCGATGCCGGCGCCGTCTCCCGCGATGAGAATGCCACGCCTTGGTGTTCGCCCCTCGGCGTCCGTTACGGGCTGAAAAGCGCGTTGGCGCTCGTTCCACGTCAAGGGGCAACCGGCGGCAGCTGCAAGATTGATGGCCGGGACAACGCCCTGATGCAGCAGAACGGTCTCGGCCTGAAGTGTTTCAGTTTCCCGGCGAGTCGCGAAACGAACGCCCTCGACACTGTCTTGCCCCAAAATCGCGAGCGATTGAACTCTGGTCACCACACGAATATTGCGTTTCGTTTTGAGGAGCAGGCCAAGCCCCTTCATAAGGTATGGTGACCCCAGAAAGCCTGACAGGTGGCGCAGCGCATCCCATCGGAAGGGTGAGTGCGACGTGTCGAGAAGTGTCATATCTCGCGCGCCTGCGTCGACGAGCTGGCTCGCCAACAGATATAGAAGCGGCCCGCAGCCTGCGAGTACGACTGGAGCAGTCGGCACAGCGCCGGAGGATTTGAGCGCAATCTGAGCTGCACCAGCCGTCATTACACCCAGCATAGTCCAACCGGGCACAGACATAGGTCTTTCCTGAGCACCGGTCGCAAGGACAACGGCAGCCGCCTCGATGATACGCGCAACGCCAGCTACCGTTAGCCCCACGCGATGATGATCCTTCGCCTCCGCCTCCACGTCTTCGGTGCGCTCGACGCTCCACACGGTCGCTTTCGCGGCATAGTCCCCGTTGCTCTCGGCGAAGGAATCGGCGAGCGGTTTTCCCTTCCAGTAGTCGGGGCCGAGGTAACTGCGCGCGTCTGGCCGGTTGCGCGTGATCTCACGGTATACTTGACCACCGGGGCGAGGGTTTTCGTCCACCACGACAACTCGTGCACCCGCATTGGACACTTCTGTCGCAGCCGCCATTCCCGCCGGCCCCGCCCCAACGATCAGGACGTCGTAGACGGGGAGCAGGTCTTCTGCCCTGGACACAATCCGCAATGTCATGACGCCTGCCCTTCGTCGACGCTGGAACGTGTAGGCAAGCTCGATGCGCCGTGTTGGCTGAGCACCGTCATTCCATCCTCGACTTCAATGAGGCAAGCCTGGCGGTTTTGAACGTCGTCGATCGTGACGAGGCATTCGAAACAGACGCCCATCAGGCAATAGGGAGCACGGGGCGCACCACTGACGACCGACCAGCGGACCTGTTGCACGCCGGCGGCCAGCAGGGCGGTGGCGAGCATGTCCCCGCGCTCTGCCCGCATCGGCACGCCGTCGAAGGTGAAGTGAACGGGCTGCTGGATCTCACGCAATCTCCTCAGCATGAAACCTCCTTGCCGAAAATGAGGAAAGCTCGTCGCTGAGTTCGGATGCAGCGATCTGCGGCGCCACAACCAGCGCGTGGTTCGCCGCCAGCGTCACCCCTGAATGGCAGGCGACCAGGAAAGCGCCATGATGGCGCGCCGAATGATCGTAGATCGGCACGCCATCGGCCGTCTTGACCCTGAAACCGGTCCAGCTGCGCACCACGCTCAAGTCAGCGAGAGCCGGGAAAACCCGGATAGCCCGGCTTGCCAGGACGGCGCTGATGTCCGATGAGCTCGCAATGCTGGTCGTGTCGGTCTCTTCGCTATCACCGATCATGATGCCGCCTTCGTCGGTTTGGCGGATTGTGGGCGACAGACAAGGCAGGAACGGTTTGCACTTCTCGGTTACCAGGATCTGCCCCTTGCTTCGTTTCAGCGGGCAGGAAAGGCCGACCATTGGCGCCAGCCTTTCATTGTCGAGGCCAGCCGCGAGAACGATCTTGCGGGACAGGATCGAAAAGCCATTGCCCGTCAGGATGAAGCCATCGGACGCGGGCTCAATCGCGTCCACCCTATGATTGGGCCGATAACTCACCCCTCTCCGGGTCAGGGCGGCGTGCAGCGCATGGAACAAGCGAAGCGCGTTGACATGACCGTCCACCCGTGAATAGACAGACCCCGCGACATCCGGCCCAACCTGCGGCAGCCGCTCACGCGTCTGACATCCGTTCAGCATTTCGAAGGCCGCCGCACGGCCCGCGGTCTCGAACGCGATGCATTCCATATCCGCTCGCATTGCCTCGAGCTCCTCATGCGAGAGAGCAAACGTAAAGGCGCCTTGTTGAACGAGGCCTACGTCGATGCCGCTATCGTCACAGAGCGCCGCGGCCATCGCCGGCCACATCTTCGCAGAGCTGTCTGACCAAAGCGCGTAATCGGGCGCGTGCAGGCCTTTCCCTTGCACCCAGACCAATCCAAAATTCGCTCGCGACGCCCTGAGGTCCAGATCCGAGCCATCGAGGACGAGCGGCTTTACGCCCGAGCGGGAAAGCCCCCAGGCAATGGACGCACCAACAAGGCCGCCGCCAATGATGGTTAGCTCAGCGTCTTGCATCGCTTGGTACCCAGGTCATTTCTCCGCCCCGAGCACGAAACGAGCGGTCGTCAGCCGGCGCACATGATTTTCGTCGATTTCCACGCCCAGGCCCGCGCGGTGCGGCAGATGCACAACCCCGTTACGCACGAAAGATGAGAAGTCTGTGGGGTCCTCGACCAACCGCATGGTCGACATGAAGGCATGTCCGACATCGACAAGGTTTCGGACGGTGACGGCATGTTGGAGCGAGGCGGCCTGGGTAATGCCGAATTCGATCATCGAATTCATGTAGCAGCTGATGCCGAAGGCTTCCGCAGTGGCGGCAATGCGCTGCGCCCGCAGGGGGCCGCCGTTCTTGCTGCTCTTGATGCTGAAGACCGTCGCAGCGCCGGCACGAGCCAGTTGGGAAGCATCGGTAAGATCTATGATCGATTCATCCGCCGACAGTGGAAGCTGACTTGCATTGGACAGTTGCGCCATGCCCGCAATAACGTCTGTTGCCAGAGGTTCTTCGACGAAGGCGACTTTCGAGCCGGCAATTCCCGCCAGGAATTCACGGGCCTGATCCAGACTCCATCCCTGGTTGGCATCCGCGATGAACTTGACCCGCTCTCCATAGCGGGCCTGCAGCGCAGCGACGCGCTTGATCTCGCTGGTAATCGGCGATGTGCCCATCTTCAACATGAAACTGGAGAAGCCCTGGGCGGCGCGCTCTTCAATGATGGGGATGTCCTCTTCGGCGGTACCATTGCTCAATGGCCACAAGACCGGCAATGAGCGGCGAAGCGGCCCGCCCAGCAGCGTCGCCACGGCGACGTTCAGCCGTTTGCCGAGAATGTCGAGCAGCGCCATAGTAATCGCGCCTTTGGCGCAAAGGTGGCTCGGGACGACCGCGTCGACCAGAGCATCGATGTTGCCCGGCGCTGGTTCCGGCGCGGCGAGAACTAGGGGCAGCAGCTTGTCCTTCAGAACCGTCAGAACCCCGGCTGGCGTCTCCCCGTCCACGGTTTCAGCAGGATTGGCTTCTCCCCACCCCACGACACCGTCGGCATCTGTGAGCTTCACAAGCACCGCCTGTGTTGCGATCAGGACCCCTTCGGTGAGCTTGTACGGTGTGCAGAGCTTTGCCTCGATTTCGAACACTTCGGCGCTGACAATCGGCACCATGGTCGTACGGGATAATTTCTCGTTCATTTTCCAATTCCTGAACATGGTGATGTCGCGCGGAACGCGGGCTCGTGTGCTGGTTTCAATGCGCGGCTGCAGCAGGGGCGCCGGTCACACCGCGTTCGGAGCGACGATGAGGATTGAGCCACAGTTCGATCAGCATGACCGACCGAGTGACGATGAAGTTGATCGACAAGTAGATCGCTCCAGCGATGATGAAGACCTCGACTGGTCGATAGGTGTTGGAGATGATTTGTTTGGCGACACCGGTCACTTCCAAGATGGTGATTGTCGAAGCAAGCGACGTCGACTTGACCATGAGGATGATCTCGTTGCCGTAGGCGGGCAGCGCCAGGCGCATCGCGATCGGAAAAACGATGCGACGGAACTGCAGGACGCCCGACATTCCGATAGCGCGGGCCGCTTCGATCTGACCTAAGGGTACAGCCTGTATCGCACCTCTTATGATCTCGGTGCTATAGGCGGCGGTACTAAGGGTGAGGGCAAGGATCGCGCAGAACCACGCGTCTCTAAAGAGCGTCCATAAACCGACCTGCTCGAAGAAGGCTCTGAACTGGCCGGATCCATAATAGATCAAAAACATCTGCACCAGGAGCGGTGTCGATCGGATGACATATACGTAGCCATAAGCGATAACGTAAAGCAGGCGGTTTTTCGAAACGCGCATCAACGCCAAAGGTACGGCGAGCGCAAAGCCGAGACAGAGCGAAATCGATGCCAACGCGAGTGTCGTGGGCACGGCAGCCAGAAGCTTCGGGAACGCTTCCCGCATAAGGTCGAAATCCATTACTGGCTCCTTACTCCGCGGTTGGCCCATTTTTCAGCCCGGATAAATCCCTGGTTGGACGCGGAAGTCAGCAAGAGGAAGAGAACGAAGGCCGCGAGATAGAACGTGAACGGCTCTTTCGTTGAACCCGCGCCGACCGCGGCGGCTCGCATGATCTCGACGAGGCCGACGACCGAGATCAGGGACGTATCCTTCAAGGTGTACTGCCAGACGTTACCCATGCCGGGCAGCGCAAACCTCGCCGCCTGCGGGACGATGATGCGGCGCAATCGCAAAGCTGGTGTCATCCCGATTGCTTTCGCCGCTTCGATCTGTCCTTTGGGAATGGCGAGAACTGCAGCGCGGATTACCTCGGTGGAATAGGCGCCCGCGCTCACACCGATGCACAAGATGCCGATGGCAAAGACCGGCGGTTCAATGTAGCCCCCGAAGCCGAAGAGTGCATTGGCCACATAGCGGAGCAGCGATCCCCCACCGAAAAACACGAGAAAGATGATCAACAGTTCCGGTACACCCCGAACAACAGTCGTGTAGACGTCGCCGAGCAGTCGAAGTGACCGGAACCTGGACAATTTTGCTGCTGCAAAAAGCGATCCGATAGCGATGCCCAGTGCGAAAGCGCAAGCCGCGACCACGATTGTCATGACCGCTCCACGGGTCAGTTCATCGGCCCAGCCGGCATCGCCCCATCCAAATAGCGTGAGATCCATGATATAAACTCTATTGCGGGAGAACCGTGATGCCGGAGGAGCGGACGAATGCAGCCCATCCCCCGGCATCAGTTCGGTCTACTGCTTGGGAGTGCCGTCGAAGCCAAGCCACTTCATCGAAAGCTTTTCGATCGTGCCGTCGGCGACGGCTTCGTCGATGGCTTTATTCAACATGTCGCGGAGCTGACTATCTTCCTTGCGCAGGCCAATGCCCGTGCCCTTGCCAAACGGTCCGCCAGTCATGTTCGGCCCGAAGATGGCAAGATCCTTGCCTTCAGGCTTCTCAAGTAGCGGCTTGAGGCGAGCAAGTGTGGATAGGCTCGCGTCGATGCGGCCGGCGTTAAGATCAAGGACCATGTTGTCAGGTGTATCGTAACTTGCGAGTTCTACGTTGGGCAGAAACTCTTTCACGAAGGATTCGGCCGTCGTGCTCGATTGCACGCCGATCTTCTTTCCTTTGAATGCAGCAGCCAGCTTGTCCAACTCTGCCCGTTCCTCTGGGCTCACGTCATCGAGCGTCAGACTGTCCGGGCTCCCCTTGAATTCCAGCAGTGAGCTGCCTTTTGGCGCAATGAAACGTATCGGGGTCTTGATATAGGGCTGGGTGAAAGAAATGACCTTTTCCCGCTCGGTATTGATATCCATAGCGGCAAGGATCGCATCGTAACGTCCGGCGATGAGGGACGGTATGATACCATCCCATGCCTGCTCGATCACCGGGCATTCAATCTTGATGCGGCTGCACAGGTCCTTGCTCAGATCGATATCAAAACCCATCAGGTTGCCGCTGGCGTCCTTGTATTCGAAGGGCGCATATGTAGCGTCGGTTGCAAACGTGATGCTCTTGTAGTCCTTGGCCGCTGCCGGCCCAGTGAGAACCAGCGTGCCAGTGAGCATCGCGAGCAAGGTATTCAATTTGGAGATTTTCATGTGATCACCTCTGTCAGTTCGTTATTTTTGTCGGATGTGGTCGTTCCCACCGCGATGGCGCTCGTCACAAGACGCTTGCGAGGAATTCGCGACATCGCGGAGAAGATGGGTTTCGGAATACCTGGTCTGGTGTGCCCTGTTCCTCGATCCTCCCCTTTTCGAGAAAGACGACCTTGTTTGAGACGTCGCGGGCAAAGCCCATTTCGTGCGTGACCACGACCATGGTGCGTCCTTCTTCAGCCAGCTGCCGCACCACTTTGAGGACTTCACCCACCAGCTCGGGATCGAGCGCAGACGTCGGTTCGTCGAATAGAAGGGCGGCTGGCTGCATCGCGAGCGCACGAGCAATGCTGACGCGCTGCTGCTGCCCGCCGGACAGTTCGGACGGATAGCTTGCATGTTTTTCGGCAATGCCAACCTTGCTGAGATAATCCATGGCTCTGTCGCCCGCTTCGTTCTTCCGCAGCTTGAGCACGTGGATTGGTCCTTCCATGACATTCTGAAGGACGGTCATGTGCGACCAGAGATTGAAGCTCTGAAACACCATGCCGAGCTGCATGCGCATCCGGTCGATCTTCTTGCGATCGAGCCCGATCAGACGGCCCTTTGGGTCTGTTTCCACTCTGATTTCGTCGTCACCAATTGCAATCCGGCCTTTGCTCGGCATTTCGAGGAAATTCATGCAACGCAGAAAGGTGCTCTTGCCGGAGCCCGAACTGCCGATGACCGAGATCACGTCGCCTCGGTTGGCCTCGAGCGATATTCCCTTCAGCACTTCGAGATCGCCGAAATGCTTGTGAATGTCTTCTGCGACCAAGGCTGGCCGATTTCCACTGCGCGCAGCCGGCTTCGCCGCTCCGTCAGTTGCACACGAGCTCCGGGCAACAGTCGCGAGGACTGGGCCTGACGACTTCATGATTGTTTCCTCCCAATTGCAGCGACTTTCCCGACGGTTTTGGCTTCATGCTCCTGCGCATGCTTCATCAAGCCCTGTTTTCCTCCGATGATGTGGGCTTTCATCAGAGTCGATGCTGCTTCGGTATCGCGGGCTTGAATGGCTGCCAGGATGCGCCTTTCCTCGGCGCTCCCGGGATCGCCAAGATGGAGGCGCGAGAACTTACTGCGGAACAGGACAAGCCGGCCCCAAACACTCTTCAGCATGTCGACTAGGTTCTGACTGCCGGACATCGCCGCAACGAGCCGATGAAAGTTGACGGCGTGATCAAATATCGCGGGTTCTTCTCCACGCTCGATTGCCTGATCCATGTTCCTGAGGCACTGCGTCAGCAATTTTAGATCCTCGTCCGTGCGGTTTTTCGCAGCAAGCTCTGCAGCGAGCGCTTCTAACGAAGCGCGGATGTCGTAAAGCTCCCAGGCCTCTTCCGGCGGCATGTCACGGACGAACGGGCCCTTGTTCTTGGTGATTTCGATCAACCCGTCCTTCTCTAGTTGCCGGAGCGCCTCTCGGACGGAGGGCCTGCTCACGCCGAGCGAGGCGGCCAGTCGGTTCTCGTTCATATGTTCGCCGGGAAGAAGCTCGCCTAACAGGATCTTTTCGTGCACCTGCCGATAGACCAGTTCCGAAATGGAGACGTTCCGGAGCAGTTGCAGGCTGCTGTTGAGATTTCCCTGTTCCCGCTCACCGCTTTGCATAACTCTCTCTGCCGCATTGAGGTCTATTGCCGATTGCCGGCAATCTGCACTATGGAGGCCGGCAAGTCAAGTGATGCGAATTGGTTCCCAGGGTTGCGAACTCGGGTTAACGGACTTTCGGTATTGCTGAACCATGGGTGCTTCCTTGATTCGGAGCACAGTCATGTCGGTCATCGTCGTTGAAGGTTTCGAGAAATCCCGCCTGAAGTCGCTTCTCGACCACTTTGGCAACATTGACGACCCACGCGGCCATCGCCACCAGCCCAACGATCGCCTCGGCAATCTGTCGGCGCCGACTATCTGCTCGCCGTCAAGGCTAACCAGCCCCACCTTGCGCGCCGAGATCGAAGCCTGCTTTGCCGATGCACCTGCCGCCGAACTCGACCGCGTCACCGAACGCGACAAAGGCCACGGCCGCATCGAGGAACGCTGCGTCACCGTCTCTTGCGAGGCCGACTGGCTGGCGGGCACGCGCCGCTTA
>NZ_JAMYSJ010000049.1:0-21352 GCF_040321855.1 Mesorhizobium sp. M0227 | reverse complement strand
CCGCCGTCAGCGACGTCTTGCCATGGTCGACGTGGCCAATCGTGCCGATGTTCACGTGAGGCTTGTTACGCTCGAATTTACCTTTGGCCATAATCGTTCTCCGTCTATTCTACCCGCTTGGGGGAAATTGTTATTCGCTCTTCAGATCCGGCACCGCGAAGGGACGCGATCCGGCGGCTAAGGAACCCTTACGCGTATTTCTTCTGGACTTCCTGGGCCACCGCCGTAGGGACCGGCTCGTAGTGATCGAACTGCATCGTGTAGGCCGCACGGCCCTGGCTCATCGAGCGCAGGTTGTCGACGTACTTGAACATGTTGGCGAGCGGCACCATCGCATTGATGACCACGGCCACGCCACGCGCTTCCTGACCCTGGATCTGGCCACGACGACCGTTCAGATCGCCGATGACGCTGCCGACGTAGTCTTCCGGCGTCACCACTTCGACCTTCATGATCGGCTCGAGCAGCTGCACGCCAAGCTTGGGTGCGGCCTCACGGAAACAGGCGCGGCCGGCGATTTCGAAGGCCAGAACGCTGGAGTCCACGTCGTGGTAGGCACCGTCGATCAGCGTCGCCTTGACGCCGATCATCGGGAAGCCCGCGAACGGACCCGAGGTCATGACGCTGTTGATGCCCTTTTCGACACCGGGGATGTATTCCTTCGGCACAGCGCCGCCAACGATCTTGGTTTCGAACTGGAACTCGCTGCTGTCCGGGTTCGGTTCGAAGACGATCTTGACGCGAGCGAACTGACCGGTACCGCCGGTCTGCTTCTTGTGCGTGTAATCCTGCTCGTGCCTGCGGGTGATCGTCTCGCGATAGGCCACCTGCGGAGCGCCGACATTGGCCTCGACCTTGAACTCGCGACGCATGCGGTCGACGATGATGTCCAGGTGAAGTTCGCCCATGCCGGAAATGATGGTCTGGCCGCTTTCCTCGTCGGTCTTGACACGGAAGGACGGATCCTCGGCAGCCAGGCGGTGAAGGGCGAGGCCCATCTTTTCCTGGTCGTTCTTGGTCTTCGGCTCGATGGCGATCTGGATGACCGGATCGGGGAATTCCATGCGCTCGAGAATGACCGGATGCAGCGGATCGCTCAGCGTGTCGCCGGTGGTCGTGTCCTTGAGACCGGCAAGAGCAACGATGTCGCCGGCAAAAGCCTCTTCGACGTCAGCGCGCGAATTCGCATGCATCTGCAGCATGCGGCCGATGCGCTCTTTCTTGCCCTTCACGGTGTTGTCGACCGAGATGCCCTTGGTGAGCTTGCCCGAATAGATGCGGGCAAAGGTCAGCGAACCGACGAACGGGTCGTTCATGATCTTGAAGGCGAGCATCGACAGCGGCTCGTTGTCGTCGGCATGACGCTCGATCTCGGCGTCGGTCTTGGCATCGACGCCCTTGATGGCGGGAACATCGGCCGGCGACGGCAGATATTCGACGACGGCGTCGAGCAGCGGCTGCACGCCCTTGTTCTTGAAGGCCGAGCCACAGAACATCGGGTAGAACTTGACCGCGATGGTGCCCTTGCGGATCAGCGCACGGATCTCGTCATTCGACGGCATCTTGCCTTCGAGGTAATTCTCAAGCGCCGTCTCGTCCATTTCGACGGCGGCCTCGATCATCTTCTCGCGGTATTCTTCGGCACGAGCCTTGAGATCGTCCGGGATCTCGACGACATCCCAGGCAGCGCCCAGCGTCTCGTCGCGCCAGACCAGCGCATTCATCTCGACGAGGTCGACGACACCCTTGAACTCGGTCTCGGCGCCGATCGGCAGCTGCATGACAACGGCATGCGCGCCGAGGCGCGAACCGATCATCTCGACCGAGCGATAGAAGTCGGCACCGATCTTGTCCATCTTGTTGCAGAAGATCATGCGCGGAACGCGATACTTGTCGGCCTGGCGCCAGACGGTCTCGGTCTGCGGCTCAACGCCGGCATTGGCATCGAGCAGCGCAATGGCGCCGTCGAGAACGCGCAGCGAACGCTCAACTTCGATGGTGAAGTCGACGTGGCCGGGAGTGTCGATGATGTTGAAGCGGTGCATCTTGCCGTCACGAGCCTTCCAGAAGGTCGTGGTCGCGGCGGACGTGATGGTGATGCCGCGCTCCTGCTCCTGCTCCATCCAATCCATGGTGGCAGCGCCGTCGTGGACTTCGCCGATCTTGTGCGACTTGCCTGTGTAGTAGAGGACGCGCTCGGTGGTCGTCGTCTTGCCGGCGTCAATATGCGCCATGATACCGAAATTGCGGTAGTCTTCGATTTTGTATTCGCGGGCCATCGTAGCTGCCTCTCAGTCTCGTTCGCGCTTTACCAGCGGTAGTGCGCGAAAGCGCGGTTGGCTTCAGCCATCTTGTGGGTGTCTTCACGCTTCTTGACTGCCGTGCCGCGGTTGTTGGCCGCGTCCATCAGCTCGCCGGAGAGGCGGTCGACCATCGTGGTCTCGTTGCGATTGCGGGCCGCCGCGATCAGCCAGCGAATGGCCAATGCCTGGCGGCGCTCGGGGCGCACGTCGACCGGAACCTGGTAGGTGGCGCCACCGACACGACGCGAACGCACTTCAACATGCGGCGCGACATTGTCGAGCGCCTGATGGAAGACCGTGACCGGCTCCTGCTTGGTCTTCGACTGAACCTGGTCGAGCGCGCCGTAGACGATGGTCTCGGCGACCGACTTCTTGCCGTCATACATGACGGCGTTCATGAACTTGGTGACGATCAGATCGCCGAACTTCGGGTCCGGATTGATCTCACGCTTTTCTGCACTGTGACGACGCGACATGGCTTTTGTCTCTCAATCTCATAGCCCGACGCACTCAAGGAGCGCCAAGGCCGGAAAATCTTACTTCGGACGCCCCTTACTTCGGACGCTTGGCGCCGTACTTCGAACGGCGCTGCTTGCGGTTCTTCACACCCTGCGTGTCGAGCACGCCGCGGATGATGTGGTAGCGAACGCCCGGAAGATCCTTGACGCGGCCGCCGCGGATCATGACCACGGAGTGCTCCTGAAGGTTGTGGCCTTCGCCGGGGATGTACCCGATCACTTCAAAACCATTGGTCAGGCGGATCTTGGCCACCTTGCGCAGCGCCGAGTTCGGCTTCTTCGGCGTCGTTGTATAGACGCGCGTGCAAACGCCCCGCTTCTGCGGGTTCTGCTGCATGGCCGGGACCTTGTTGCGCTTCACCGGCGCAATGCGCGGCTTGCGGATCAGCTGGTTGACGGTAGGCATTAAACCCTCTTGTCTCTCAATTCCGTGTCTCGCCCGGTCAGGGCCGCTCAAAGCGTCATTTCCATACGCAAATTCGGGCCATAAACCGCGCCTCGCGGTCTTGCCCGAACAAAAGGCAGAGGAAGCGGAAGCCGCTTCGTGCACGCCGGAAATGTCTTTTCGCTCGTAAAACGAACCCTGTTTGAGGCAAACTCCAAAGCGTGTCGCTTCGGAAGGGAGAGCCTCACATCGGTTCTGACTGGGCGGCTTCTACTCGTAAGACTGCGGACCGTCAAGCCCGGAGCACCAAATATTGCGCGCCGACCAAGGCTTGGCAGCCATGCGAAAACCGCATGTAATTTTCTTTCGCATTTTTGCAAGAGCGAGGAAGAAAGTGACAAGCCTTCAGGCAAAGTGAATGGGTTTGCGCTGTTGCGCGGCCTTGCTTCATGCGAAAAGGCCGCATGAGCAGTCAAAACCCCCTCGCCCGCCCACCCGCTGCCAAGAGGAATCGGCCCGTGAACGACAACGAAGAACGCCCGGTCACCATCATCACCGGCCGGGTTTGGAAGAAAAAAGGCGGCAAACCGGAAGGCGTCCACGTCATGCTGGTGGCGCCCGACGACGATTCGGCGGTGCGCCGGGCACTCGAATCGCTTGCCGCCGAAGGGTACGCCGAGGCCGAGCTCGACCAGATCGGCGACATGGACGGCATCCCCGACGAAGAGCCGCATATCTCCGCCTTCCAGGGCGCGCTCGAAGGCGAAGTGTCGATCGTTACCTTCGACGTGCCGATCTGACCCGACTCCCGGTCCAGCTTTCGAATCGGCTACCGAGACGAATCGGCGACCGAGGCCTTCCCAGCCGAAAAAAGTGTGCACTGCCGCTCGAGGAAGGCTGAGCTTGCCTGCTCGGCTTCGGCTTGCCTGGGGCAAGTGTTCTGATAAGAAACCATCACCATCATCAAACAGACGGAGCGGCCGTGTCCCAGCCCATCAAGATAGGCATCGTCGGCGTCGGCAAGATCGTCCGCGACCAGCACCTGCCGGCCCTGGCGAAAGACCAGGACTATCGCCTCATCGCGGGCGCCAGCCGTCACGGCAAGGTCGATGACATCGCGAATTTTTCTGACATCGAAGCCATGATCGACGCGGTGCCCGAACTCGAGGCCGTGTCGCTCTGCATGCCGCCGCAGTTCCGCTACGACGCGGCGCGGACGGCGCTGATAGCAAAGAAACATGTCTTCCTGGAGAAGCCGCCTGGCGCCACTGTCAGCGAGGTCGAGGACCTCAAGACATTGGCCGCGCAGAACGGCGTCTCGCTGTTCGCCAGCTGGCACTCGCGCTATGCGCCGGCGGTCGAGGCCGCGCGCGCATTTCTCGACACGTCCAAGATCAAGTCGGCCGCCATCAACTGGAAGGAAGATGTGCGCCGCTGGCACCCGAACCAGGAATGGATCTGGGCGCCCGGTGGTTTTGGCGTCTTCGATCCCGGCATCAACGCGCTCTCGATTGCGACCCATATCCTGCCGGCGATGTTCATCACCTCGGCGGTGCTGGATTTTCCCGAAAACCGCGCCTCCCCGGTTGCCGCGCGCGTCGCCTTCCGCACCTCGAATGGATTGCCGGTGACGATGGATCTCGACTGGCTGCAGACCGGCCCGCAAAGCTGGGACATCCTGGCCGAGACCGACAAGGGCGCCATGGTGCTGTCGGGCGGCGGGTCGAAGCTCGCCATCGACGGCAAGGTAGTTCATGACGAGCCGGAGGCCGAGTACCCGATGCTCTACAAGCGCTTCGCCGAGATCGTGCGTGCCGGGACCTCAGATGTCGACCTCGCGCCCCTGCAGCATGTCGCCGACGCCTTCATGCTCGGCAAGCGCAACGTGGTCGAGGCGTTCTTCGATTGAACAGGGACGGCTTGGCTGTTCGCCGATCGGCCGTCACTCCACGATCGCAATGGCAAAGCCGTCATAGCCTTTGGCGCCAACGGTCTGGATGGCGGTGCCGTCCAGACGCTTCTCGCTGCCGATGAACGAGAATGCGGCGCGTGCCCCTTCGACATTGGCGTCGCGGCCATCTTCATTCACCACGGCTCCATCGCGTATGACGTTGTCGCAGACGATGACGGTTCCGGGCCGCGACAACCGCATGGCCCAGGATAGGTAGTGCGGATTGTTCGGCTTGTCGGCATCGATGAAGATGATGTCGAATGGCCCGGCATTCTCGGCGCCAAGTGCTGCAAGCGACTGCAGCGCCGGACCGACCCGTAGTTCCACCCGCTCCAAGACGCCTGCCCGCTCGAAATTCGATCGCGCGACAGCGGCATGGTGCGGATCGAGTTCAAGCGTCACGATCTTGCCGCCGGCAGGCAGTGCGCGCGCCATCCAGATGGTCGAATAGCCGCCCAGCGTGCCGATTTCGAGAACCTTCTTGGCTCCCCGCATCCGCGCAAGAAGGGAAAGCAACTTGCCCTGCGCCGGCGACACGTCGATCGCCGGCAGGCCCTGATCGTGGTTGGCCGCCAGAACGGCATCAAGCACGGGGTCCGCCTCAAACAGGGAACCGACGATGTAGTCGTCGACTGCCGCCCAGCTTCTTTTGCTCATCGCTTTCTTCTCCGATCCAATTGGAGACCTAAACGCGAAAAGGGGCCATTCGGCCCCTTTTCCTCTTCTCTTTCCGTCCGCTTACTGCGCGGCGGTTGTCATGTCGGCCAGCATCGGCTCGGCGACTTCCACACCCGAGGCCTTGCGGCGCTCGTCGATGATCAGTTCGTCGCGCGAGGTGGCGATGCGCCGAATCTGGCTCATCGTGCCGCCGGTGCCGGCCGGGATAAGCCGGCCGACGATGACGTTTTCCTTCAGTCCCTGCAGCATGTCGGTCTTGCCGGCAACCGCGGCTTCCGTCAGCACTCGGGTCGTCTCCTGGAAGGAGGCGGCCGAGATGAAGGATGGCGTCTGCAGCGATGCCTTGGTGATGCCCAAGAGCACCGGCAGGCCTTCGGCCGGCTTCTTGCCGTCCTCGACCAGACGCTCGTTGACCTCTTCCAGTTCGATCACGTCGACATGATCGCCCGGAATGTAGGTCGAGTCGCCCTGCACCGTGATCTCGACCTTCTGCAGCATCTGGCGAACGATGACCTCGATGTGCTTGTCGTTGATCTGCACGCCCTGCAGACGATAGACTTCCTGGATCTCGTTGACGAGGTAGGAAGCAAGTGCCTCCACGCCCTTGATCGCCAGGATGTCGTGCGGCGCCGGATTGCCGTCGAGGATGTAGTCGCCCTTCTCGATGACGTCGCCGTCCTGGAGATGGAACGGCTTGCCCTTCGGGATCAGGTATTCGACCGGCTCAAGCGTCGAGTCATGCGGCTCGATGATGATGCGACGCTTGTTCTTGTAGTCGCGGCCGAAGCGGATCGTGCCGTCGATCTCGGCGATGATGGCGTGATCCTTCGGACGACGTGCCTCGAACAGTTCGGCAACACGCGGCAGACCGCCGGTGATGTCCTTGGTCTTGGCGCTTTCCATCGGAATACGCGCCAGCACGTCGCCGGGGCGAACCTGCGAGCCCGGCTCGACCGAAAGAATGGCCTCGACCGAGAGCAGGAAGCGGGCGTCGCCGCCCTTCGACAGCTTGCCGACCTTGCCCTTGGCGTCCTGGATCGCGATCGCCGGCTTCAGGTCGTTACCGCGTGGCGTCGAGCGCCAGTCGATGACCTCACGCTTGGTGATGCCGGTCGACTCGTCGGCCGTTTCCTGAACGGAAATGCCGTCGACCAGATCCTCGTACGACACCCTGCCCTCGATTTCGGTGAGGACTGGACGGGTATAGGGATCCCACTCGGCGATACGCTGGCCGCGCTTCACCTTGTCACCATCGTCCACGAAGATGCGCGAACCATAGGTGAGACGGTGCGAGGCGCGTTCCTTACCGGCTTCGTCGAGGATCAGCACCGCCATGTTGCGGCCCATGACCATCTGCTGGCCGTCGGAGTTGCGCACCACGTTGCGGTTGCGGATCTCGACCTTGCCCTCATACGAGGCTTCAAGGAACGAGCTGTCCACCACCTGCGCGGTACCGCCCATGTGGAAGGTACGCATGGTGAGCTGCGTGCCCGGCTCGCCGATCGACTGCGCCGCGATGACGCCGACGGCTTCGCCCTGGTTGACCGGGGTGCCGCGGGCCAGATCGCGACCGTAGCAGACCGCGCAGACGCCAACCCTGACTTCGCAAGTCAGTGCCGAGCGGATGCGGACCGACTGGACGCCGGCCTTTTCGATCTGTTCCACGTCACGCTCGTCCATCAGCGTTCCGGCCTTGACCAGGATCTCGCCCGACACCGGATGTGTGATGTCGTCGAGCGACGTACGGCCCAGCACGCGCTGGCCGACCGAAGCGACGACCTGACCGGCATCGACGATCGGCTGCATGGTGAGGCCCTTGTCGGTGCCGCAGTCGACGGAGTTGACGATGCAGTCCTGCGCCACGTCGACCAGACGACGGGTGAGGTAACCCGAGTTCGCCGTCTTCAAGGCGGTGTCGGCCAGACCCTTGCGGGCGCCGTGGGTCGAGTTGAAGTACTCGAGCACGGTCAGGCCTTCCTTGAAGTTCGAGATGATCGGCGTTTCGATGATTTCACCCGACGGCTTGGCCATAAGGCCGCGCATGCCGGCAAGCTGACGCATCTGGGTGGGCGAGCCACGCGCACCGGAGTGCGACATCATGTAGATCGAGTTCATCGGCTTTTGACGGCCATTGTCCTCGAACTCGACCGCCTTGATGCGGGCCATCATTTCGTCGGCGACCTTTTCCGAGCACTTGGCCCAGGCGTCGACGACCTTGTTGTACTTCTCGCCCTGCGTGATCAGACCGTCATTGTACTGCTGCTCGTATTCCTTGGCCAAAGCCTCGGTGTCGGAGACCAGCTTGATCTTGGCATCCGGGATCAGCATGTCGTCCTTGCCGAACGAAATGCCGGCACGGCAGGCATGGCTGAAGCCGAGCGCCATGATGCGATCGCAGAAAATGACCGTCTCCTTCTGACCGCAATGGCGGTAGACGGTGTCGATCATCTTGGAGATGTTCTTCTTGGTCATCTCCTGGTTGGCGGTCTCGTAAGGCACGTTGACGTTCTTCGGCAGAAGCTCGCCGATGATCATGCGGCCAGGCGTGGTGTCATGGATCTTCGACACGACCTTGCCTTCGGCGTCGACCGTACGGAAACGACCCTTGATCTTGGAGTGCAGCGTCACCGCCTTGGTCTCGAGCGCGTGCTGGAGTTCGCCCATATCGGCAAACACCATGCCTTCGCCCGGCTCGTTCTGGTTGACGATCGAGAGATAGTAGAGACCCAGAACCATGTCCTGCGACGGCACGATGATCGGCGCGCCGGAAGCCGGGTGCAGGATGTTGTTGGTCGACATCATCAGCACGCGGGCTTCAAGCTGCGCTTCCAGCGACAGCGGCACGTGAACGGCCATCTGGTCGCCGTCGAAGTCGGCGTTGAAGGCCGTGCAGACCAGCGGGTGCAGCTGGATCGCCTTGCCCTCGATCAGGATCGGCTCGAACGCCTGGATGCCGAGACGGTGCAGCGTCGGCGCACGGTTCAGCAGCACCGGATGCTCGCGGATGACCTCGTCGAGGATATCCCAGACTTCCGGACGCTCCTTTTCGACCAGCTTCTTCGCCTGCTTGACGGTCGAGGAGTAACCCTTGGCGTCGAGACGGGCGTAGATGAAGGGCTTGAACAGTTCGAGCGCCATCTTCTTGGGCAGGCCGCACTGGTGCAGCTTGAGCTCCGGACCGGTCACGATGACCGAGCGGCCGGAATAGTCGACGCGCTTGCCGAGCAGGTTCTGACGGAACCGGCCCTGCTTGCCCTTGAGCATGTCGGACAGCGACTTCAGCGGACGCTTGTTGGCGCCGGTGATGACGCGGCCGCGGCGGCCGTTGTCGAACAGCGCATCGACGGCTTCCTGCAGCATGCGCTTTTCATTGCGCACGATGATGCCGGGAGCGCGCAGCTCGATCAGCCGCTTCAGACGGTTGTTGCGGTTGATGACGCGGCGATAGAGGTCGTTCAGATCCGACGTGGCGAAGCGGCCGCCGTCCAGCGGGACGAGCGGGCGCAAGTCCGGCGGGATCACCGGAACCACCTTCATGATCATCCATTCCGGACGGTTGCCGGATTCCATGAAGTTCTCGACGACCTTGAGCCGCTTCAGATACTTCTTCTGCTTCAGCTCGGAGGTGGTCGAAGCCAGTTCCGAACGCAGGTCGCCGGCGATCTTCTCCAGGTCCATGCCGGCCAGAAGGTCGTGAATGGCCTCGGCGCCGATCATGGCGGTGAACGAATCCTCGCCATACTCGTCGACGGCGATCATGTACTCTTCCTCGCTGAGCAGCTGGTGCTCCTTCAGCGCGGTGAGGCCAGGTTCGGTGACGATGTAGTTCTCGAAGTAGAGGACGCGCTCGATGTCCTTCAGGGTCATGTCGAGCAGCGTGCCGATGCGCGACGGCAGCGACTTCAGGAACCAGATATGGGCGACCGGTGCCGCCAGCTCGATATGGCCCATGCGCTCGCGGCGAACGCGCGACAGCGTGACTTCAACGCCGCACTTCTCGCAGATGACGCCCTTGTACTTCATGCGCTTGTACTTGCCGCACAGGCACTCATAGTCCTTGATCGGGCCAAAAATGCGCGCGCAGAACAGACCGTCACGCTCCGGCTTGAAGGTGCGGTAGTTGATGGTCTCCGGCTTCTTGATCTCGCCGAAAGACCAGGACAGAATCTTCTCAGGGCTGGCAAGCGATATCCGGATGGAATCGAACACCTGCGCAGGCGCCTGCGGATTGAAGAGATTCATGACCTCTTGGTTCATGCCGTTCTCCTTTTCGGGATCCTCGAAGACCCCTTGCATCTAGTCGCGAGCCAAACGCCCGCCGTCGTGTGTCGGCCACCGGCCGAAGAATTTGGTGCGCTCGGTCGCGATTTCCGCGACCGAGCGTCTTGTTTACTCGGCCGCGTCGGGCAGCCGGACAGGGTTGTCGTCGAGCTTGGTGTTCTCCAGCTCGACATTGAGGCCGAGAGACCGCATTTCCTTGACGAGAACGTTGAAGCTCTCGGGGATGCCGGCCTCGAAGGTGTCGTCGCCACGGACGATCGCCTCGTAGACCTTGGTACGGCCGGCGACGTCGTCGGACTTCACCGTCAGCATTTCCTGCAGCGTGTAGGCGGCGCCGTATGCTTCGAGCGCCCAGACTTCCATCTCGCCGAAGCGCTGGCCACCGAACTGCGCCTTGCCGCCCAGCGGCTGCTGCGTGACGAGCGAGTACGGACCGATCGAACGCGCGTGGATCTTGTCGTCCACGAGATGGTGAAGCTTGAGCATATATATGTAGCCCATCGTCACCTTGCGATCGAACGGCTCGCCCGTGCGTCCGTCATAGAGCTGCGACTGACCGCTGGTGTGCAGGCCCGCCTGCTCCAGCATGATGTTGATGTCAGCCTCATGCGCGCCGTCGAACACCGGGGTCGCGATCGAGACGCCGCGGCGCATCTGCTCGCTGAGGCGAACGATGCTCTCGTCGTCATAGTCACGAACCGGCTCGTTGCGGTCGTTGGCCGGGATGAAGCTCTCGAGCGTCTTGCGCAGCGGCTTGATGTCGCCGGCTGCCTTGTACGTGTCGATCAGCTCGCCGATCTTCCTGCCCATGCCCGCGCATGCCCAGCCCAGATGCGTTTCCAGGATCTGGCCGACATTCATGCGGCTCGGCACACCCAGCGGGTTGAGCACGATATCGGCATGCGTGCCGTCCTCGAGGAAAGGCATGTCCTCGACCGGAACGATCCGCGACACGACACCCTTGTTGCCGTGACGGCCGGCCATCTTGTCGCCGGGCTGCATCTTGCGCTTCACGGCCACGAAGACCTTGACCATCTTCATGACGCCCGGAGGCATTTCGTCGCCGCGCTGGACCTTCTCGACCTTGTCCATGAAACGCTGTTCGAGCGCCTTCTTGGAATCGTCGTACTGGCCACGCAGGGCTTCCAGTTCGCTCTGGAGCTTTTCGTTCTCCACGGCAAACTGCCACCACTGCGAACGCGGATACTCGTCGAGCGTATCCTTGGACAGCGTCGAGCCCTTCTTGAAGCCCTTCGGTCCGGCGATCGCTTCCTTGCCGACGAGCACGTCGGAAAGACGCGCGTAGACGTTACGGTCCAGAATGGCCTGCTCGTCGTCGCGGTCCTTGGCGAGGCGTTCGATCTCTTCGCGCTCGATCGCCATGGCGCGCTCGTCCTTCTCCACACCGTGGCGATTGAAGACGCGCACCTCGACGACGGTGCCGAAAGTGCCAGGAGGCATGCGCATCGAGGTGTCGCGCACATCGGATGCCTTTTCGCCGAAGATGGCGCGCAGAAGCTTCTCTTCCGGCGTCATTGGGCTTTCGCCCTTCGGCGTGATCTTGCCGACCAGGATGTCGCCCGGCTGAACTTCCGCACCGATGTAGACGATGCCGGCTTCGTCGAGGTTCTTCAGCGCTTCTTCCGAGACGTTCGGAATGTCGCGCGTGATTTCCTCCGGCCCGAGCTTGGTATCGCGCGCCATGACCTCAAACTCCTCGATATGGATCGAGGTGAAGACGTCATCGGCCACGATGCGTTCGGACAGGAGGATCGAGTCCTCGTAGTTGTAGCCATTCCACGGCATGAACGCGACCAGCACGTTGCGGCCGAGCGCCAGATCACCGAGCTCGGTCGACGGACCGTCGGCGATGATGTCGCCCTTGTTGACGAGGTCACCCATGCGAACCAGCGGACGCTGGTTGATGCAGGTGTTCTGGTTCGAACGCTGGAACTTCATCAACCGGTAGATATCGACGCCGGACTTGCCCGGATCGAGATCTTCGGTGGCGCGGATAACGATACGCGTCGCGTCCACCTGGTCGACGATGCCGCCGCGGCGGGCGCCGATGGCGGCGCCCGAGTCACGGGCGACGATCGGCTCCATGCCGGTGCCGACGAACGGCGCCTCGGCGCGCACCAGAGGCACGGCCTGACGCTGCATGTTCGAGCCCATCAGAGCGCGGTTGGCGTCGTCGTTTTCCAGGAACGGGATCAGGGCCGCGGCCACCGACACCATCTGCTTGGGCGACACGTCCATCAGATCGACGTTTTCGCGCGGCGCCATCATCACTTCGCCGGCACTGCGGCAAATGACGAATTCGTCGACGAAACCACCGTTCTTGTCGAGCTCGGCGTTGGCCTGCGCGACGTGGTGCTTGGCCTCTTCCATCGCCGAGAGATAGACGACGTCATTGGTCAGCTTGCCGTCGACGATCTTGCGGTACGGGCTCTCGATGAAGCCGTACTTGTTGACGCGTGCGAAGGTGGCCAGCGAGTTGATCAGACCGATATTCGGGCCTTCCGGCGTCTCGATCGGGCAGATGCGGCCGTAATGCGTCGGGTGCACGTCGCGCACCTCGAAGCCGGCGCGCTCGCGGGTCAGACCGCCCGGTCCAAGCGCCGAAAGGCGGCGCTTGTGGGTGATCTCCGACAGCGGGTTGGTCTGATCCATGAACTGCGACAGCTGCGAGGAACCGAAGAACTCGCGCACGGCGGCAGCCGCCGGCTTGGCGTTGATCAGGTCCTGCGGCATGACCGTGTCGATCTCGATCGAGGACATACGCTCCTTGATCGCGCGCTCCATGCGCAGCAGGCCGACGCGGTACTGGTTTTCCATCAGCTCGCCGACCGAACGCACGCGGCGGTTGCCGAGATTGTCGATGTCGTCGATCTCGCCCTTGCCGTCGCGCAGTTCGACCAGCGTCCTGACCACGGCCAGGATGTCGTCCTTGCGCAGCACGCGCACGGTGTCCTCGGCCTTGAGTTCGAGGCGCATGTTCATCTTGACGCGGCCGACGGCTGACAGATCGTAGCGCTCACTGTCGAAGAACAGCGAGTTGAACATGGCTTCGGCGGTTTCGAGCGTCGGCGGCTCGCCGGGGCGCATGACACGATAGATGTCGAACAGCGCGTCCTGGCGGCTCTCGTTCTTGTCGACGTTGAGCGTGTTGCGGATATAGGCGCCGACATTGACGTGGTCGATGTCGAGAACCTTGATCTCGTCTTCGCCGGTGCCGAGCAGAACCTTCAGCGTCTTCTCGTCGATCTCGTCCCCGGCTTCGAGGAATATCTCGCCGGTGGCGTAGTTGACGATGTCCTCGGCCAGGTAGTTGCCGAGCAGATCCTCGTCGGTCGCCTTGATCGCCTTCAGACCCTTTTCGCCAAGCGCCCGAGCCTGACGTGCCGTGATCTTCTTGCCGGCTTCGACGACGACTTCGCCGGTATCGGCATCGACCAGGTCGCCGACGGCCTTGAGGCCGCGGAAACGCTCGACGTTGAACGGAATGCGCCAATGGTCGCCGGCGCGCTTGTAGGTGATCTTGTTGTAGAAGGTCGACAGGATCTCTTCGCCGTCCATGCCGAGCGCCATCAGCAGCGACGTCACCGGAATCTTGCGGCGACGATCGATGCGGGCGTGCACGACGTCCTTGGAATCGAACTCGATATCGAGCCACGAGCCGCGATAGGGGATGACGCGCGCGGCAAACAGAAGCTTGCCCGACGAGTGCGACTTGCCCTTGTCATGGTCGAAGAAAACGCCCGGCGAACGGTGCATCTGCGAAACGATCACGCGCTCGGTGCCGTTGACGATGAAGGTGCCGTTCAGCGTCATGAGCGGCATGTCGCCCATGTAGACGTCCTGCTCCTTGATGTCCTTGATGGACTTGGCGCCGGTATCCTCGTCGATATCGAACACGATGAGGCGCAGCGTCACCTTGAGCGGCGCGGCATAGGTGAGGTCGCGCTGACGGCATTCGTCAACGTCGAATTTCGGTCCTTCGAACTCGTACTTCACGAACTCCAGCATCGAGGAGCCGGAAAAATCGGAGATCGGGAAGACCGACTTGAAAACGGCCTGCAGTCCCTCGTCCGGACGCCCACCCTTGGGCTCCGCCACCATCAGGAACTGGTCATAGGATGCCTTCTGAACCTCGATCAGGTTCGGCATCTCCGCAACTTCCGGAATCTTTCCGAAGAACTTGCGTACGCGTCTGCGGCCATTGAAAGTCTGGGTCTGGGCCATCGTCGCTCCTTAGCTCTAAACTCGGGACGAGCCTCGCCGCGGCTCGCCTTGCATGCTGGGCCACCTTGGCGGCAACCCTCTGTCTGTTTTCCCGGCGCCTGTCGGCGGCCGGTTAGAACGGGAGAAAACCCGTTTCCTGAAGGCCGGTTTTCGGCCCTCAGGAAAGAGGTTCTCGCAGATCTCGCGTTACGCGCTCTCCCTTCGGGCGAAGGGAGTGGCGGACGGCGCGAGGCCGCCCGCCGCTTTTACGCTTACTTCAGTTCGACCTTGGCGCCGGCTGCTTCCAGCTGAGCCTTGAACTTGTCAGCGTCGGCCTTGGAAACGGCTTCCTTGACCGGCTTCGGAGCCGCTTCGACCAGATCCTTGGCTTCCTTGAGGCCAAGACCGGTGATGGCGCGGACTTCCTTGATGACGTTGATCTTCTGAGCGCCTGCCTCGGTGAGGACGACGTCGAATTCCGTCTTTTCCTCGACCGGAGCAGCTGCGGCCGCACCACCGCCAGCGGCGGCAACAGCCACCGGAGCAGCGGCGGAAACGCCCCACTTTTCTTCCAGAAGCTTCGACAGCTCGGCCGCCTCGAGGACGGTCAGCTTCGAAAGGTCGTCTACGATCTTTGCGAGATCAGCCATTGTTGTGTTCCTTCATAAGGTTCGAACGTGTGTTTGTGATAGCGAGGAACGGCCTCATGCCGCCTCGTCCTTCCGGGCGTAAGCGCCGATGACGCGCGCGACCGAGGCCGCTGGCGCATTGACGATCTGGGCGATCCGGGTTGCCGGCGTGGCGATCATGCCAACCAGCCTGGCGCGCAGCTCATCGAGCGACGGAAGTGTGGCGAGTGCCTTCACACCGTCGGCATTGAGCGAGGTGGTGCCCATTGCGCCGCCGAGAATGACGAGCTTGTCATTTCCCTTGGCGAAATCGGACGCGACCTTCGGCGCCGCAATCGGATCCTCCGAATAAGCAATCAGCGTCTGTCCCTTGAACAGCTCGATGATCGATGCGGAGTCCGTGCCCTGAAGAGCGATTTTGGCGAGACGGTTCTTCGCGACTTTGACGGTGCCACCGGCGGCGCGCATTTTCGACCGAAGGTCGTTCATTTGCGCGACGGTGATACCGGCGTAGTGGGCCACGACCACTGAACCTGCGTTCGAGAACGCACCGTTCAGGCCCGTGACGAGTTCGCGTTTTTCCGCTCTGTCCACTGCCTATCTCCAGTTGACCCCAATCCTGTTAACGGGAACATCCCATTGACGAGGACAGGCGTCGGGTTGCCTTTTGTCGGCCGGGCCATCCAGTAACGGATCTCCCGAACGACGCTCGAGGATCCTGCCCCCTTTCGCCACATCGACAGTCAAGCCGGCGATGCGCAGACAAAAGGCAAACACGGTTCGAACCTTTCATTGGAGCAATCGCTCCGTTGTCCGGTCTTCACCCGTCTCATGCAGGCCCAAATCGAATTAAGGCTTCTGGGCCGCCTGCAATCTCGGACAGGATGTCCGGAAGCCTTTCGACTTCCGGTACCGGGCCGCCAACTAGGTCGGAGGCCCGGAATTCTTTGCAGATCAGCCGTTTACCGGCCGATCTCGATCAAAACTTATCAGGACGCCACGAGTGTCGAGACGTCGAGCTTGAGGCCCGGGCCCATCGTCGAGGTGACAGACACCTTCTTGACGTAGTTGCCCTTGGCGCCAGTCGGCTTTGCCTTGGTCACCGCATCGGCGAAGGCGCGGATGTTCTCTTCCAGGGCCTTGACGTCGAACGAGACCTTGCCGACGCCGGCATGGACGATGCCAGCCTTCTCGACACGGAACTCGACGGCGCCGCCCTTGGATGCCTTGACGGCGGCGGCAACGTCGGTGGTGACGGTGCCGACCTTCGGGTTCGGCATCATGCCGCGCGGGCCGAGCACTTTGCCCAGACGGCCGACCAGCGGCATCATGTCCGGCGTGGCGATGCAGCGATCGAAATCGATCGTGCCCTTCTGGACGATGTCGACCAGATCCTCGGCACCAACGATGTCGGCGCCGGCGGCGCGGGCTTCGTCTGCCTTGTCGCCACGGGCGAACACGGCGACACGCACCGAGCGGCCGGTGCCGTTCGGCAGGTTGACCACGCCGCGGACCATCTGGTCGGCATGGCGCGGGTCGACGCCGAGGTTCATGGCGACTTCGATGGTCTCATCGAACTTCACCGAGGAACGGTCCTTGAGCAGCTTCAGCGCATCACCCAGGGCATAAGCCTTGTTGGGATCGATGCCTTCGCGGGTCTTCGATACGCGCTTTGCAATCTTTGCCATGATCTTAGCCCACCACTTCCAGACCCATCGAGCGGGCGGAGCCCTCGACCATGCGCATGGCCGCTTCGACGTCGTTTGCGTTCAGGTCTTTCATCTTCGCGGTGGCAATCTCGCGGACCTTGTCACGCGAAACCGTACCGGCCTTGACCTTGCCCGGCTCCTTGGAACCAGACGTCAGGTTCGCCGCCTTCTTCAGGAAGTAGCTCACCGGCGCCGTCTTCATGACGAAGGTGAAGGACTTGTCCTGATAGTAGGTGATGACGACCGGAACCGGCGATCCCTTTTCCATTTCCTGGGTCTGCGCGTTGAACGCCTTGCAGAACTCCATGATGTTGATGCCACGCTGACCAAGCGCCGGGCCGATCGGGGGAGACGGCGTAGCCGATCCCGCTTTCACCTGGAGCTTGAGCTGGCCTGCAATTTTCTTAGCCATCTCTTTTCCTGCCTTTGTCTATGCCGGTCATGCCGGCGGTTGCAGTCTGGTGGTGCGATCCATGCGGCCGGCTAAAGCCGCATTCGTCTCCCACCGTTCTCAGGCCGCGCTTCCGCGCCGCCTCCCCTGATCGCCAAACCGGCGTCAGGGATTTCGGATCAGCCCTTTTCGACCTGTCCGAATTCCAGATCGACCGGCACGGCGCGCCCGAAGATCGAAACTTCCACCTTGAGCCGCGCCCGCTCCTCGTCCACTTCCTGGACGAAACCGTTGAACGACGCGAAGGGACCATCCGAAACGCGGATCGCTTCGCCGATCTCGAACGTGACCGAGGGCTTGGGCCGCTCGACGCCTTCCTGCACCTGGTTCAGGATGCGCTGCGCTTCCGCCTCGGTGATCGGCACCGGCTTGGAGTCACCCAGGAAGCCGGTGACCTTCGGTGTGTTCTTGACCAGCGAGAACACAGCGTCGGTCAAATTCGCCTTCAGCAGCACATAGCCCGGGAAGAACTTGCGCTCGGCATCGACCTTGCGGCCGCGGCGAACTTCGACGACCTTCTCGGTCGGAACCACGATCTGGTGGATGTCGGCGGACAGGCCCTTCTGCTTGGCCTTGTTCTCGATATCCTCGGCGACCTTCTTTTCAAAGTTCGAATAGGCGTGGACGATGTACCAGCGCGCGGTCATTTCAAGACTTCTCCGTAATCGCCGGACTTAGCGTCCGATGCCCAGAATCTGTTCGACCGCAAGGCCCATGAGCTGATCGGCGGTGAAGAAAAAGATCATCGCGATCACTGCGAAGGCCAGAACCATCACCGTCGAGATCATCGTTTCGCGCCGCGACGGCCAAGTCACCTTGGCGGTCTCCGCGCGGACCTGCTGGAGAAAGACGAAAGGATTTGTGGTTTTCGAAGCCATATGCCGCTCTGTCTTCAAGACCCGTTGGCCGGGTCTCCTGGATGATCCCGCTGGCCGGGACGTACCGCCTGAACGAATTTCGCGCCGAATCAGCGCAATCATTTCGCCCATGCAAATCAGACGCGTAAAGCCGGTTTCCCAGCTCCACGCGTCGCGTGTCTGTTTCGTCTACATAAAACCGATTCTTGATCCACGCAAGTGGCAAGTCTCCGCTTTATGACCAAACACCGCCTCGGAACCATCCAGTCGTTCCGTCCCGGCTATGGCGCTCTTATGCCCCAATCGGGCTAATATGGCAAGCGGGTCGCCGATTTTCAAAGGGCAGACCGCAGAAATGTCGCTGATGGCCACACGAAACAATTCCGAAAGCCTAAGCAAAGCGGCTTGGGCGGAACTTGGCAAGCAGCGGGTGCTCTCTTCCGGTGGCGATCTCGTCGGCAATGAGTTCACCGGCGATCAGGCCAAGCGTCGCGCCGCTGTGGCTGAAGGCGACGTAGTATCCCTGGATATCTTTCAACAAGCCGAAGACCGGCTCGCCGTCGCCCGGAATCGGCTTGGGGCCGACACCATAACTCTCCAATTCCAGCTTTGGATGTCCCTCGAGGACCTTCGCGGCTTGTTCAAGAAGTCCATCAATCGTCGAGCCCTTCACCCCATAGGTGCCGTCTGCATTGATGATTACCTCTTCTTCCGACCAGGCGGAATCGAGCGCGAGGGCTCCGTCCGGCGTCGGGCGGATGGCGACGCGCGGCGTGTTGAGCACGGCCCGAAGAGCCAAATCGACCGGCTTGGTCCTGACCAGCAGCGCGATCGGCGTCCCATCCTCGATATGGTGGCCTGTGGCCGCAACCATTCGCGGCACATCACTGCCGGTCGCCAGGAGGACTGCATCGGCAGGAAAGTCGATGCCGCTGGTCGTGGTGGCGCCAGTGGCACGACCATCGACAACCGTGACCGTGGCCCTGCCGGCACCGGTGACCAGTCGCCCGCCGCGCTCCACGAACTCCGCAATTAATGCATCGATCAGCGATGGCAGGTCGACCCAGCCTTCCCCTGGGTTGAAAATGGCTCCCTGCGGCGTGACGGCGCCTGCGGCAACGCCTGGTGTGACCGCCGCTATGGCGGCCGCGGTCAGGTGCTGTGCGTCATAGCCGAGATCCTTTTCATGGGCGAAGACATCAGCAATCTGGTTCGAGGCGTCGTCCGCATCCCATGTCAGGCCGCCATCGAAACGCAGCCACGCAGCATCCGGATATCTCGCCGACAACGTCCGGTAGCGGTCGATACCGATCATGCGCAAGCGATGATACTCAGCCGACCGCTTGCGCGCTGAATTGAGCCAGGAGAGCGAGCGGCCCGACGCCCCCTTGGCAAGCGGTCCATCGTTGACGAGGATCGTTTCGATGCCAAGCCGCGCGAGATGAACGGCTGTGGAGACACCGAAAATGCCGCCTCCGACAACGACGACCTTCGAGACCGGATGCGATGTAACCATGAGATGTTCTTTCACTGTGTAGAGAGTGGATTGAGCGACCGAAGGCGTTCCACGCATATCGGCCAGATGGCGATGCGGATCACAGCACTTCGGCGAGGAAGTGCTTCAAGCGCGCGCTTTTGGGAGTGTCGAAGATCGCAGCGGGCGTGCCGGCCTCGATGACACGGCCCTCATCCATGAAGATGACCTGATCGGCGACCTTGCGGGCAAAACCCATTTCATGGGTCACCACGACCATTGTCATGCCACGTCGGCCGAGGTCAGCCATCAGGTTGAGAACGCCCTTCACCAGTTCCGGATCGAGAGCGCTCGTCACCTCGTCGAACAGGATCACCTCAGGGTCCATTGCCAGTGCACGGGCGATTGCCACCCGCTGCTGCTGGCCACCGGAAAGACTGCCGGGACGATGGTGTTTGCGTGCGGCAAGGCCAACATCGGCGAGGCGCGCCTCGGCGATGCGCTCGGCTTCCCGCACCGGAAGGCCCTTGACCTTGGTCAGCGACAGCATGACGTTTTCCAGGGCTGTGTGGTCGGGAAACAGGTTGAACTGCTGGAACACCATGCCGACACGCCGGCGCAGCTTTTCGGGCTTCATCGCCAGGATGCTCGCGCCATCGAGCAGCACGTCACCGCCCTTGGGCTCGACCAAGCGGTTAAGGCAGCGCAGCAAGGTCGACTTGCCCGACCCTGACGGACCGATGACGCAGGTGACCGTGCCCGGCTTGACCGTCAGGCTGACGCCCTTCAGGACATCGAGATCGCCATAGGCCATGTCGAGATTGGTGACGGCGAGACTACCACCCTTGAAGCGTGAAAGCGCCGAGCTGTCTTCAGGGCTGGCCTCGGAGAGCGGGCTGCCGACGGCGCTCTCCAGTTCGCTCACCTCGGCAAGGCCGCTGGTGACGAGGCCTGCCTTTTGCTTTCCGACCCGCAGCGAGTTGTCGATGTAATTAACCACGTGGGTCAACGGCACGGTGATCACGAGATAGAACACGCCGGCCAGCAGCAATGGCGACAGGTTTCCGGTGACCACCGCCTGGTCCTGACCGACGCGGAAAATCTCGCGCTCCGATGCGAGCAGACCGAGGAAGTAGACGAGGCTCGAATCCTTGACGTTGCCGATGAACTGGTTGACCAGCGCCGGCAGGACGCGGCGGATGCCCTGCGGGATGACGATCAGGCGCATGCCCTGCCCGTAGCTCATGCTGAGCGCCCGGCAGGCTTCCATTTGCCCGCGCTCGACGCTCTGGATGCCCGAGCGGAAGATTTCGCCGATATAGGCGCCGGCGATCAGGCTGAGGGCCAGAATGCCGAGCGGAAAGGGCGAAGGCCCAAAGATTTCACGGCCGATGCGCGCAAAGCCCTGGCCGATCAGAAGGATCGTGACGATCGCCGGAAGGCCACGGAAAATGTCCGTGTAGACCCGGGCCGGAATGCGCAGCCAGCGCGATTGCGAGATGCCCATGACTGCCAGGATCATGCCGAGCACGACACCCAGCACCGTGGATGCGGCCGCGAGGATCAAGGTGTTCTTCAATCCGATGGTGATCATGCTTGGCAGCACGTCCGCCATGGCTTGCCAGTCAAGGAAACTGCGCCGCAAGTTTTCAAGCCAGTTCATTCGGCCCCCTTTCGGTTGCGCTGTCCGCATCGTCCGACATCAAACGCGGCAGCGCGTGGTGCCGGGGGCCGGCCGCCCACCCCCGGGGGGGGGGGGGGTGGTGTTTGGGGGGGTGTTTTTCGGCCGTGGGGGCTGGGGGGCCGCCGCGCCGCATGTATTTGCCCGGGCGCAGGGTGCGTTTCTCTACGACGTCGATGGACACCAGTACACCGACTTCCACTGCGGCTTC
>NZ_JAMYSJ010000048.1:0-22476 GCF_040321855.1 Mesorhizobium sp. M0227 | reverse complement strand
CGCGGGAATCGGTGACGTTGAACATCACCAGCCTGCCATGACCGCCCTCTCTCAGCGAATTTGCAGAACTCTCAGCACACTACCCCTGTTTTGTGACGGCGCCATCACCCCACCGGCACTACGCGCCGACCTGCCCATCGGGGGGAGGTCGCGCCGCAGGCGCGGATGGGGTGACTGCCGAGCCGCAAACAAAAAGGCCGCCCGGAGGCGGCCTTTCGATGGTCTGAAGCTGCGGAGCGTTTAGCGCTTCGAGAACTGGAACGAACGACGGGCCTTCGCCTTGCCGTACTTCTTGCGCTCGACGACGCGGCTGTCGCGGGTCAGAAAGCCGCCCTTCTTGAGCACGGCGCGCAGCGTCGGCTCGTAGTAGGTCAGCGCCTTGGAGATACCGTGACGCACGGCGCCAGCCTGGCCGGAGAGACCGCCGCCGACAACTGTCGCGACGATGTCGTACTGCCCGGCGCGGTTGGAGGCGATGATCGGCTGGTTGAGGATCATCTGCAGGACAGGACGCGCGAAATAGGTCGCGAATTCCTTGTCGTTGACGATGATCTTGCCGGAACCCGGCTTCACCCAGACGCGCGCAATGGCGTTCTTGCGCTTGCCGGTGGCATAGGCGCGGCCCGACTTGTCGAGCTTCTGGACATGGACGGGGGCCGCCGGCTGGGTGTTGGTGTTGCCGGTGGCGGCGCCCAGTTCTGCGAGCGAGGAAAGCTCAGCCATCTTATGCGACCTTCTTGTTCTTGGCGTTCAGCTTGGCCACGTCGAGCACGACGGGCTGCTGGGCGACATGCGGATGCTCGGCACCTGCATAGACGCGCAGGTTCTTCATCTGGCGACGGCCGAGCGGGCCACGCGGGACCATGCGCTCAACGGCCTTCTCGACGACACGCTCGGGGAAACGACCCTCGAGCAGCTGGCGCGCGGTGCGCTCCTTGATGCCGCCTGGGTGGCCGGTGTGCCAGTAATAGACCTTGTCGGTGAACTTCTTGCCGGTGAACACCACCTTGTCGGCATTGATGACGATGACGTTGTCGCCGTCGTCGACATGCGGGGTGAAGGTCGGCTTGTGCTTGCCGCGAAGATGATTGGCGATGACAGTGGCCAGACGACCGACGACGAGACCTTCGGCGTCGATCAGGATCCACTTCTTCACCACATCCGCAGGCTTCTGCGAAAAGGTTGTCATGTTTTCTGCTCTCGGTTCTGACCTTCATAAGAGAAGGCGTTTCTTGTTGCTTGGATTGTCGGAAGGACGCTGCCCGCCGCCAATAACAAAGCGGCGGCCTTTGCGGGCCGCTGCTTCGTGACGGGCTTATAGGCGAGGGTGTTTGTGGCGTCAAGGTGCACGAAACGGTCGATAGCAGGTAAAGTAGTGCAAAAACAATAGTTTAGGTGAAAGGTATTATTTTACCACATCGCCATTTCGCTTTGGCGGGATCGAATAGGTGCCGGTGGCGTGCGCCACCGTGTGTCCGTCCGGGCCGGCGACGATGTCGATATCGAACACCATCAGGCTTTTTCCCAGCTTCAGGATGCGGCAATGGCCATCGATCGGTCCGGCTTCGGCCTTGCGCACGAAATTGATGTCGAGGTTGACGGTAACGGAAAGCGCATCCGGCCCGGCATGGCTGAGCACGCAGACGTAGCCGCCAATGTCGGCCAGCGTGAACAGCGAAGGGCCGGATACGGTGCCGCCCGGACGCAAGTGCCGCTCGCCGGCGTTGAGCCGCACGGTGCAGCCGCCGGGGAACACGTCGATCGCCTCGAAATATTTGAACTGCTCATTGAGCTGCGGATAGACGGTCTCCATCAGCGCATTGACTTGTTGCGCGGTCAGCACCGGCTTCAAATTGGTTTGGGCGGGCATGTCGGTCTCTCGTTTTTGGCCCACCTGTATGGGCGCGGCGCGGCATTTCTGACAATCTTCGTCCCCTGGTGCAAGCGATCGGTGTTGGACGAAACCTGATCCGGTATTAGATACTCTGGCAGCCCCAGCGGAATCGCGGAGACCTTATCCATGGCCGAAATCCTTGCCATCAAGCCTGCCGCCGTTGAGGGTCCGGTTGTTGCACGACTGGACAAGGGCGTGCTGCGCCTCACACTCACCAATCCGCCCGCCAACGCCCTGTCGCTGGCGGTGATGGCGGCGCTGACGGCCGAACTCGAGCGCGCCAAGGCCGATAAGGCGGCTCGCGTGATCGTTTTGTCGGCAGCCGGCAAGGTGTTCTGCGCCGGCCATGATCTCAAGGAAATGACGGCGCGCCGCACTGACGCCGATCATGGCAAGGCCTTCTTCGCGGAGACGTTTGCCGCTTGTGCGACGCTGATGCAGGCCATCGTGCGCCATCCCTTGCCTGTCATCGCCGAAGTCGACGGCCTGGCCACCGCCGCCGGGCTGCAGCTGGTCGCCAGCTGCGACCTGGCGATCGCTTCGCATGAGGCGACTTTCTGCACGCCGGGCGTCAACATCGGCCTGTTCTGCTCGACGCCGATGGTGGCGCTGTCGCGCAATGTCTCGCGCAAGCATGCGATGGAGATGCTGCTGACCGGCGAGACGATCGATGCGGCGACCGCCAAGGAATTCGGCCTGGTCAACCGTGTCGTGCCGCGCGAATATCTGAATCAGATTGTCACCAAATACGCGCAAACCATTGCTTCCAAATCATCTTTGGTGGTCAAGACCGGCAAGGAGGCTTTTTACGCGCAGGCCGAGATGGGCCTGGCGGACGCCTATGCCTATACGGGCCGGATCATGGTTGAGAACATGCTGGCACGCGACGCGGAGGAGGGCATCGGTGCCTTCATCGGCAAGCGCAAGCCGGAATGGAAGGACGAGTAAGGAGAACGTCATGGAACCGCGCATCTCCATCATCACCATTGCTACCGACGATCTCGACCGTGCGGTGCGCTTCTACGAGGCGATGGGCTTGAAGCGGCATGCCGGTATCACCGACGGTGTCGCCTTCTTCCAGATGGGCGGCGTCATTCTTGGCCTGTTCCCACGTGCCAGCGCAGAAGAGGATTCCGGCATTGCCTTCGCCGCGGCGCCATCGGCGGTCTACCTCGCCTACAACACCCGCTCCGACGCCGAAGTCGACGACGTGCTCGCCAGGGCGCAAAAAGCCGGCGGCCGCATCGTCAAGCCGGCCGGCCGGGCCTTTTGGGGCGGCTGGTACGGCTACTTCGCCGACGCCGACGGGCATGTCTGGGAAGTGGCGCACAATCCGGCCTTTCCGATCGCGGAAGACGGCACGATTTCGCTCCCCGGCTGATGGCCCATCGCAAGCAGCTGACGCGGCTCAAAGCTCCCTACCTCAAGCGTATCCTGCTTGATCCCGCGCGGGTCGAGGATTGGGAAAAATATCCCTGGAACCTGCCGCTGTTTCGCGGCCATGAGTTCGAGCTCGAATTCACCACGCCGATCACCATCATTGTCGGCGAGAACGGCACCGGCAAATCGACGCTGCTCGAGGCGATCGGCGCGTTGGCCGGCTATGATGAGGCCGGCGGCGGCAAGGGCTATCGGCCGGTGGACCATTCCAGCGCCATCGACAAGAGTGGTGCTGCATTGGCCAACACATTCCGCGGTCACTGGCTGCCGAAAGTCACCGCCGGCTGGTTCTTTCGTGCCGAATCCTTCTACTCCGTGGCCCGCTATCTCGATCAGGCAGCGCTGGAGTCTGGCGGGGCGCCGCCGGACTTCCTGTCCTGGTCGCATGGCGAGGGCTTTATCCGATTTTTCGAGGAGCGCTGCCGCAGGCAAGGCATCTACATCCTCGATGAACCCGAGAGCGCACTGTCCCCGACGCGCCAGATCGAACTGCTCAAGATGCTGCGGCGCATGGACCAGTCGGGCACCGCGCAAGTGATCATGGCGACGCATTCGCCGCTGCTGATGGCCTGTCCCGGCGCGCGGCTGTTCCGCATCAGCCGGTTCGGGCTGGAACCCGCCGACTTTCGCGACACGGACCACTTCCGCATGCTGCGCGATTTTAGCAATGACCCGGATGGCTTTCTCGACGAGGCGTTGTATGAGGACGAGGCATGATCCACGATAGCTACGACAACACCTACATCGCCGGCATCCTCAATTCGGTGAAGACCGTCGCCATGGTCGGCGCGTCCGCCAATGATGTGCGGCCAAGCTATTTCGTGCTGAAATATCTGCTGGCCAAGGGCTTTTCGGTGTTCCCGATCAATCCCGGCCAGGCCGGCAAGGAGATACTCGGTCGGATGACCTATGCCAGGCTCGCCGATATTCCGGAGCCGGTCGACATGGTCGACATTTTTCGCGCGCCGGCGGCAGTGCCCGGCATCGTCGACGAGGTGTTGCGGCTCGATCCCCTGCCGAAAGTCATCTGGATGCAGCTTGGCGTGCGCCATGACGAGGCAGCCGCGCGCGCCGAGGCCGCGGGCATCAAGGTGGTGATGAACCGCTGCCCCAAAATCGAATATGGCAAGCTGTCCGGCGAGATCGGCTGGACCGGCGTCAATTCCGGCGTGCTGTCGTCGAAGAAGCCGCTGATGCGCTCTGGCTTCCAGAGTTTTGGCGTCCGCCAGAAATAGGCGAGGGGCGAAAGCGCAAAATTATTCCGGCAAACGCCGTATTTTCCTGCCGCTTGATAGAAGGTCCTGCACGGAAGGGTATTTTCTTCTTTGCATTCGAGGCCGGGCTTCGCCAAGAATGCCCGGCGAATTTCAGAAGGTTTTTCAGGGAGGTTTTCAGTGACCCGCACGCCAGGTTTCAACACGCTCGCCGTCCATGCCGGCGCCAAGCCCGACCCGGCGACCGGCGCTCGCGCCACGCCGATCTACCAGACGACCTCCTTCGTCTTCGACGATGCCGACCATGCCGCCTCACTGTTCGGACTGAAGGCTTTCGGCAACATCTATACCCGCATCATGAACCCCACCCAGGCGGTGCTGGAAGAGCGCATGGCGGCCCTCGAAGGCGGCACGGCGGCTCTTGCGGTCGCCTCCGGCCATGCCGCGCAGGTGATCGTGTTCCACAATCTGATGCAGCCTGGCGACAATTTTGTTGCCGCCAACAAGCTCTATGGCGGTTCGATCAACCAGTTCGGCCATGCCTTCAAGAATTACGGCTGGGAGGTGCGCTGGGCCGACACCAACGACATCTCGACCTTCGAAAGCCAGATCGACGACAGGACCAAGGCTCTCTTCATCGAGAGCCTGGCCAATCCGGGCGGCACCTTCGTCGATATCGAGAAGATCGCCGACATCGCACGCAAGCACGGCCTGCCGTTGATCGTCGACAACACGCTGGCCTCGCCCTACCTGATCCGGCCGATTGAGCATGGTGCCGACATCGTCGTCCATTCGCTGACCAAATTCATCGGCGGTCACGGCAATTCGATCGGCGGCGCCATCGTCGATGGCGGCACCTTCGATTGGTCGAAGTCGGGCAAATATCCGATGCTGTCGGAACCGCGCCCCGAATATGGCGGCCTCGTCCTGCACGAAACCTTCGGCAATTTCGCTTTCGCCATTGCCGCGCGTGTGCTCGGCCTGCGCGATCTCGGCCCGGCGATCTCGCCGTTCAACGCCTTCCTCATCCTGACCGGCCTGGAAACCCTGCCGCTGCGCATGCAGCGCCACTGCGACAACGCCGTGACGGTTGCTGCCTGGCTGTCCAACCACCCCAAGGTTGCCTCGGTGAACTATCCCGGCCTGCCCAGCGACAAGAACAACGCGCTGCAGAAGAAATACTCACCACTTGGCGCCGGCGCCGTGTTCACCTTCGCTCTCAAGGGCGGCTATGACGCCGGCGTCAAATTCGTCGAGGCGCTCGAACTGTTCTCGCACCTGGCCAATGTCGGCGACACCAAGTCGCTGGTCATCCACCCGGCCTCGACCACGCACCGCCAGCTTTCCGACGAGCAGAAGGTCAAGGCCGGCGCAGGACCGGACACGGTGCGGCTTTCGATCGGCATCGAGGACGTTAACGACATCGTCGCCGACCTCGAACAGGCGCTTGCCAAGGTCTGACCGATCATGAGCGAGTCAAAAATTCTTGCCATCGGCGTCGACACTGTCGACGCCGAACAGGGCGCGCCGGCACCGGACCGGCTGATCTCGGGCGATCCCAAATTCCGCACCTGGAATGTCGAGGAGCGCGACGGCGGCCTCTACGCCGGCATCTGGGAATCGACCCCGGGCAAATGGCGCATCGTCTATGACGAGTGGGAGTTCTGCCACATCCTGTCTGGCGTTTCGGTGATCGCGGAAGACGGCGGGCAGGCACGCACCGTCAAGGCCGGCGACAGCTTCGTGCTGAGGCCCGGCTTCAAAGGCAGCTGGGAAGTGCTTGAGACGACTCGCAAGGAGTATGTGATCAAGCTGTAGACCATGATCCCGAAAAGTGGAGGCCGGTTTTCGGGTAAAGATCATGGTCGAACAACAAAAGATGCGCGGATCAAACGATGCGATCGATATCGCTGTCCGAGAATCCGTATCGCGCCATCATCTGTCGGTGCCAGTCGCTGCCCACCAATTCATCGAGGCAAGCATCGACGCGCCGGAGCAGGGCTGAATTGCCTTTGGCGATCGCGAAGGCACCGGCCGACGGCTGCTTTTCAACCGGGGGAACCTCGACAAGTCCAAGCCGCATTTCGGGCCGCCGGGTCAGATAGCCTCGATGCGCCATGGCGACGCTGGCATAGGCGTGCACGACGCCGTTGGCCACTGCGTCCGCCGCATCCGCCTGCGTTGCAAACATCCTGATCTGCCCAGGCGCTATTCCGTTGTGCAATGCCGTAAGATGCTGAACCTGATCGGTTATGACCCCAATCAACGCGGTCCGGTCCTCGGCAATGGATTGGTAGCCGCGAAAGCCGCACGGATTGTCCGCCGCGACCAGCAACCCATCCTGCAACGCCCATATCGGCCGAGTGAAGTCGACAAGCTGCCTGCGCTCTTCGGAGACGAACAGGCCGGTCGTCATGGTCCAACGGCCCTCGACCAGCCCAGGCAGCAGCTCAGCGAATTCGGTTTCGATCGGCTTAAAGCTCGCCAATCCGAGCATGTCACCGAGCCTGCGCGCAAGCTCGACGTCACAGCCTGAGACCTCGCCCGATGCGCCGGTGAAGCAAAATGGCGGTTCTTCCAGGAAGGCGAATTTCAACTCGGTCATGTCAGGCAAAGCGTCGCCGTCCTATTTTGCCGGAAACTGGCTGAGGCAGCCCCAGGTTCGCGATCGTCAAAAGCCGACGGCGAGCGTTTCCAGCCCATGGAAGTGGTAAGTGTCGCGGAACCGCGCCTCTTCAGCAAGATGCAGCTTCGGATGCCGTTCGAACAAGGTTTTCAGCGACACCTGCAATTCGAGCCGGGCGAGCGGCGCGCCGATGCAGAAATGAATGCCGGCGCCGAAGGAGACGTTCTTCTGGTCGGCACGGTCGGGCCGGAAAGCGAGGGGATCGGCGAAGGCGCGCGGGTCATGATTGGCCATGCCAAGCAGCAGCCCGATCGTCTGCCCCGGCTGCACGACGATGCCGGGCGAGACTTCGATCTCCTGATAGGCGTAGCGCGTGAACATGTGCAGCGGCGCGTCGAACCGCAGGCATTCCTCGACCGTTGCCGCGGTCGTCTCGGGCGAGCCGAAGAAGCGGCTGACATCGCCCCCTTGCGCAAGGATCGAGCGGACGGCATTGCCGGTCTGGTGCACGGTCGCTTCATGGCCGGCATTGAGCAGCAGGATCGCCGAGGACACCATCTCGTCCTCCGACAGCTTTTGGCCATCCTCCTGCGCCGAGATCAGCAGCGACAAAAGGTCGTCGCCGGGATTCCTGCGTCGTTCGGTGACGTAGCCACGGAGGAAATCCGCAAATTCGCGCGCGGCGCGGTTGGCCGTCTCTTCGATTTCGCGGGTGCGGCCATGCATATACATGGCAACCATCTGGTGCGACCAGTCGAGCAGTTGCGGCCCCATTTCGACCGGCACGCCGAGCATTTCGGCAATGATGGTGATCGGCAAGGGCGCCGCGAAAGCAGGCAACAGGTCGACCGTCTTGCCTGGTTCGAAACGGTCGATCAGGTCGTTGGCCAAGGCCTCGACACGCGGCCGCAGCCTTTCGACCTGGCGCGAGACGAAGGCGCGGTTGACCAGTGTTCTCAGACGCGTGTGCACCGGCGGCTCCAGTTCCAGCATCGAATTGGCTTCGAGCCCGTCGAAGGCCCTGAGATGGCTGCGGTCCTGTCCAATGCCGCGGCTGTCTGGAATGCCGGCCGGGTTCTGGCGGCCGAAGCGGCGGTCGCGCAGCAGCCGGTTGACGTCGTCGAAGCCGCCAAAGCACCAGAAGCCGAATTCTTCCCAGAAGAATGCATTCGATACGCCATGCAGGAAAGCATAGGCATCATAAGGGTTTTGAAAAAAGGCCGGCTCGTGCGGGTCGAGCCGCAGGCGTCGAGTGGCTGGATCAAAGACCAGGGCGGGTGGCGTCAATTTGCTCATGCCAGACCAATAGCGCGGCTTGCCAGCCTGGTTCCAGACCGTATGTTGGCGCCCGCAATCGAATACGTTGAGCCAGCCAACCGGCTGCGGAAAGTCTGATTTGATGAATGTGATCGTTGTCGGCGCGGGCATTGCCGGTCTCTCCACGGCGTGGTCGCTGGTCAAGGCCGGCCACAGCGTTTCGATCGTCGAGCAAGGGCCGATCCCAAACCCGATGGCCGCGTCGGGCGACCATCATCGCATCATCCGCCGCGCTTACCGCGCGGGGACCGGCTATGGCCGGCTGATCACCGAAGCCTACCAGGCCTGGGACGAGATGTGGGCCGATCTCGGCGAAAGCCATCTTGATGCGCGCGGATTTGTCTGCGTTTCGCGCGAACCGGGCGACGAGGCCGAGGAATATCGCGAGGGCCTGGAAGAAGGCAATTTTCCGTTCGAATTGCTGGAGCCCGATGCAGCAGTGAAACGCTGGCCGTTTCTCGAAGCCGGCTCGTTTCGCTACGCCTATTTCTCGACCGAAGGCGGCGCCCTGCATTGCCGCAAGATAGCCTCCGGCATGGCAAACTGGCTGCGCGCCAACGGCGCCAATGTCTACGAAAACAGCAAGGTCATCGAAGTCGACGCCGAAGCCGGCCACATCGTGCTCGAAAGCGGCGAGACGATGCAGGCCGACCGTATCGTTGTCGCCGCCGGCGCCTGGGTGCTGAAACTGTTTCCGGAACTGGACGGCGAGCTGAAGACCTATCGAACCGCACTCGCCTATGTCGAACCGCCGGCCGACCTCAAGGCCGCCTGGCGGGTGGCACCGGTTGTCCTCGATGTCGGCGGCGCGATCGACGGCTATGTGATCCCGCCCTCCGGCGGCGCCGGCATGAAATTCGGGTCCGGGCTGCACAGGGTGCCGACCAGCGACGCCGATTGGAACCGTCAGCCGGTGGCGGGCGAGGGCGAGGCGATCCGCAACCTGTTTTCGCCGCCGATCGCGCGCATCGAGGAATACAGGGTGACCGAGGTGGTCACCTGCGCCTACACCTTCACCGAAGATGAGAAGTTCTTCGCTCACGAGCGAGGAAAATGCCTGATCGTCTCGGCCTGCTCCGGCCATGGCTACAAATTCGGCGCTGCGGTCGGCCGGCGCGTTGCGGCCGCGGTGGGCGACGGCGACATCGCCGGCCTGAAGACATGGCTGCGGGCGGAAGTGGCCTGAACGCCGCCAGGTTGAAGACTCACTCAGCGATGATTTCGTCTGCGGCGGCAATGACTTCGGACACAATCGCCTGCACGTCATCTGGGGTCGTTCGGTGATTGACGAAACACGCGCGCAGCGCGAAATGGCCGTTGATCGTCGCATTCGACAGATACACCCGGCCGCGCGCGATCACGCGGCGCAGGATCGCTTCATTGTTCTTTGAGCGGTGGCGGAAACAGACTGCGCTTAGCGATACGGGTGCAAGCTGTTCCAACTCCGGCTGCGACGCGATTGCCTGCGCCAACATCTGGGCATGGTTGAGATCGCGGGCGATGGCTTCGCGATAGGCACGGCGTCCGTGATACTGCAGCGACATCCAGAGCTTCAGCGCACGGAAGCGTCGAGAGAGTTCGATCGACTCCTCAAAGAACGCAAATGCTTCCGTAGGGTCATCGCTCAGTATCCTGACGTAGTCGTCGCTGTGCGAAAAAGTCTTTCGCGCAATGTCCGGGTGACGATAGAGCAGGCAGCCGCAATCGAGTGGCTGATAGAGCCATTTGTGCGCATCCAGTGACAGCGAATCCGCCGAAGACAACCCTTGGAACTTTTCCGGCGCCGCAAGAGCCGCCAGCCCTCCGTAGGCACCGTCGACGTGCATCCACAGCGCCTCCCTCCGGGCGATGTCTGCAATCTCGGGAAGGGGATCGATCGCACCGGAGATGATGGTGCCGACCGTGGCCACGATGGCGATGGGCATGTTTCCGGCCTCGCGGTCGACGGCGATAGCCGCCTGGAGGGCATCCGTCCGCATCCTGAATTTGTCGTCGACAGGGATCAAACGGAGATTTTTTCTACCGATCCCCAACAGCGCGACGGCCTTTGGAATGGACATGTGCACTTGCTCGGAAGCATAGATCACGCAGGGCCGTACGCCTGTTTCGTTGGCTGGCAGCTTCGCTTCCCGCGCCATCCCCAGGGCCATGAGGTTCGCCGTCGAGCCGCCGCCGCACAGGCTGCCTGTAAATCCGGGGCAACCGACAGCCTCCGCCAACCACCCGACCACGGCGCGTTCGATCGATGTCGCAGCCGGAGCCGACCGCCACGACGTCACATTCTGATTGAGCACCGCAGCCAGCAGCTCCCCCAGCGCGCCGACCGGTTCGCCGGAGCCGACGACATAACCGAAGAATCTGCCGGTTGAAGGCCGCACATGCTCCGCGATCGACTTGAAATCCTGCAAGACTTCCCGTCCGCGGCCGCTCTCCTGCCAAGGCCGCGAGAACAGTTCGGTCGTCTGTTTGCCGCTGGTCGTGGGATACGTCCGACGTTCCTCGAGGGAGGCCCAGTAACCTTTGGCAAGCGCCAAGGCTTCTTCGGCAAGGTCTGACAATTCCTGATTGGAAATTTCCAGGTCGCGCATGCCCTCAGCCCTACGGAGATCCGCTGCGACGCAGGTTACGCTATGCTCGCTAATCCTGGCAATGCCTGGGAATATGCACCCGCCGCCAGCCCGATGAACCTTCGCGAACCAGCACGCGGCGCGCGACGGTCTGGTAGGAGGCGGGAACATCGATGACGCGCCTTTGCCCCGGCCGCACCAGCACCTCCTGGGCGATTCTGTCGTATTGTGCGGGAATGACGACGCGCCGCGTGCGTTCGGGCTGGACCACCACGGTTTTGGCAACACGTTCGTAGCGCGCCTTGTGCCATACCCTGCACAGCACCTTGCGACCATGGATGACGCGCCATTCCCAGGAGTAGCCGCCGCCATCGACCCGGACCGTGCGGTAGACGGTGCGGGTGACGGCCGGCACGATCTGGTAGGTCACTTGCGCCGGAACGGTCATCACGACGCGCTCGCGGGTACCGTAGATGGCGGGCGTATAGTCGACCTGCTGGCCGGGCGGGCTGATCAGCACGTCTTCCTAGACCGTGTCGTAGACGGCCGGACTGCGGACAGGTTCATAGCATTCGACGGCCTGGCCGCCGGCCGCTGTCTGCGAAATCGTGCCGAGCATGGTCAGCCCGGCAATGGTGAAGCATGCGGTCTTCCCGGACATGACACTCCCCTGTTGAACTCCACGCATAAGTTCAACGTTGAATTGTAGAGGAAGCCGTTTCGGAGAAAAGCGGTTTCGGCGCATTTCGTTAAGTGACGCGGTTAAGAAACTGCTACCTTGCGCGGCCGGCCATGCGGCTCCGGACCCGCGGAAGCATCCGCCGCCGCGAATCCTTGGTCAGAAAGCTTGATTCGACTTACCCAGATGGCTAGGAGGGGTCGGCCTTGCACAAGGATGAGCCGGCATCCTATTTACGGAATAACGATCCAGAACCGATTCTGCCCGATCCGCCAGCATTCCCGGCGCCGGAATCCCACCGCGAGATAAGAGACAACTGATGAAGAACCCCGTCGAAACCTACATGAACCTCGTTCCGATGGTGGTCGAACAGACCAATCGCGGCGAGCGGGCCTACGACATTTTCTCGCGTCTCCTCAAGGAGCGCATCATTTTCATCACCGGTCCGGTCGAGGACGGCATGGCGACGCTGGTCTGCGCGCAGCTTTTGTTCCTCGAAGCCGAGAATCCGAAGAAGGAAATCAACCTCTACATCAATTCGCCGGGCGGCGTCGTCACCTCCGGCATGGCGATCTACGACACCATGCAGTTCATCAAGCCGGCCGTGTCGACGCTCTGCATCGGCCAGGCGGCTTCGATGGGTTCGCTGCTCCTGACCGCCGGCCACAAGGATATGCGCTTTGCCACGCCGAACGCCCGCATCATGGTTCACCAGCCTTCCGGCGGCTTCCAGGGCCAGGCGTCCGACATCGAGCGCCATGCCCTGGATATCATCAAGCTGAAGCGTCGCCTCAACGAGGTCTACGTCAAGCACACCGGCAAGAGCTACGAAGAGATCGAGAAGACGCTCGACCGCGACCATTTCATGACCGCTGACGAAGCCAGGGATTTCGGCCTCATCGACAAGGTCATTTCGTCGCGCGAGCCGCCTGAAGGCGCTGTGGCATAAGGGCTTATTGGCAGTTGGATGGCGGCATCACGCGCTTTTGGTGTGTCTTGCGGCATTTCGGCCACAATTGGCTGTTCCCTCGGGGGACAGGATTGCCTACGTTAAGGCTATGTTGAGTTTCGGCGGCTTAGCTTTATGCGGGGTTGTCGCGAATCATTGCCACGTTTTCTGATTTGTGTTTCGTACGGAATGCGTTGCGGGAGCCGGGACACACTGGCGGCGGCGGATTCCCGCGATAGATAGAGTATGCGCCCTTTCAGCCAGACCATCGGCGGGCGGCCATGAAAGGACATGAAAATGAGCAAGGTCGGCAACAACAGCGGCGATTCCAAGAACACGCTTTACTGCTCGTTTTGCGGCAAAAGCCAGCACGAAGTGCGCAAGCTGATCGCCGGTCCGACGGTCTTCATCTGCGACGAGTGCGTCGAACTCTGCATGGACATCATCCGTGAAGAGAACAAGACCTCGATGGTGAAGTCGCGCGAAGGCGTGCCGACACCGCAGGAGATCCTCAAGGTTCTCGACGACTATGTCATCGGTCAGCCCTACGCCAAGCGCGTGCTGTCGGTGGCGGTCCACAACCACTACAAGCGCCTCGCGCATGCCGGCAAGAACAACGATGTCGAACTGGCGAAGTCCAACATCCTTTTGATCGGCCCGACCGGTTGCGGCAAGACGCTGCTCGCGCAGACGCTGGCCCGCATCATCGACGTGCCCTTCACCATGGCTGATGCGACGACGCTGACCGAAGCCGGCTATGTCGGCGAGGACGTCGAGAACATCATCCTGAAGCTGTTGCAATCGGCCGACTACAATGTCGAGCGCGCCCAGCGCGGCATCGTCTACATCGACGAGATCGACAAGATTTCGCGCAAGTCGGACAATCCCTCGATCACCCGCGACGTGTCGGGCGAGGGCGTGCAGCAGGCGCTCTTGAAGATCATGGAAGGCACCGTCGCCTCCGTGCCGCCGCAGGGCGGCAGGAAGCACCCGCAGCAGGAGTTTCTGCAGGTCGATACGGCCAACATCCTGTTCATCTGCGGCGGCGCCTTCGCCGGGCTGGACAAGATCATCTCGGATCGCGGCCGCAAGACCTCGATCGGCTTCGGCGCGGTCGTCGCTTCGCCGGAGGATCGCCGCACTGGCGATGTCTTCCGCCTGGTCGAGCCCGAGGATCTGTTGAAGTTCGGTCTTATCCCCGAATTTGTCGGCCGTCTGCCGGTTCTGGCGACGCTGGAAGACCTCGACGAACCGGCGCTGATCCAGATCCTGACCGAGCCGAAGAACGCGCTGGTCAAGCAGTATCAGCGGCTGTTCGAGATGGAGAATGTCGACCTGACCTTCCACGAGAACGCTCTTTCGGCGATCGCCAAGCGCGCCATCGAGCGCAAGACCGGCGCGCGCGGCCTCCGTTCGATCATGGAGGCGATCCTGCTCGACACGATGTTCGAGCTTCCCGCGCTCGAAGGCGTGCGCGAAGTGGTGATTTCGGAGGAGGTGGTGACCGGCAGTGCCCGGCCGCTCTACATCTACTCCGAGCAGAAGGAAAAGAAGGGCAATGTCAGCGCCTGACATGAGCCCGCAGCGAAATTCTGGAACGGCGCCGCAAGGCGCCGTTTTGCTGTCGCGCAGGGGTTTTGCGCGGCGTACGGCTTGGCGTCGCAAATGTGTCACTCGCGGACGGGTTGGAAGTGCGGATTTGGACGCGCCCCTTGATCTTTGGGGGTCGTGCATCCAACTAACTGGAGAAGGCCGAGGTGCCCGATTTCTGTGCTGTAAAACTCCCGTCATAAACGGTGGTAGGCGGAACGATCCCCGGTCGTTAATATAAGATTCGCGGTTGGCTGATTGGCGGCCGCGACATGAAAGGTTGGACAATGGCCAAAGTATCCAAGGCACCCAGCGACGGCGTCTTCGCAGTTCTCCCACTGCGCGACATCGTGGTGTTCCCGCACATGATCGTGCCGCTCTTCGTCGGGCGTGAGAAGTCGATCAAGGCGCTGGAAGAGGTGATGGGTCAGGAAAAGCAGATCCTGCTTGCCACCCAGATGAATGCCGCCGACGACGATCCCGAGCCCGATGCCATCTTCGACATCGGCACGCTCGCCAATGTGCTGCAATTGCTCAAGCTACCCGACGGCACCGTCAAGGTTCTGGTCGAAGGCGCTTCGCGTGCGAAAATCGTCTCGTTCACCGACCGTCCCGACTTCCACGAGGCCCGCGCCGCGGCGCTGGTCGAGCCGGAAGAGGAAGAGGTCGAGGTTGAGGCGCTGGCGCGTTCGGTCGTCACCGACTTCGAGAACTACGTCAAGCTGAACAAGAAGATCTCGCCCGAAGTGGTGGGTGCTGCCAGCCAGATCGACGACTATTCCAAGCTCGCCGACACGGTTGCCTCGCATCTCGCCATCAAGATCCCTGAGAAGCAGGAAATGCTGGCCACGCTCTCGGTCAAGGAGCGGCTGGAAAAGGCTATGGGCTTCATGGAAGCCGAAATCTCCGTCCTGCAGGTGGAGAAGCGCATCCGCTCGCGCGTCAAGCGCCAGATGGAGAAGACGCAGCGCGAATACTACCTCAACGAGCAGATGAAGGCGATCCAGAAGGAACTCGGCGAAGGTGAGGACGGCCGCGACGAGGCCGCCGAGATCGAGGCGCGCATCAAGAAGACCAAGCTCTCCAAGGAGGCCCGCGAAAAGGCGGAAGCCGAGTTGAAGAAGCTCCGGACGATGTCGCCGATGTCGGCTGAATCGACCGTCGTGCGCAACTATCTCGACTGGATCCTGTCGATTCCGTGGGGCAAGAACTCCAAGGTCAAGCAGGACTTGGCTTTTGCGCAGAACGTGCTCGACACCGATCATTTCGGCCTCGACAAGGTCAAGGAGCGCATTGTCGAGTATCTCGCCGTGCAAAGCCGCCAGAAGAAGCTGAAGGGGCCGATCCTGTGCCTCGTCGGCCCTCCCGGCGTCGGCAAGACCTCGCTCGGCAAGTCGATCGCCAAGGCGACCGGTCGCGAATTCATCCGCATGGCGCTTGGCGGCGTGCGTGACGAGGCCGAGATCCGTGGTCACCGGCGCACCTATATCGGCTCGATGCCCGGCAAGGTCATCCAGTCGATGAAGAAGGCCAAGAAGTCCAACCCGCTCTTCCTGCTCGACGAGATCGACAAGATGGGCCAGGACTTCCGTGGCGATCCGTCATCGGCGTTGCTCGAGGTCCTCGATCCGGAACAGAACTCGACGTTCATGGACCATTACCTCGAGGTCGAATACGATCTGTCGAGCGTCATGTTCGTGACGACGGCGAACACGCTGAACATCCCGGCGCCCTTGATGGACCGCATGGAGATCATCCGTATTGCCGGCTACACCGAGGACGAGAAGATCGAGATCGCCAAGCGGCACCTGATGCCGAAGGTGATCCGCGATCATGCGCTGCAGCCGAAGGAGTTTTCCGTCGGTGAGGACGCGATCCGCGCCATCGTCCAGACCTACACCCGTGAAGCGGGCGTCAGGAGCCTGGAGCGCGAGCTGATGAAGCTCGGGCGCAAGGCGGTGACCGAAATCCTGAAGACGAAGAAGAAGACGGTGAGCATCACGGCGGAGAACCTCTCCGATTACCTTGGTGTGCAGCGCTACCGCTTCGGCCAGGTCGAGGCTGACGATCAGGTCGGTGTCGTCACAGGTCTTGCCTGGACGGAAGTCGGCGGCGAACTGCTGACGGTCGAAGGCGTCATGATGCCCGGCAAAGGCCGCATGACGGTGACCGGCAACCTGCGCGACGTGATGAAGGAATCGATTTCGGCGGCGGCCTCCTATGTCCGCTCGCGCGCCGTCGATTTCGGCATCGAGCCGCCGCTGTTCGACAAGCGCGACATCCACGTGCACTTGCCGGAAGGCGCCACGCCGAAGGACGGCCCGTCGGCAGGTGCTGCCATGGCGACAGCCATTGTGTCGGTACTGACGGGTATTCCGGTCCGGGCGGATGTGGCGATGACCGGCGAGATAACGCTTCGCGGCCGCATCTTGCCGATCGGCGGGCTCAAGGAGAAGCTGCTCGCCGCACTGCGCGGCGGCATCAAGAAGGTGCTGATCCCGGAAGACAATGCCAAGGATCTGGCGGAGATTCCGGACAATGTGAAGAACGGCATGGAGATCATTCCGGTCTCACGTGTCGGCGAGGTGTTGCGGCACGCGCTGGTGCGTATGCCGGAGCCGATCGAATGGGTCGAACCGGTCAATCCGCCGGCCGCGACAGACAGTGCCGACGACGCTGGAAAATCCCTGGCGCATTAGAGCTCCGGGCGTCCATCTGGACGCACAAAGGACGCTCTAACGCTCAGACTTGTGCATGGCCCCTGCCGAAAACCGGCTACGGTTTTCAGGGCCATGCATTGGTTTTCGTCAAGGTTGCAGCGCACAAACGGAGAGCCGGGCCTAGCGCCCGGCTTTTTCATGTGAAAAACCCAGCATTTCCGGGCTTTTTCCGTTTTTTTCCTGCCTTTTCGGCTTGGTTGCGGCAACGCTTCTTTCTACAGTCCGTTTCCTGCCGGATGAGTCGATAGTTCCGGTGTTCTCATGGAAGGGAATTTTTATGAACAAGAACGAACTGGTGTCCGCTGTCGCCGACGCCGCGAGCATTTCGAAGGGTGACGCGCAGTCGGCGGTCGATGCGGTATTTTCCACCATCACCGGCGAACTGAAGAAGGGCGGCGATGTCCGGCTTGTCGGCTTTGGCAATTTCACCGTGTCAAAGCGTGCCGCCTCGACCGGCCGCAATCCTCAGACCGGCGCCGAAGTGAAGATCCCGGCGCGTACCGTGCCGAAGTTCTCGGCCGGCAAAGGCCTCAAGGACGCAGTCAACTAAGCGCCTTTTTCTTTTCAGAGACCAGAAAAGCCGGGCTTGCCCGGCTTTTCATTTTCGTGGCCTACGCACGTACACACGACCAGAAAAGCCGGGCTTGCCCGGCTTTTCATTTTTGTGCCAGACGCTGACGCGACGGCGGCCGGCTTATGCGGTCGGCGCTTCAGGGCGCATAAGGCCTTCCTTCTTGAGATCGGCCCAAAGGGCTGCGGGCAGTTTCGCATCGAGCAGCGAGCGATTGCTCTCGACTTCGCTCGGCCGCTGGCCACCGGGGACCACTGAGACGACCGAAGGGTGCAGTAGCGGGAATTGCAGGGCGGCCTCGATCAGCCGCACGCCATGGCGCTTGCAGACGCTCTCGATGCCGGCGACGCGGTCGAGGATGTCCTTCGGCGCTTCGGAGTAGTTGTAGTAGGCGCCGGGCTTCGGTCCGGTCGCCAGGATGCCGGAGTTGTAGGGGCCGCCGAGAACGATGCCGATGCCGCGTGCCTGGCAGAGCGGCAGGAAGGACGTCAGCGCCTCCTGTTCCAAGAGCGTATAGCGACCGGCCAGCAGGAACAGGTCGAAGTCGCCGCGCTCGGCCAGCGTCTGCGCGACCTGCCACTCATTGATGCCGCCACCGAACGCCTTGATCACGCCCTGGTCGCGCAGCGACAGCAAGCCGTAATAGCCCGAGCGCATGAACTCTTCGAGGCGCCGGTCGGAGGCTTCCTTGCTGCCATGGGTGAAGATGTCGACATCGTGCACGAAGAGGATGTCGATCCGGTCGACGCCGAGGCGCTCAAGCGAGGCTTCGAATGAGCGCATGACACCGTCATAGCTGTAGTCGTACACCTCGCGGCGCGACGGCGTGTCGAAGAATTTGCCGATGCCGGTGCGCTCTTCGGGCGGGCAGGCACGCATGATGCGGCCGACCTTGCTCGACAGCACATAGTCCTCGCGCTTCTTGCCGCGCAGGAACGGGTTGAGCCGCGTTTCCGAGAGGCCGAGCCCATAGAGCGGCGCGGTGTCGTAGTAGCGGCAGCCGGTCGCCCAGGCGGCCTCCAGCGTGGCGTTGGCGTCCTCGTCGGAGACGGCACGGTAGAGGTTGCCGAGCGGCGCCGTGCCGAAGCCGAGCTCGGTGAAACTGATGCCGCCATTGCCGATGCGGTCGAAATGCCGTGTCTTCATATGCTGCCGTTTGCCTCGTTTGATTTGTCTGACATGACACTATCATGCCTGTGGTCCGGCAAAAGCATCGCTGCGCGTTGGACACGCATTTTCGCGGTTGCTAGCATGAACGAAATCAAGCTGTTCGTAGCAGCAAGAGCGGCAAATCCCAGGGTAATTTTCAATGGCAGGTTTGCGGTGAGCAACAAGAGCAAAAGCCTGTTCGAGACCGCGCTTGAGGAGCTCGGCGGCGTGCTGGCACGCATCGACGAAAGCCGGATCGACGCCGCCTGCAAAATGCTGGCCGGCGCGCGACAGATCGTCGTCTATGGCTGCGGCCGCGAGGCCTTGCAGGTCAAGGGTTTTGCCATGCGGCTCTACCATTTGGGCCTGCCGGTTTCCGTGGTCGGCGACATGAACACACCGCCGCTGGGGCAGGGCGATGTCTTCCTGGTCAGTTCCGGGCCGGGAGAGACCTCGACCGTGCTGACCTTGATGCAGGTCGCGCGCCAAGCAGGTGCAACCAATCTCCTGTTGACCGCCCAGGCCGAAGCCAGCGCGGCAAGGCTTGCCGACTTCACCCTGCTCATTCCCGCGCAGACCATGGCCAACGATCAGGGGGCGCAAAAAACATCGGTCCTGCCGATGGGCTCGGTGTTCGAAGGCGCACTGTTCCTGCTGTTCGAGGTGATGGTGCTGAAGCTCAGGGAATTGATTGGCGCGTCGCCTGAAGCAATGCGCGCCCGCCACACCAACATGGAATAGATCATGCGCTACGAACTGATGCTGCCACACCAGATCCGCAGGGCGATCGCCGAGAATTGGCCGGTCGCTCTGCCGCTCGGCGTGCTCGAATACCATGGCGAGCACATGGCGGTCGGCATGGACACGCTGGCCGTCGTCAAGACGCTGGAGCTGTTCGAGAAGGAGAGGGACGTCGTCATCCTGCCGCCGTTCTACTACGGTGCGGCGAGCTACGCGGTGGCGCCGCCGGAAGGCAGCGGCTCGGTGCAGGTCGGCGGCGCTGCGCTGGCGCCGTTTGGCGAGGAACTGTTCTACAGCCTGCTGCGCATCGGCTTTCGCAACATCCACGCCATCATCCACCACCAGACCGAGAATTTCGCCGCCGGCATGCCGACCGATCTGGCGTTCAAGACCGCCGGCCGCCAGGCGATCTTCCGCTTTCTCGAAAAGGAGCGCGGCGAGGGCTGGTGGGGTTCGCAGGCGATGGCCGACTACTATTCCGGGCACGCCGCGGGTGAAAATTTCTTCAACTGGGTACAGGTTCATCCGCTGATGCCGGCTGACATGAACGGCAAGTACCCGTTCGACCATGCCGGCATCGGCGAGACATCGCTGATGCTGGCGCTATGCCCGGAGGCGGTGGACGCCGGTCACTTCGACGACAACAAGAGCTGGTATACGGCGAGCGCCAAGGATGCTTCGGCTGAGCTTGGGCAGAAGGGTGTGCCTATGATCCTCGATCACCTGCGGATGATTCTAGGGGCCTAGCGCGGTCTTCCTTCTCCCACAAGACAATGGGGAGAAGGGAAGAGGCCGCCCTGCTACTTCACCGCTCCCGCGGTCATGCCCATGATCAGATAGCGCTCGAGCGCTATGCCGATGACGGCGAGAGGCGCGATAGCCGCCGTGGCGAGCGCTGCCATCGACCACCAGTTGATGCCTTGCGAGCCTGTCTGGCTCGCCACCATGACCGGGATGGTCTTGGCGTCGGTCGAGGTCAAAAGGGCGGCGAAGAAATACTCGTTCCAGCACAGCACCATCGCCAGGATGAAGGCGGCGACCATGCCCGGCAGCGCGATCGGCATGACGATGCGGAAGAAGGCGCCCCAGATCGACAGCCCGTCGACAAGTGCGGCTTCCTCGAGCTCGACCGGGATCGAGTTGAACTGGTCGCGCATGATCCAGATGACGATCGGCAGCACCATCAGCGTGTAGAGCAGGATCAGCCCGATGCGCGTGTCGAGCAGGCCGACCTCGCGGTAGAGCACCAGGAAGGGTAGTGCGAGCACCACCGGCGGCAGGATCAGCTGCGACAGGAAGAAGAACGAGATGTCCTCGTTCTTGAACCAGGCGAAATGATAGCGATAGCGGGTGAGCCCGTAGGCGGCGAGGCTGCCGATGACGATGGCGAGGCTCGACGCGCCGACCGAGGTGATCACCGAATTCATGAAGCGCTTGAGGAATTCCTCGCGCACCGTCGAGGTCTGGAAGATCGAGTCCGGCGACAGGCCAAGCGAGCGCCAGCCTTTCCAATCCGGCTGGAAGTCGACGAAGGGAATGAGATGGCCTTGCGTGACATCGACCGCCGTTTTGAATGAGGTCGTGATCGTCCAGTAGATCGGGAACAGGCAGATGAACGCCCAGAAGGCCAGCGCCCCATAGATGAAGACGCGGCTGGCGAGGAAGCTCGCCGGCGAGCGGATCTCCGAGGCGACATATTCGGTGGTCTGAACGCTCATCTCAGCTCAATTCACATTTCGGACAAAACGGTTGGCAAATTTCAACAGCCACGTGACGAACACGACGATGATCACCAGATAGGCCATCGCCAGCATGGTTCCGTAGCCGACATTCGAGCGGTCGCGATATTCGCGGTAGATGAAGCTCGACACGGAATCAGTGGCGCCGCCGGGGCCGCCGGACGTCACCGTGATGATGATGTCGGCAAGCTTCAGCTTGAAGATGATGCGCAGGATCACCGCCGTCACCGACACCGGCAGCATCAGCGGAAAAGTGACCTGCCAGAAGGTCTGCCACGCACTGGCGCCGTCCACGCGTGCGGCTTCGAGCACCTCGCGCGACATCGCCTGCAGCCCGGCCAGCAGCATGATCATCATGAACGGAATGAAGGTCCAGGCATCCAGTATCATGATCGATATGCGCGCGATGATCGGGTCGGAGAAGAAGGCCGGATTTTCCCAGCCGAGATGGCGCGCCAGCGTTGCGGCCGGTCCGAACCGGTATTCCATCAGCGACTTGCCGATCATCCACGACACGGCGACCGGCGACAGCATCAGCGGCATCAGGAAGACGACGCGGAAGAATTTTCGCGCCCGGATCTGGGCGTTGAGGAGCAGCGCCAGGCCGAAGGCGATGACATATTCGACCGCCACCGCCAGCACATAGAGCACCATGTTGAACAGCGCGTTGCGGTAGTAGGGATCGGCCAGCATCTGCCAGAAATTGTCGAGCCCGTTGAACTTGCGGCCACTGAAGGAACTGAGGTTCCAGTCGGTGAGGGCGATGTAGAATCCGAACAGCGTCGGGAAGATCACCATGGCGATGGTGAACAGCAGCGCCGGCAGCAGGAACAGGGCACGCTGGCCATCCTCGCCGCGCGTCAGCACCTGGCCGGCGCCGATCGCCACGCCCCACAGAACATAGGCATAGACGACGGGGCGCCAGGTCTCGAAGCCGATCGTATCGGCGCTGCCCTTGTAGAGGATCTCCAGCACGATCGTCGCCAGCAGGCCAAGCGTCGCAACGGCCATCAGCGCCCAGCCAAGGCGTTTGCGGCCTGGAGAGATCAGATCGGAAGGGCCGGCATCTGCCGGCCACTGGTTCGCGGTCGAAGTCTGGTCAGCCACAAATCTCGCCCGTTTGAAGGCTCTCGAGGAGCCGGAGCCGGTCTAAAGTGGTGGGGGGGGGGGGGGGGGGGGGGGGGGGGGGGGGGGGGGGAGGGGGGGGCGCGGGGGGAGGGGGGAGGTGAGTGGGGTGGTTGGGGGGGGGGGGCGGGGGGGGGTGGCGGGCCGGCGCGGCG
>NZ_JAMYSJ010000047.1:0-30531 GCF_040321855.1 Mesorhizobium sp. M0227 | reverse complement strand
CTCCCTCCCCCTTGTGGGGAGGGGTTAGGGGTGGGGGTCCGTGCCGGGCAGACATCTCAGGAATTCCATATGCGATAGCCCTGCCCACGAGGGGAAGATTGGAGCTTCGCCGGTGGCGCCGTTCCTCCGCGAAACGCTGCTTCAGCCGGCCAGAGCGGCCTTGTTTGCCTCGAGGAACTGCTTCAGCGTCTTCGACTTCCGGCCGGAAAGCGTCTCGACCGCGTCCGTCACCATGGCGATGCGGCCGGAACGCGTGTTGGCGTCGAACGACACGATGATGCGGGCAAAGTCCTCGGGAACGCCAGCCGCCTTCACGCCCTCGGTCAGGGCTTCATCCGGAACCTGCACGACATCTAGCGGCTTGCCGGTGACCTCGCTTACCAGGGCCGCAATCTCCGCGGTGGTGTAGGCCTGCGGGCCGGTCAAGGTGTAAGTCTTGCTTTCGTTCGAAACGGTAACGAGGCCGGCGGCAATCGCTGCCGCCATGTCGTCGCGCGCACCGTGCGCCATGCGGCCGTCGCCGGCGGACGTGTACCATTTTCCCGAAGCGATCGCGTGCGGCAGGGCCATGAACAGGTTCTCCTGGTACCAGCCGTTGCGGAAGATCGTGTAGGGGATGCCGCTCGCCTTGATCGCCTGCTCGGTGCCGTAGTGATCATTGGCAAACAGCACCGGCGAAACCGGTTCTGGATTAGGCATCGAGGTGTAGAGAAGGTGGGAAACACCGGCCTTCTTCCCGGCGGCAACCGCGTTCTCGTGCTGCCTCAGGCGCTTGCCGTGAAGCAGGTCGATCTCGCCGGTCGAGATGATCAGCACCCTGTCGGCGCCCTTGAACGCAGCCTCCAACGATAGTGTGTCGTCGAAGTCAGCCGCCCTTGTGATGACGCCTCGCGCCGCCAGGCCGGTGAGGTTTTCCGGATTGCGGGTGGCGGCGATGATCCGTGCCGCTGGAACCTTGAACGTGTCCAGCAGATGGTTGATGACGCCGCGGCCGAGCTGGCCGGAAGCGCCGGTGACGAGAAGGGTTTCGGTCATGGAAGATCCTGACATTGCGCCGCTAAGGCGGTTCGAGTGGCAGTCTCAAAAAGAGACCAGCACTAAAATAGGAATTGACCCATGGCCGTAAAGAAGGCAGTTTTTCGGGAGGTAGGCAGGCGCAGGGAACCAGCGGTGGACAGCAAGATCGTCAATCTGAGATCGAAGATGGAGGTCTACAAGGCGATCTCCGGCGGCGGCAATTTTGCAAATTGTCCAGTCCGCGATGTCATCCAGGGGGTGAGCGGCAAATGGAGCTCGCTGCTGATGATGGCGCTGGCCGAAAAGCCCTATCGGTTTGGCGAATTGCGGCGGCTGGTGCCCGATATCTCACAGCGCATGCTGACGCAGACGCTCCATGATTTGCAGCGTGACGGCTATGTGCATCGCGAAGTGTTCCCGACCAAGCCGCCGAGCGTCGAATACAGCCTGACCGATCTCGGACACTCGATGTTCGGCGCCTTGCATCAGCTGATCCTATGGGCCGAACTCAATCATGACGCGGTGCGCGACGCGCGTTCCGGCTTTGATGCCATGCAGGCTTGAACGGCAGTTAAAACCCGCGGCTTGATTTCGTCGGGCGGCTGAAGGATTGTCCCGGCCAGTTCGGCTTGGGGGCATTGGCATTTCCTACGACATAGCAATTGCCGGCGCCGGGCCGGCGGGATTGGCCATGGCGCTCTATCTCAAGCGTGCCGGGCATCGGGTCACGGTCTTCGAGCGCTTCGATGAGCCGAAGCCGGTCGGCTCCGGGCTGATTCTGCAGCCGACAGGGCTGACGGTCCTGGCCGATCTTGGCCTGCTTGACGACATACTCGCGCTGGGCAGCCGTATCGACCGCCTGCATGGCGCCGATGCTTCCACGGGCCGTACGGTGCTCGATGTCCGCTACGATGCGCAACGCGGTGGCCGCTTCGGGCTGGCGGTGCACCGGGCGGCCTTGTTCGGCGTGCTTTTCCGCGCCGCGCAGCGCGAGGCGATCGCCATCGAGACCGGCGTCGAGATCGAGGCTCTGGAGACCGGCGAACGGGCGACGCTGATATGCGGCAACCGACGAAGGGCAGGGCCGTTCGACCTCGTCATCGACGCCAGCGGTTCGCGCTCGAAACTGCGCCGCGCGAGCGCTCCAGGCGAGCCAAGAGCACTCACCTATGGCGCGTTCTGGGCCTCGCTTGGTTGGCGCGGCGACGGTTTCGATGAGCATGCGCTGCTGCAACGCTACGACAAAGCGAGCGTGATGATCGGCGTGCTGCCGGTCGGCCGGCCGCAGCCGGGCGCTGAAAAGATGGCGGCCTTCTTCTGGAGCCTGAAGCCGTCGGATGCCGATGAGGTGCGCGTCCGCGGCCTGAACGCCTGGAAGGAAAGGGTGGTCCGGCTGTGGCCACAGAGCGAGGCGTTCACCAGCCAGATCGACAGTTTCGACCAGCTCTCGCTGGCCCGCTACGGCCACCACACGATGAAGCTCCCGGCCGGTAGGCGATTGGCCGTCATCGGCGACGCGGCGCATTCCACCAGTCCGCAACTCGGGCAAGGGGCGAACATGGCGCTGCTCGACGCGGCGGCGCTCAGCCATGCGCTGGTGCGGACAACGAGTGTCGACGCAGCACTGGAGGCCTATGCGAAGGCGCGGCGCTGGCATGTCCGCATCTTCCAGGCGCTGTCGCTGGCATTCACGCCGTTCTACCAGTCGGATTCGGTGGCGCTGCCCTTCATCCGCGACAGGCTGGTGGCGACGGTGGCAAAAATCCCGCCGGCGCCGCAGTTTCTCGCCTCGATGGTGGCCGGTACGATGATCGATCCGTTCAAGCGGATTGGGCTGACCGAGGCGCGGTGGCTGGATCGTTTTGCCGGATGAGGCCTGAAAGGTGCGATCCCTTCGCTTGCAGGAAAGCATGCAGGCGCTGCGGATAGTCCGGCGCCACGGCTTGCCTGATCGACGGGCGTTCACTCAACGCCTTGCGCCAGGCTCGGACGAGCGGTTTGCCGTCCAGAATGCCGAAATCACCGATGTGGTCGAAGACATCGAGATAGCGGAAGACCGGACCGTAAACGGCGTCGACCAGCGAAAAGTGGTTGCTGGCGAACCAGGGTCCGCCGGGCTCGTCCGCCAGCTCGGCTTCGAGGCGATCGAACATGGCGGACAGCGCGCTGGATTCGGCAAGGAAGCCAGCCTCGATCGAGGCTGAATAGAACCGGCCGATGGCGTTGAGGGTTGCCGAACCGAACTCGATCCAGGCGCGATGACGGGCGCGGGCATAGGGATCGACAGGGTGGAGGGGATTGGCCTGCGTCTCTTCGAGGAATTCCAGGATGACCGCTGACTCGAAGACCACCGTTTCCTCGCCATTTCGCTGCACGCGCAGCAGCGGCACCTTGCCGAGCGGCGAGATCGCCTTGAACCAGTCCGGCTTGTTGGCGAGGTCGATATCGATGCGCTCGAACGGCACGCCCTTTTCGGCCAGCGAAATCGCGGCGCGCTGCACATAGGGGCAGAGGTGATGGCTGACGAGAATGAGCTTGTCGGCGCGTGTGCAGGTTTCGTGTTTCATCGGATCGGCTTTCCAGGGTTAATGCAATTGCATCTATATAGATGCACATGCATCGACCGTCAAGCTTGATGCAATTGCATCTATCGTCTAGGAATGCGCCATGACCGAGAAAGCCACGCCTTCGCCCGAAGCCATCAAGGCCTGGGCTCGCCTGATGCGCGTTTCGCGCCAGCTGATGGAAAGCGCCGAAGAGGCGTTGAAGGCCGCCGGCCTGCCGCCGCTTGCCTGGTACGACGTGCTGCATGAGCTCGCCGAGGCGGGTGAGGGCGGGCTGCGGCCGTTCCAGCTCATCGAGCGCACGCTGTTCGCGCAATACAACATCTCTCGGCTTCTGGCCCGGCTCGAGGCCGATGGGCTCGTCGAGAAACTGCCGGTGGCCGATGACGGCCGTGGCCAGACCATCCGCATCACCGCCAGCGGGCGAGAGACACGCCGCCAGATGTGGGCTGTCTACGGACGCTCGATTGCGGAACTGGTAGGCGCCAAATTGTCGGCGGATGAGCTGACCATGGTCTCGGCATTGCTTGGACGGCTGCGTCAACCGCCGGCCGGCGACTAGGCGAGGCTTGTCGCGCGCGGCAACGCTCATCCACTTGCAGATATTTTGCTCTCGTCCTCTTGCGTGCGGCCTTGGAATGCGCAATATGCCGAACCGTAACGTACGGTACGGATTGCCGAGTGATCGGTGGCCTGCCTTTCGAGAGAAGAGCGTGTTGCACATCTTGCCCGATATGGACACCAGCGAAGCGCTGACAGAACGGCAGAAGGCCGTCCTCGACGCGGCGTTGCGGCTGCTGGTCGAGGAGGGCGATCATCTGACCATGACCGCCGTGGCGCGCCGCGCTAGCTGCTCCAAGGAAACGCTCTACAAATGGTTCGGCGACCGTGACGGGCTGCTGACGGCGACGGTGCAGTGGCAGGCCTCGAAAGTGCGGGTGGCGCCGGTTGACGGCAAGGGGCTCGATCTTGCCTCGCTGACCGCAAGCCTCGAACGCTTTGCCTCGGACTGGCTTAAGGTGATCTCCAGCGACACCTCGATCGCCCTCAACCGGGTGGCGGTCAGCCATGCGGGCTCGGGTAAGGACAATCTCGGCGCCGTCGTGCTTGAGAACGGCCGCTTCGCATTGGCCAAACGGTTGAAGCCGGTGCTTGAGGCCGGCCGACGGACCGGGCTTTTGGATTTCGCGGATGCCGAGACGGCGTTCCGCACCTTTTTCGGGCTGGTCGCCCGCGACGTGCAGATCCGTCTGCTGCTTGGCGACCGGCTGGAATTGACTGAGGCGGCGATCGGCGGCGATGCCGCGCGCGCGACGCAGCAGTTTCTCGCTCTTCATGGAGCAACAACCGGCCGCAAGGCCCTCTGATTTGTAAAAACGGGAAGGAAGACAAAATGCGCGTCTATTACGATCGTGATGCCGATCTCAATCTGATCAAGGGCAAGAAGGTCGCCATCATCGGCTATGGCAGCCAAGGCAGGGCGCATGCGCTCAACCTCAAGGATTCCGGCGCCAAGGAGATCGCCATCGGCCTCAAGGCCGGCTCGGCGACCGCCAAGAAGGTCGAGGCCGACGGGCTCAAGGTGATGAGCGTGGCGGACGCCGCCAAATGGGCCGACCTGATGATGATGGCAACGCCGGACGAACTGCAGGCCGACATCTACAAAAACGAGATCGCGCCGAACATCCGCGACGGTGCCGCAATCGCCTTCGCACACGGCCTCAACGTGCATTTCGGCCTGATCGAGCCGAAGTCGACGGTCGACGTCGTCATGATCGCGCCGAAGGGTCCCGGCCACACGGTGCGCGGCGAATACCAGAAGGGCGGCGGCGTGCCGTGCCTGGTCGCCGTCAACCAGGACGCTTCGGGCAATGCGCTCGACCTGGCGCTGTCCTACGCCTGCGGCGTCGGCGGCGGCCGTTCGGGCATCATCGAGACCAATTTCCGCGAGGAATGCGAGACCGACCTGTTCGGCGAGCAGGTCGTGCTGTGCGGCGGTCTGGTCGAGTTGATCCGGGCCGGTTTCGAGACGCTGGTGGAAGCCGGCTACGCGCCTGAGATGGCCTATTTCGAGTGCCTGCACGAGGTCAAGCTGATCGTCGACCTGATCTATGAAGGCGGCATCGCCAACATGAACTACTCGATCTCGAACACCGCCGAATGGGGCGAATATGTCTCGGGTCCGCGCATCATCACCGCCGAGACCAAGGCCGAGATGAAGCGCGTGCTGAAGGACATCCAGACGGGAAAATTCACCTCGGAGTGGATGCAGGAATATCGCGCCGGCATGTCCCGCTTCAAAGGCATCCGCCGCAACAATGACAGCCACCAGATCGAGGAAGTCGGCGCCAAGCTGCGCGCGATGATGCCCTGGATTTCCAAGAACAAGCTGGTCGACAAGGCCAAGAACTGAGCGAAATCCACAAGCGCTCGAAAACAGCGGCTTCCATGAACAAAAAACGGCGCCAAGTGGCGCCGTTTTTTCATTCTGTCGGTCGGCTCAGCTACAGGTCAGCTCAATAGGGTGAGTAGCACTGCTGGCGCGGGCCGTTATAGGGCTGGAAGGTGTTGTCGTAGGCCCGGTACGACCGGTAGCGGTTGTAGCACCATTGGACATGGGCGCTCGAAAGCCGTCCCGCGCGGTAGTAGCGGCGCGGCGCCGGCCGGTCATAGTAGTCGTAATTGTTGTACATGCTGCCGAGGCCAAGCCCCAGGCCAAGGCCCAGGATCGCGGCACTCGCGCCATCATCGTAGTAACGGCCGCCGCGATAGTGATGGCGACCATGGCGCCAACGCCAGTTGTCTCCACCATTCCAGTTACCGCCGCCGCCCTGCCAGTGTCGACGGCCGCCGTCCCAATTGCCCGACCGGCGCCATCTCCAATCGTCGTTGTTGAACTGACGGTTGTTGCCGCCGGCCCAACTGTCGCGAACCGGCGTGACATTCGGCGCCGCCGTGCTGGTTGGTATCGACAGATCCGGCTGCATGATCGGTCCGGCGGCGGACGGTGCCGTGACGCCGGACAGGATACCGAGGGCTATCAGCCCCGATTTGACCGTGGAAGAAAAGAGCGAACTCATTGCACTCTCCAAGAGTTACAGGCCCCACGCCCACCCGAGGAATGGGCAACAATGGATGTTTGCATCTGAACGGCGGATGAACGGAAAGGTTCCGTCAACCATGACGCGAACGCGCCCAGGACCAATCGATCTCAGATGGTGGTTTTGCGCGCTTGTTTTCCGAAGCACTTGCGGGCAAAGGTCATGGCATGTCGCTGCGCCTTGCCACCTTCAATGTCGAGAACCTGATGAACAGGTTCGATTTTTCCGGCTATCGCAACCAGCTCAACGAGGATCGAACGCTGGCGCTGTTCGATATCCAGAGCGAGGCGGAATACAGGATCCTGGAGCAGGCCCGCGCCATCGCCCAGTCCGACGACACGCGCCAACTGACGGCGCTGGCAATCGCTGCCACCCGGGCCGACATCATCTGCATGCAGGAGGTCGACAACATCGAAGCGCTGAAGGCCTTCGAATACGGCTATTTGTTCAAGATGGTGGGGCAGGGCTACCGGCAGAAATACACCACATCGGGCAATGATTCGCGCGGTATCGACGTTGCCGTGATGATGCGCAACGAGACCGCGCACGGCCAGCCGATCGAATTCGTGCGCATGACCAGCCACGCCTACGTCACCTACGAGCAGTTCGGGCTGCACACGCCGGAACTCGAGGTACTGGGCAATCAGGCCAATGAGCGCATTTTCCGGCGCGACTGCCTGGAGATCGACGTCACCGTGGGTGGCGTGCCGCTGACGCTCTATCTCGTGCATTTCAAGTCGATGGGCTCGCCGCGCAACGGGCTCGACGGGCGCGAGGCGACGATGCCGGTGCGCATCGCAGAGGCGCAGGCCGTGCGCCGCATCATCGAGGAGCGCTTCGGTGGGGCCACCGCTGACAAAAGTGGGGCCGCCGACAAACGCTGGGCGATCTGCGGCGACATGAATGACTATCGCCAGCGCGTGAAGGTAGCAGGCGATGCGATCGACGGTTATCGCTTCGAGGTGGTCGACGAAGCCCTGTCCTGCATCAACGTGCTGACGGCAGGCGGCTTTTGCGAAAATGTCGTCGAGCGGCGGCCGGAGATGAACCGCTGGAGTTTTTACCACACGCGCGGACCGGAAGAGCGGCATCTGTGCCAGCTCGACTACATCCTGTTGTCGAAGGGGCTCGCCGCCAGCAACGCGACGGCCGTTCCCGACATCATCCGCAACGGCCAGCCCTGGCGCACCATTTTTCCGCCCGGCCAGGAGGTCGAGCGGTTTCCGCGCGCCGGCTGGGACCGGCCGAAGGCATCGGACCACTGTCCGGTGGCCATCACGCTGGACATGACCTGATACGCATGAGTTTTGACCTGCCGCGCAATGTTATCCTCCCGGTCGACGACATCGACGTCTGGCTCGATCCCGGTCCGCACCCTTTCGCAAGGGACAATGCAGAGGCGATCGCCGAGAACTGGCAGCACGAAATCGCCGCCAATCCGGCGCTGTTCGACGGCATGGTGGTGCTGCTGTCGCAACTTGCCTACCGCGACAGCCGTCTCGTCGGCCGCTGCCATGCGGTCAATTACTCGACGTTCATGCTGTGGCGGAAGCGGCGCGAGAATTCGGGCGCCGAGCATGCCTATGCCCATGCCATGCTGGTGGCCGGCGACAATGCGCTGGTGGCGATCCGCATGGGGCCGCACACAGTCAATGCCGGCCGCGTCTATTTCGCTGCCGGCTCGTTCGAGCCGATCGATTTTCGCGATGGGCTGGTCGATGTCGATTTCAACATGATCCGCGAGGTGCGCGAGGAAACCGGTCTCGACCTGTCAGGTGCTGAACGCGGCAAGCGCTACCACGCCATGTCGACCAGCAGCGGCACGGTGATCTTCCGCCGCTATCACGAGACGGCGCCCGCAGACGAGATCGCCAGGCGCATCTCAGCCTTCGTCGCCACCGAGACCGAGCCGGAGATCCAGGGGCCGGTGATCATCCGCCATGCGGCCGACCTGCCGGATGGGCTCTCGCCGCACATGAAGCCGCTGATCGAGTGGCATTTCGCAAACAGGAATTAAGGGCGCGTCTTGTTCTGTGCCGCGTTGCGATCGTTGCGGGCGGCGACGAGGAACAGGATGAAGCCGATGCCGAGCAAGCCGCCCATCGCCATTCCCATGGTCTGGCCGACGACTGCCTGGAAATCCGATGTGACGCGATCGGGATTGGCCATGCCGAAGCGGGCGAGATACCACCAGATGCCTGCAAGACCTGCCTCGATGACCACCATCGCCAGGACCAGTCGCGCCTTCTTGCTCATCCCGCTATTCCTCCACCCAAGGTCAATTGCCCTAGCATCGCGAACAGTGTGGGGACAGTGGCGGGCCGGGTGGAAACGTCGAAGACTGTGCAAAACCGGGTCGGAGCGCCGGCCGCGTTCTGGCCGGGTTGCCCTATTCGTGCCTAAGTGCGTCGATCGGATCGAGCCTGGCGCCGCGCAGCGCAGGGAAGAAGCCGAACACCATGCCGATGAGCGCGGAAAAGCCGACGGCGAGCAGGATGACCGCCGGGCTTGGCGCGAACGGGATGGTCAGCGTCACCGCGGCGAGGCCGGCCAGTGCCAGGCCGAGCAGGATGCCGATGATGCCGCCGAGCAGCGACAGCACCGTCGCCTCGACCAGGAACTGGATGAGGATGTGCTTTTCATGCGCGCCGATGGCGAGCCTGATGCCGATCTCGCGTGTGCGTTCGGTGACCGACACCAGCATGATGTTCATGATGCCGATGCCGCCGACCAGCAGGCTGACGCCGGCGACGGCGCCCAGCATGCCGGTCATGGTGGTGGTGGCGCTGGCCATGGCGTCGGCGATCTGGGTCATGTCGCGGATAGCGAAATCGCTCTCGCGGTCCGGCGTGAGGCGGCGTGCATCGCGCAAAATGTCCTCGACGCGCGGCTGCAACTCGCTGGTCGGCGTACGGTCATCGGCGGCGATGTATATGTTGTCGATGTCGCGGTTGCCGGCGATGCGGCGCTGGTAGGCGTGCAGCGGCATCAGCACGACATTGTCCTGGTCCTGGCCGAAGCCGGTATAGCCCTTGGGCTCGAGCAGGCCGATGATCTTGCAGGAGGTGCGGTTGACGCGGATAATCTCGCCCTCCGGATCGCCGGCGCCGAAGAACTGCTGGCGCACCGTCTCGCCGATCAGGCACACGCCTGTGCCCGAGCGGGTTTCGGAATCGCTGAACGGCCGGCCGGACACCAGCTTCCAGTCGCGCGCATCGAGATAGGCGCTGTCGGTGCCAGTGACGCCCGAGGTCAGGCTCTCGGTGCCGAAGATGACCCGAACCTGCTTTTGCGAGGCCGGTGAAATCGCGCGGGCGCCAGTCAGATGCGCCACCAGCGCCGTCAGATCCTTTTCGGCCAGCGGACGCACCACCTGGTCGAGCCCGCCCGGTCCGCCGGGGCCGGCCGGGCGGCCGGAGCGGACCACCAGCAGATTGCTGCCGAGCTTGGAGATGTCGGCCTTGACCTTTGCTGTGGTGCCCGAGCCGATGGTCAGCATGGCGATGACGGCGGCAACGCCGATGACGATGCCGAGCAAGGTCAGGAACGAGCGCAGCACGTTGCGGCGGATCGAGCGCAGCGAGAGGCGGACGGTTTCCCAGATCATGGTTATGCCGTCTCCAGCTTCATTGTGTCGGAGGCGACATGACCGTCGAGAAAGCGGATGGTTCGTTCGGCATAGTCGGCGACGTCGGCCTCATGCGTGACCATGGCGATGGTCAGGCCGAGCTCGGTGTTGAGCCGGGTGAGCAGTTCCATGATCTCGTGCGTGCGGGCGGTGTCGAGATTGCCGGTCGGCTCGTCGGCGACGAGCAGTGTCGGGCGGGTGACGATGGCGCGCGCGATCGCCACGCGCTGCTGCTGGCCGCCGGACAGTTCGGCCGGCGTGTGGTGCTCGCGGCCGACAAGGCCGACCTCCGCCAGCGCCTGCATGGCAAGGTCGCGGCGCTCTCGCGCGGCAACACCGCGATAGATCAGCGGCAGTTCGACATTTTCGGCTGCCGTGGTCCGGGCCAGCAGATTGTAGCCCTGGAAGACGAAGCCGACATAAAGGTTGCGCAGCATGGCGCGGCGGTTACGGTCGAGGCGGCCGGCGTCGATGCCCATGAAGGAATAGGTTCCGGCCGTCGGCGTGTCGAGGCAGCCGATGATGTTCATCGCCGTCGACTTGCCGGAGCCGGACGGACCCATGATGGCGAGGAATTCGCCACGCCGGATGGCAAGATCGACGCCGGCCAGCGCATGCACCTTGGCCTCGCCCTGGCCGTAGCTCTTCCAGACCTTGTCGAAGGTGATGAGGGTCGCGCCCGCAGCCACGGCATCAGCTCCGCTGCTGCGACGCGGTGATGATTTGAGCGCCTTCGTCCAGGCCCGAAATGATCTCGGTCAGTTCGCCGTCGGTCGAGCCGATCTTGACGTTGACCGGGTGCGGACGCCCGTTCTCCAGCACGTAGAGCGTGCGCGAGCCGTCGGTGGGCACTGTGGCGGCCTGGCGCTGGCGGTTGCCGCCGGGGCGCCCCATGCGGCCGGTGAACAGGTCGCTCAGGCTCCAGCCGCGGGCGGCCTGCTGCGCCGGACGATAGCGGAAGGCGGTGGCGGGCACGGTGAGCACGCCCTTGGCCTGTTTGGTGACGACCGAAACGGTTGCGGTCATGCCGGGCCGCAGCAACAGCTCGTTGTTGTCGACCTCAAGCCGCGCATTGTAGGTGACGACGCCGTCGGTGGTGACCGAGGCATAGGAGATGTCGCGGATCTCGGCATCGAACGGCCGCTCGGGGAAGGCATCGACGGTGAAGCGGGCATGCTGGCCGGATTTGACCGCGCCGATGTCGGCTTCGTCGACCGCCGCCACCAGTTCCATGTTCCTGAGATCGGCGGCGATGATGAACAGCACCGGCGCCTGCAGGGAGGAGGCGACCGTCTGGCCGGGATCGACCGAGCGCGTCAGCACGATGCCGTCGATCGGCGCATAGATGGTGCTCTTGGCAAGGTCGGTCTGCTGCGCCTTGAGGTCGGCCTGGGCGATGGCGAGGTTGGCCTGCGCACTGTCGAGCGCTGCCTTGGAACGGTCGCGCGTGGCGGTTGCTGCTTCAAGCGACTGGTCGGTCGCCATGCCACGCCTGGTCAGTTCGGCGGCGCGCACCAGCGCCTTCTCGTTTTCGGTCAGCGTAACCGTGGCGTCCTCGACATTGGCGGCGGCGGCCTTGGCCGAAGCTTCGGCGCGCTCGATCTGGACTTCGAGTTTCACCGTGTCGAGGGTCGCCAGCACGTCACCCTTCTTGACCTGCTGGTTCTCCTCGGCCGAGACCGAGCGGATGATGCCGGACAGTTCGCTTGAAATGTCGACCTGGGTCAGGGGCTGCAGCGTGCCGGTTGCGGATACTGCGACGGTGAGGTCGGCCTTGGCGGCAGGCACGGTGGTGTAGTCGATCCTGGCCGGCGAGCCGGCATACCACTGATAGACGCCAAGCCCGGCGACGACCACGATCAGCGCCAGCAGCGCATAGAGCCAGCCGCGCCGGCGCGACTTGCGCCGACCCGTCATGTCGAGCCCGAGCGCCGTCTCGATGGCGGAATCCGATTCCGTCTTTGGCAGATTGACAATCTGGTCCACGCTGGACCCCTATAACGCGCAATGTCCCTATCTGTGCACAGATCAGGCTTACTGGTTCAAATATCAAATTAAATTTCGCCCATGTTGGGATTGAGGCAGGAATGAAAACTCGGAATTACTTGCTTTACGATGTGTTTACGACCGAGCGACTGGCCGGCAATCCTTTGGCCGTCGTGCTGGACAGCGAGGGATTGGACACGGCGGCGATGCAGGCCATCGCGCGCGAATTCAACCTGTCCGAGTCGGTTTTCGTGCTGCCGCCGGACAATCCCAAGCACAGAAACCGCATTCGCATCTTCACCCCCGACTATGAAATGCCATTCGCCGGCCACCCGACCGTGGGCGCCGCGATCGCGCTGGCCGAACTGGCGGAAGAGGGCGGCGCCGGCATCTTCGTGCTGGAGGAAAACATCGGCCCGGTGCGTTGCGCCGTCAGCAAGCACGACGGCAACACTTTCGCCGAGTTCGACCTGGCAAAGCTGCCGGAGCCGCTGGAGCTCGATGCCGATCCGGAGGCGATCGGTGCGGCGCTTGGGCTCACGCCGCACGAAATCGGCTTCGAGAATCACCGCGTCTCGTTCTGGTCGGCGGGCGTGCCCTATGTCACCATTCCAGTTGCCAATCTCGAGGCGGCGGGCCGTATCCGGCTGGACAACCAGGCCTGGTCGGAACTGGCGCCGCGCAAGAGCGAGTGGGCCTTCGCCAGCCCCTATGTCTATTGCCGCGAGACGGTGAACCACGAAAGCGCCTTCCATGTGCGCATGATCGTGCCCGGCACGCCTTCCTACGAGGATCCGGCGACCGGCTCGGCGGCAGCGGCTTTTGCCGGCGCCATCATGCATTTCGACGCGCCGACCGATGGCATTTCGCAACTGTGGATCGAGCAGGGGCTCGAGATGGGCCGGCCATCGCGCATACGCCTCGAACTGACCGTGCAAGGCGGCAAACTGGCCTCGGCGCGCATTGGCGGCAATGCGGTGAAGGTTGCGGAGGGCAGACTGTTCATCTGATTGAACGCATGCTCGGTCGATTTGTCGGGAAATGATTCCGGCAGGGCTGGACAGGACCGATGGTGGCGGCTATATGCCCGCCAACGCCGGTTTTTGCCGGCCGAGTGGGTGCGTAGCTCAGTTGGTAGAGCAGCTGACTCTTAATCAGCGGGTCCACAGTTCAATCCTGTGCGCACCCACCAAATTTCTAGAAGAGTTGGTGGAAAGACCCTGAAAACGAGACGCGTTTGACGCGTCTCGAGCATGCGCCGATCACGGCGCGGGCTTGCCGAGGCTGGCCTTGAACTTGACCTTCATGGCGATCTGGCCGGTCACGGTGATCTGCGATCCGGCGGCGGCGCCCATGCTGCGATCCCTGGCGTTGACATTGGTGGTGACGTTGGTGACTTCGCAGCTGTCGGCGATGGTTTCGAGCACCATGGCGCAACTGCCGGCCGCGAGCTTGTAGAAGGAACGAAGCCCGGCCTCCTGCTGCACCGCGATGTCTTCGCCGTCCTTGACCGGAATGCTCATGGTGATGCCGGACTGCACCTTGGCAAGGCCGTCGTCACCGGGCCGCCGCGGCCGGCCTGTCTCGTCAAGGATCTGAGAAAATGCCGGCGCAACAGTGCTGCAAAACAGCGCAACGATAATTGTTGTCTTCAAATACATCATTCGATTTCTCCATGAGATTTCCTCGTCTCATGGAACAATCAAAGCGGCGTTATGGTTTTGGCTCAATCACGTTGAAATTTTGATGGATTTACTTCTCCGAAACACCAGCCTCGGCAAAACTCGCCATACGGGCATGGCACTCCAGCGCCGAGCGGACGATGTTGACAGCAAGACAAGCGCCGGAACCTTCACCGAGCCGCATGCCGAGATCGAGCAGCGGCGGCAGGCCGAGGGCTTCGAGCAGGCCACGGTGGCCGGATTCTGCCGAAACGTGCGCGGCAATTGTGTGGGCGAGCCCGGTCGGATGCAGCCTGGCCAGCGGAGCTACGGCGGCGGTGCAGACGAAGCCGTCGAGCAGTACGGGTATGCCGAGATGCCGGGCGGCCAGCGTCGCGCCGAAGATGGCGGCGAGTTCGCGGCCACCGAGCGCGGCAGCGATCCCTAGCGGATCGGCAAGGGCGGCAGCGTGGCGCTTCAGGCCGGCTTCGATGGCGACTACCTTGCGCTTCAGCCCGGCGTCATCGACGCCGGTGCCGAGCCCGGTCCATTTTTCCGCACCGCCGCCGAACAGGGCTGCTGAGATGGCGGCCGCCGGCGTCGTGTTGCCGATGCCCATCTCGCCGAAGCAGATCAGATCGAGGTCTTTCGTCACCGCGTCGTAGCCGGCCGAAACTGCCGTCAGAAAGGCCTTCTCATCCATCGCAGGCCCTTGCGTGAAGTCGCCGGTCGGATGGTCGAGATCGAGCGGGATGACGTCGAGTTCGGCGCCGGCCACGCGGGCAAGCTGGTTGATGGCGGCACCGCCGCCGGCGAAGTTCGCCACCATCTGCACGGTGACTTCCGAGGGATAGGCCGACACGCCTTGCGCGGTGACGCCGTGGTTGCCGGCGAAGACGAAGACTTTTACGCGGTCGAGTTTCGGCATGTCGCGGCCCTGCCAGCGCGCCAGCCAGGCGGCGATCGTCTCCAGCCGGCCAAGGCTACCTTGCGGCTTGGTGAGCGTGTCCTGGCGGCGCGCAACCGCATTGGCGGCAGTGTCGCTGCCGGCCGGCAGATCGAGGCAGGCGGCGCGCAATTCACTAAGCGATTTGAAGGGCATGGGGGCAAAGTCTCCGAAAGGGAATCAGGCCAAGGGATCAGGAAAGCGCTACGGAAGCGACGAGCAGCACCGCGATCTCGCTTGCCTGCTGCAAGGCGCCGATCGTGTCGCCGGTCTGGCCATCGATCTGGTTGAGGCAAAGGGCGCGGAAGGCGGCAAACAGCAGGCCAAGCAGGATCAGCGCGAAAACGGCCCCGCCCAGTCCGAGCAAGAGGAGCGGGATCGCGCCGAGCACGGCGCCGGCTATGGCGGTTTCCTGCGAAACCGTGCCTGCGTCGGCCGAGAGCCCGTCGATCCGCGCCGGGGGCAAGAGATGCATGAAGGCGCCAAGCAGGCCGCGCGAGGCCGCGTGCGCGGCCAGGAGGGCGAACAGGGCCTGTGTAGGGTCGACGAGTTCCGACAGCGCGCTCCAGCGGATCAGCAGCGACAGGCCCAGCGCCGCCGCACCATAGGCGCCGATGCGGCTGTCGCGCATGATCTCGAGTTTGCGGCCGCGTGATTTGCCGCCGCCAAAGCCGTCGGCGACGTCGGATAGCCCGTCCTCATGCAGGCAGCCGGTGGTGAGCACGGTTGCCACGAGCGCAAGTGCGGCCGCCGGCCCCATGGCCAGGCCAAACCGTTCCGCCGTGGCGAAGACGATGGCGCCGATCAGGCCGACGACAAGTCCGGCAATGGGGGCTGCCCAGATCGCGGCGGCAAGGCTGCGGCCGCGAAAATCGAAAACGGGCAGCGGCAGCCTTGTGAAGAAGACCAGGCAAAGCGCGATGTCGTCGACGACCTGCCGCGGTGAAAGGGCCAGATTCTTGAACTTCATGCTCTAGCCCCTCGCAATCGCGTGGAAGAAGGTGCCGCTGACATGGCCGCGCCGATAGCCCGAGGCGCCGATCGGATTGCCCTGGCCGTCGGCGAGGTCGGCCAACGGCTCGTCATTGCCTGTCGCCGTCATCTGCGCATAGTGGAATTCGTGGCCGCGGATCAGCGCGCCTTGTGAGCCCAGCGGGCAGTCGGCGCGCAACCGCGCCTCGCGGTAGCCGAGATTCATCTTGCGCCTGGCGAAGCTGGTGGCATGGCCGAGCAGGCCGAGCATCGCATGCGTTTCGCCCGATGCGTCCTCCAGCGCTTCGCCCAGCACCATGAAGCCACCGCACTCGCCATGGATGGGCTTTGTTGCTGCAAAACGCGCCATCCCGGCGCGGAAATTCGCGGCGGCGGCGAGCTTGCCGGCGTGTAGCTCGGGATAGCCGCCGGGCAGCCAGCAGACATCGCAAGCCTCGTCGGGCGCTTCATCGGCAAGCGGCGAGAACGGGACGATTTCCGCACCCGCCTTGCGCCAGTAGGCGGCGACATGTGGATAGAGGAAGGTGAAGGCGGCATCCTCGGCCAACGCGATGCGCTGGCCGGGCGGCGCCAGCGCGTCGTCGAAGCTGCCGGGCGCCGGGGTGAAGGGTGTCGCCAGGGCCATGATGGCGTCGAGGTCGAGCGACTTTTCCGCCATGTCGGCCAGCCGGTCGAGATGCGCCATCAGGTCGTCATATTCGCCGGCCTGGACGAGGCCGAGGTGGCGCTCCGGCAGGTTCAGCGAGGGATCGCGCAGGATGGCGCCGACGACCGGCAGGCCGATCGCCTCGATGGCGTCGCCCGACAGCCGCCGGTGCCGCTCGCTGCCCAGCCGGTTGAGCACGACGCCCGCCATGCGCACGTCCGGATCATAGGTGGCAAAACCCTTGGCGACGGCGGCCGCGGTGGTCGACTGGCCGGAGACGTCGAGCACCAGCAGCACCGGCAGGCCATAGAGCCGCGCCAGGTCGGCCGCCGACCCAGTGCGCCCCGGCGAGGCCGGAATGCCGTCGAAGAGGCCCATGGCGCTTTCGAGGATGACGAAATCGGTGTCGTCGGCGGCTTGCGCGGCGAGTGCGTTGAGCAGCGATGGCGGCATCGCCCAGCTGTCCAGATTGACGCCGGACAGTCCCGTGGCGGCGGTGTGGAAGCCAGGGTCGATATAGTCGGGGCCGGATTTGGCGCCGCGCACTTTCAACCCGCGCCGGGTGAGCGCGCGTAAAATGCCGATGGTGACACTGGTCTTGCCGGAGCCGGAGCGCGGCGCGCCGATGATGATGGCGCGGGCCGTCATGCTTGCCCCGCAAGGGCCGCGCGCATGGCGACGATGCCGCCAACGACGATCAGCGCCGGCGAGGCGAGACCGGCGGCTGCGGCTTTCTCGGCAATGGTGGCGAGCGTTGCGACGACGGTTCGTTCCTGCGGCGTCGTCGCGGCGACGATCACTGCCGCCGGTGTCGAAGGCGCCAGCCCGCCGTCGAGCAGTGCCGCCGCGATCAAAGGCAGGTTGGCCATGCCCATATAGACGACGACAGGCTGGCCGGTGCGGGCGATCGCCGCCCAATCGAGATCGTCATCGGTGCCGGCGGCGTGGCCGGTGGCCAGGATCACCGCCTTGTTGATGCCGCGCATGGTGGCGGGAATGCCGGTCGCGGCCAGCGCGCTGAGGCCCGAGGTCAGGCCGGGCAGGACGCGGAACGGGATATTTTCGCGCGCCAGCGCCAAGGCTTCTTCGCCGCCACGGCCAAAAATATAGGGATCGCCGCCCTTCAACCTGACGACGCGGCGGCCGTCGCGCGCCAGCCGGACCAAAAGGGCGGTGATGTCGTCCTGTTTCATCGACGGTTTGCCGCCGCGCTTGCCGGCAAAGAAAAGCTCGGCATTTTCGGCGACGGCGACGACATCTGATGAAACCAGCGCGTCGTAGACCAACGCATCCGCGTCGGCCAGTGCCGCCAACACTTCGAGCGTCAGGCAGCCGGGGTCGCCGGGGCCGGCGCCGGCCAGCCAGACGTGACCCGATTCCAGCCGGCGCGGCTTGAAATTCAGCCGGGACAAGGCTTTTTCGAGCGTGGCGTTTTCGCCGTTGTTTTTGGTGCTGCCGCTCACAATCCGTCCCGTCCGCGAAAACGCCGCTGATAGTGGGCGTCGTATAATGAACTCTCGCCAAAACCTTGCGCCGCCAGCGAGCGGCCGACGAAGATGATCGCCGTGCGCTCCATCGGATCGGCGGCCAACAGCGCCTCAATGGTCGCCAGCGTGCCGGTCAGCACGCGCTCGTCCGGCCAGGAGGCGCGGAAGACGACCGCCACCGGGCAATCGCCGCCATAGTGCGGCGTGAGCTCGGCGACGATGCGGTCGATGGCGTGGATGGCAAGATGAATGGCAAGCGTGGCGCCGGTGCGGCCGAAGCCGGCCAGCGTTTCGCCGGGCGGCATTTTCGAGGCGCGTCCGGAAATGCGGGTCAGCACCAGGCTTTGCGCGACCTCGGGAATGGTCAGCTCGCGGCGCAATGCGGCGGCGGCAGCGGCGAAAGAGGGGACGCCGGGCGTCAGCGTATAAGGGATGCCGTGCTTTTCCAGCCGGCGGATCTGCTCGGCAACAGCGCTCCACACCGACAGGTCGCCGGAATGGAGACGGGCGACATCATGGCCGGCCTTATGGGCCGCGACATACTCGGCCTCGATCTCGTCGAGCGACATCGGCGCGGTGTCGATCAGTTTTGTCCCCGGCGCGCAGTGCTGCAGCAATTCGGGCGCGACGATCGAGCCAGCATGCAGGCAGACCGGGCAGCTCGCCAGCAACCGAGCGCCGCGCAGCGTGATGAGATCGGCGGCACCGGGACCGGCGCCGATGAAATGGACGGTCATGGCGCATCTCCGCTGATGGCGATGGCGCAGGTGACCGGGCCGAGCACCGTGCGGGGCCCGAGCAGTCTGGCGCCTTTGCCGGCGACGGCAAGGGCGGACGCTTCGGAAACCGATGGTGTGCCGGCGAGTTCTTGCGAGAGCTCGGAATGGCTGAGCGTGTCCGACGAGGCGGCCTGAAGTGTCGCGTCGTCGACGATGATGACCGGAAGGTTCAGCGCGCGGCTAGCGGCGGCGATCGCTTCTTCATTCTTCTTGAACTCGGCAGTCGCCAGTGCCGAAAGGGCCGTCATCGCCAGCCCGTAGGCTTCGAGGGCGGTTTCGATCGCGGCAAGCACGTCTTCGACGCTCACGCCCTTTCGGCAGCCTATGCCCGCGACCATCATGGCTTCACCCAGCTCCATTGCGTGACCGGCATGGCTGGCCGCCATGCCTGCATCGCGCCGACCGGCGACGCGCGAGAGATGGCGATGCGGGTGAGATCGCCGCCAAGCGAGACATGGCGGGCGAGAAGCAAGGCTTCCATCTCCAGCGTCACCGCATTGGCCACAAGACGGCCGCCAGTGCGCAGCGCCTTGATGGCTGCGTTCAAGACACCGGCATCGCTGCCGCCGCCGCCGATGAAGATCGCGTCCGGCGTGTCCAGCCTGGCCAGTGCCTTGGGGGCGCTGCCTTCCACCACGACAAGGCCGGGAACGCCGCAGGCGGCCGCGTTGCGGCCAATGCGGGCGGCGCGGATCGGATCGGTCTCGATGGCTATGGTGCGCATCGAGGGGTGGGCCAGCATCCATTCGATGCCGATAGAACCGGAGCCGGCGCCGATGTCCCACAGCAATTCGCCGCGCCGCGGCGCCAGCGCCGACAGGGTGATGGCGCGGATTTCGCGCTTTGTGATCTGGCCGTCATGCTCGAACAGATGATCGGCAAGCCCTGATGTGAGCGGCAGGACGCGCGCATCCGGACCGGATTCAACTTCGATCGCCAGCACGTTGAGCGGATTGATGTTTTCGAGATCGAAGGCATCGGCGCGGACCGAGCGGTGGTTCTCGCTTGGCCCACCCAACGCCTCCAGGATCGTCAGTCGCGAGGCGCCGAAGTCGAGTTCGGTGAGCAGGCGGGCGATCGCCGCAGGGGCTTCTGCATCTGAGGTCAGTGCCAAAATGCGCGCGCCTGGCTGCAGCAGCGGCCGGATCAGATCGAGCGGCCGGCCGTGCAGCGAGACGGTCTCGATGTCCTGCAGCGCCCAGCCAAGGCGCGCGGCCGCCAGCGAAACGGCCGACGGTGCGGGGATGACATGCATCTCCTGCGGCTTGACCTTGCGGGCGAGGGTGGCGCCGACGCCGTGGAAGAACGGATCGCCGGAAGCGAGCACGCAGACGTTCCTGCCTACAAGGGCGAGTACGTCTCGCATCTCAGCATCGAACGGAACCGGCCAGGTGCGAGCCTCACCCTTGGCGAAGGAGGCGACCAGCGCCAGGTGCCGCTTGCCGCCCAAGATGATCTCCGCCTGGGCAATCCGCTGCTTGGCCTCGTCGCCGAGACCCGCTAAACCGTCCTCGCCGATGCCGACGATTGTGAGCCAGGCGGCGCTCGATTGACCCCTAGCAGGCATGATGACCCACCGCATTCTGATCCTCGGCGGCACCACCGAAGCCCGGCAACTGGCCGGGAAACTGGCGGCGCGAGCCTCGGTCACGCTGTCGCTGGCTGGCCGCACTGAAAGCCCGGTCGCGCAAGGCGTGCCGGTGCGAAGCGGAGGCTTTGGCGGTGCCGATGGGCTGGCCGCCTATCTGCGGGAGACGGGCACCGACCTGCTGATCGACGCCACGCATCCCTATGCGGTGCAAATCTCCGCCAATGCCGCGCAAGCGGCGCGCATTGCCAGTTTGCCGATCCTTGCCCTGCGACGCCCCGGCTGGGAGCCTGTCGAAGGCGACCGCTGGACTGAGGTCAATACATCCGGCGATGCCGCGCGAGCGCTTGGACCGGCGCCGCGCCGTGTTTTCCTGGCGCTGGGCCGGCAAGAGGTCGCTGCTTTCGAAGCTGCGCCCCAGCATCATTATCTCGTCCGCAGCGTCGACGCGATCGAGCCCAAGCTTGCCGTGCCGGATGCGAGCTATCTTCTGGCCCGTGGCCCGTTTCGTGAGGCGGAGGAACGCGCGCTGCTCGAAAAGTATCGCATCGATGTCATCGTGTCCAAGAACAGCGGCGGCGCGGCGACTTATGGCAAGATCGTTGCGGCGCGGGCGCTTGGGATTGAGCTGGTCATGATCCGCAGGCCGGCTTTGCCGGATGTTGCTTCGGCTGAAACCGTCGAACAACTCGCCGCGATGATCGATCATTTTGTCCGTCCCGTGGACGAACGCGGCGTGTAGACCAGCGCCGGCTTCTCCGCGCGCTTGATGATCCTTGTTTCCGGCGAGCCGATGATGATGCAGGTCGCCATGTCGGCCTTTTCAGCCTCGACATCGGCCAGCAGAGTGACCTCGATGCGCTCGTCCGGGCGGCCGGCGGCGCGGCCGAAAATCACCGGCGTGGTGCCGGGCAGAATCGCGGCCAGGCATTCGAAGGCGCGGCCGAGCTGCCAGGGGCGCGCCTTGCTGATGGGATTGTAGAGTGCGATTACGAAGCCGGCGCCGGCCGCCGCCAGCAGGCGCAGTTCGATCAGCTCCCAGGGCTTGAGATTGTCGGACAGCGAGATGGCGCAGAAATCATGGCCCAGCGGCGCGCCGATTCGGGCGGCGACCGCGAGCATTGCGGTGATGCCGGGCACGACGGCGATGTCGACCGCGCGCCATTCGGCCGGGCCGGCCTCGATCGCTTCGCAAACGGCCGCAGCCATGGCGAACACGCCGGGATCGCCACCAGAGACGACGGCGACATCGTGGCCTTCGGCCGCCTTGATCAAGGCGTCCTTGGAGCGGGCGAGTTCCTCGCGATTGTCGGAAGCGACGCGGGTCTGATCCGGGCGCAGCTCCAGCCGGTCGAGATAGGGTTTGTAGCCGTAAAAGAATTTGGCCTCGGCGACGGCGCGGCTGGCTTCCGGGGTGACCTGATGGGCATTGCCGGGGCCAAGGCCGATGACGGTGAGACGACCGCTCATGCCTGCGCTCCCAAGACGCCAGGCCGGCCGGACCAGCCGGCGACCAGGACGATGGCGAAATAGGGCGCCTTGTCATCCTGCTTGTCGGCAAGCTTCATGGAGACGCTGCCGGCCATGGTGCCGCGCTCGACATAGACGGCGCGCGACAGTTTGGCCGTAGCTTCCAGCGCTCGTCTGATCTTGGGCAGGTTGCGGCCGACCTTCATGATGACGGCGGCATCGGTGTCGGCCAGCCTGCGCGTCAACTCGAATTCGCTCATCGTGCCGGGCAGCACCGTCAGCACGTCGTCGCCCTGGACGATCGGAACACCAGTCTGCGACCAGCAGCCGGACATGGCGGTGATTCCGGGAATGACTTCGGTCGGGAAGCGATGAGCGAGCCGGACATGCAGATGCATGTAGGAGCCGTAGAAAAGCGGATCGCCCTCGGACAGCACGGCAACCATCCTGCCGGCTTCGAGGTGCTCGGCGACCCTCTCGGCCGACTCCTCATAGAAAGCCGTGATCTGCGACCGGTAGTCGTCGTGGTCCTTGTCGATTTCGGTGGTGACGGGATAGAGCAGCGGCAATTCCGTCATTTCGGGCCGGAACTGCGCTTCGACAATGGCACGCGCGTTGCTGTTGTTGCCGCGCTTGGCGAAATAGGCCACGACATCGGCTTCCGCCAAGACGCGCGCGGCTTTTAGCGTCAGCAGTTCGGGGTCGCCGGGACCGGTGCCGACGCCGATGAGACGGCCTTTGAGAAAGGCGTTCACAGGCCCGGCCTCGCCAATGAATTGAGCGCGGCGGCGGTCATGGCGCTGCCACCGAGCCGGCCGCGCACGATGGCGTAGGGAACGCCATAGGAATTCTCGGCCAGCGCGTCCTTGGATTCCGCAGCGCCGACGAAGCCGACCGGCATGCCGATGATGGCCGCCGGTTTCGGCGCGCCGTCGCGCAGTTTTTCCAATAGATAGAACAGCGCGGTCGGCGCATTGCCGATGGCGACCACCGACCCCGCCAAGCGTTCGCCCCAAAGGTCGATCGCGGCGGCCGAACGGGTGTTGCCGATTTGCCCAGCGATGTCGTGCGTGCGCGGATCGCGCAAGGTGCAGATCACCTCGTTGCCGGCTGGCAGCCTGGCGCGGGTGACGCCATGCGAGACCATTTCCGCGTCGCAGAAGATCGGCGCGCCAGCCGCCAAAGCGGTGCGCGCGGCGGCAACGAAATCGGTGGAGAAGACGAAATGACTGGCGGCTTCGACCTGGCCGCAGGCATGGATCATGCGGATGGCGACATCGGCCTCGGCTTCGGAGAAGCGCGACAGATCGGCCTCGGCGCGGATGATGGCGAAGGAGCGCTCGTAGATCGCCGTGCCGTCATGGATATAGTCGTAGGCGGCCATGCTCATTTCCGTTTTTCAGTTTGGGCCTGTCGGTAAGCCTCGGCGATTGCCACCGGCCCGAGCCTTGTCAGGCAAGCGGCGGCGGTTTCGCCTTGATATCGTGCGCTGCGGATCATTGCCGCCACGCGGCCAATGCCGCGCGCGGCGTCATAGCCCGGCCTGTAGCCGGCAGGAAGGCCCTTTGCCGTCGCGTTCACGACAAGTCCGGCTCCGTTTTCGCCGCCGACAATCGTCAGCGCCGCCGAGCCGGGGTGGGCGCAACCCTTGGCGCAGCCGGAAACGTGCAGGGTGAAGTCGAGGATGTCGGCATTTTCAGCGGCAATCGTCTCGGCAATGTCGCGCGTGGCGATGCGGCCGGAGGCGCAGGCTGGTGTGCCCGGGCAGGCGGCGATGCGCGTGCGCGGGTCGGTGGGGGCGGTGACGAAGCCGAGGGTGGCGGCGGTGTGCTGAAGGGTTTGGTTGGCGGCGGTTGGTTGACCAAGGAAAAGCAGGGCACGGCCGGGGGCGAGGCGGATTTCGGTGGTGCCGAGGGTGAGGGCACTCTGGGCGAGAGAGATGATTTTGTCCGCCGGCATGCTGCCGTAGGGGAGGGCGATGCCGAGGGCGTGGTCGGTCGATAAAGAGAAAAGACCGATAGGTCGGCGATCCTGCACACCCCCCTCTGTCCTGCCGGACATCTCCCCCGCAAGGGGGGAGATTGAGCCGTCATCGGCGCTTTCGCCAATTGCCGACGTCACGTCCACGGCCGATGTTGCAGGACGAGAGCCGGCGTCGGAACTGCCGATCTCCCCCCTTGCGGGGGAGATGTCCGGCAGGACAGAGGGGGGTGTGACGGAGTGCCAACCTGCGAGAGAGACCAATTGGCGCTCCGTCAAATCCCTCGCATGCGCCTCCCGACTCTTCTCGGCAATCATCCTGAGCACCGCAACGGCAATATCGCGCGCTACATCGTCATCGACCGTCGCAAGCGGCCTCGCGCTTTGGCCGTCACCTGAAACAGACACAGCCCACAGCACGCCAGCGCTGGCCCGCACCGCCTTCAGCCGCACATCGGCCGTCACCGCATCCATGGTCAACTGCTCGCCGCCATCGACAATCACGGAAACCTTCGGCCCCAGCCTCGGCGCTAATCCAGCCTCGTCAATCGCCGCCCTGATCCGCTCGGCCAGCGGCTGGGGATCGGCAATCTCTTGCGGGTCGATGCCGGCCAGCGGCCCGGTCTCGACCGGCACGCCGGTGCGCACCGCGATATCAAGCGCATCGACCTCCGCCGCCAGCAGCGCCGCGCTGTCCGTGGTCAGCCCGCGTATCTGCAGACTGCCGCGCGCGGTGACTTCCATGATGCCGTTGCCATGCCGCAAGGCGGATTCGGCTAACCCGATCAAAAGCTTCGGCGACAATCCTCCAGCAACCGGGTTGAGCCGCACCAAAAGCCCGTCACCGGTTTGCATCGGGGCCGACAAGGCCGGGCAGGCGCCGCGACGCGAGAAGGCGTTCATGCCGCCACCCCAAGCGCTTCTGCTTCGGCAATCAGGGCGGCGAGATCGTCGTCGATGGAATTGCGCAGGGGATGCCAGAGGCCACGCCGGCGCGCCGACAGGAAGCGTTCGGCGATGACTTTCGCGGCGGCGGGGTTCTCGCGCAGGATGAAGGCGCGAACCATGGGATCGCCGAGATAGGCGTCATGAACCGCCTCGATCAGCGTTCCCGAAATGGCGTGTGTGGTTTCGGCAAAGCCGACCAGCCGGTCGACGGTTTCGGCAAATTCGGAGGCGCCGCGTGGGCCGTGGCGCATCTGGCCTGCAATGAAGCGTGGATTGACGGCGCGGGCGCGCACCACCCGCGATACCGCTTCGCCTACCGAGCGGGGCTTCGGCCTTTGCGGATCGGTGGTGTCGAGCACGATGACGTCGGCATGCCTGCCCAGGGTTGCCAAGGCCGCCGAAAACCCGCCAATGAAGGCGACGTCGGCGGAGCCCTCGAGGATATCGCGGCCGGGGTCGTCGCCGGTGTGGACGAGAAGATCGGCTTCGGCGATGCGGCCTTCGAAGGCGCCGGGCACCGAGATGCCTTCTCCTTCTGCGCCGCCATAGGCGTGCGAGGTGGCGTCGAGATAGGCGCGGCCGATTTCTTCGCGCGCGGCCCAGTTGCCGGAGGACAAGACATCCTCGACGCCGGCGCCATAGGTACCGGGCGAGGTGCCGAAGATGCGCGGGCTGAGCTTGCCGTCGGCACGGGTTTTGGCCGCGAGCGGGTTTTCCGTATCGTCCTCGTCGCGGGCGGCTACCGCGTTGGCGGCGGCATCGATCAGTGCGATCTGGGTCGGGAACATATCGCGGAACAGGCCTGATATGCGCCAGGTGACATCGACGCGTGGCCTTCCGAGCGTGGCCGGCGACAATACCTCGATGCCGGTGATGCGGCCGGTCGCCGAATCCCATTGCGGCCGGCAGCCCATCAGCGCCAATCCTTGCGCGATCTCCTCGCCGCCGGTGCGCAGTGAGGCCGAGCCCCAGAGATCGATGACCAGCGAGCGCGGCCAGTCGCCATGCGATTGCATGTAGCCGCGCACCACTTCCTCCGCCGCTGCCTTGCCCAGATCATAGGCGGTCGGCGTCGGCATGGTGCGCGGGTCCGAGGTGAACAGGTTGCGGCCGGTGGGCAGAACGTCCGAGCGACCCCGCGCGGGCGCGCCGGCCGGGCCGGCCTTGACGTGGCGGCCATCGAGTGCGGCGAGCAGCGCCGCCTTCTCGGCTGCCGCACTCTGGCGCCGCATGGCGTCGGGCTCGTCCTCAGGGGCGCGGCCATAGATATGCAGCCCGTCCTTGATGGCAAAATCCTTGAGGTCGCAGAGCCAGGCGTCGATGCGGCGCAACGCTTCGTCGGGCGCGTCGGTCGTGGCGACGCCGGCTTCGGAAGCGAGGCCGGTCTTCTGCGCCGTCTCGACGATCAGCTTGGCAAGGCGGTCGCGGCGGCGGCGGTCGAGCCCGTCGGCCTGGGCGTATTCGTCGACCAACCGTTCCAGCTTGTGCTGGTTCTCGTCCAGCTCGGCATCGGTCAGTGGCGGCGGCAGGTGGCCAAGGGTGACGGCGGCGATGCGGCGCTTGGCCTGCGCCGCTTCGCCTGGGTTGGAGACGATGAAGGGATAGATGACGGGCAAGGCGCCGGTGACGATCTCGGGAAAGCAGTTCTCCGAAAGCGCAACGGTCTTGCCCGGCAGCCACTCCAGCGTGCCATGCGCGCCGACATGGACAAGCGCGTGGACGCCGAGCGACTTGCGCAGCCACAGGCCGAAGGCGATCAGCGCATGGCGCGGCGGCAGCGTCGGGTCGTGGTAGTCGGCGCGGCGGTCGACGGAGCGGCCGCGGTCTGGGGCGAGGGCTACGGTGATGTTGCCGAAGGTGGCGGCGCGGAAGGGGAAGTGGGCGGCGGTTGGCGCTTGAGCACCCCCCTCTGTCCTGCCGGACATCTCCCCCGCAAGGGGGGAGATTGAGCTCTCATTGCCGCTTTCGCCAGCTACGAACGTCGCAGAATGAGCGCCGATGGCGGAACTGCCGATCTCCCTCCTTGCGGGGGAGATGTCCGGCAGGACAGAGGGGGGTGCCTCGCACAAACCTATCTCATATTCAGCCTTCCAAGCTGCATCTACGGCAGCAATTGCTGCAGACGGCAGTGCCTTCGAGAACTCCACATAATCCCTCAAGGCCAAGCCATGCCCGCCCTGGCCCAGTCGCGCCAGCAACTCACGCGGCGTTTGCGGAATCCCCTCAACGACATAGCCCTGTTCGCTGAGGTCCTGCAGCATGGCCAGCACGCTGGACGGGACATCCAAACCCACGGCGTAGCCGGTGCGGCCGGGGGCACTGGGATAATCCGGGATCAGGATGGCTAGCTTGCGCTCGGCGCGGGGCGTCTCTTGCAACTTGATAAAGGCCGCGACGCGGTCAGCCACTTGCGCCACACGATCCGGTTCCGGCCGGTTGGCAAAGGCGCGGTGGCCAAGTGCTGGATCGGTCTCGCTCTCACCCTTAAAGGAAATGGCGCCGGCCAGGATGCGGCCGTCGAGTTCGGGCAGCACGACATGCATGGCAAGGTCGGCGGGCGCCAGGCCGCGCTGGTTGGTCTCCCAGACATCGTGGCGGGTGGTGGCGACGATGACCTGGAAGACCGGCATGCCGGCGCGGTCGAACAGGGTCTCATTGCCGGGTTCGGCGCCGGACGCGAAAGCGGTCGCGGTGATGATGGCGGCGGGTTTCAGCGAGGCGAGTGCTGTTTCCACGAAGGCCAGGGATGCGGGGTCCTTGAGGCTGGAGACGAAGATGGGAACCGGCTTGATGCCGCGCTGGCGGAGCGCTTCGAAAAGCGCATCGATGGGCGCGACATCGGCGGCCAATAGCATCGAGCGATAGAACAGGATGGGGATGATAGGAGCGTTGACGTTGTCAGCGTCGAGTTCCTTCACACCCCCCTCTGTCCTGCCGGACATCTCCCCCGCAAGGGGGGAGATTGCGCTGTCATTGGAGATTTCGCCAATTGTCGAGGTTGCGGACGCGTCAGCTTCTAATGAAACGGGAAAAGAGCCGGCTTTGATGAAGTCCGATCTCCCCCCTTGCGGGGGAGATGTCCGGCAGGACAGAGGGGGGTGTGAAGGATCACCAACGACCCCAAGTCCTGGCTCATAAAACCCGGCTTTCGGCACTGGAACCGGCTCTGCTACGTCCGCATCCGATCCAGCCAGTCGCGCCAGCCTCCGCACCAGCGCGCTCATATTCGCCGGGCCGCCCTCGCGGAAATAGTCGAGCAGGCCATCGAGCTCCTGGCGCGGCAGCGTCGAGGCTTCGATCAGGCGCAGATCCTCGTCGCGGCATTCGCCGGGCAGCAGCGCCAGCTTTATGCCGTGTGCGCGAGCGGTCGAGGCAAGCTGGTCGCAGCCGTAGCGCCACCAGTCGTAGCCGCCGAGGAGGCGCACGAGGATGACCTTGGCGTGGCGGGTGACGCTGTCGACCCAGAGGTCGACGGACATGGGATGGCGCAGGTCACGCAGGGCAGCCAGCCGCATCGAGGGCAGGCGGCCGGCATCGGCCTTCCAGGCTGCCGCCAGTCCGGCGAGGTCGCTGTCGGTGAAGGACAGGGCCACGATATCCGCCGGCGTCTGCCGCAGATCGACCGGCTCGGCGAGGTCGTCGAGCGAGGCGGATGTCGTGGTGAGGATGTGCATCGCAACCCGTGTCCGAGATCAGCCGGCGAGTATACGCTCGATCGCCGGGCGGTTCAGCCCCTTCAGGCCGATGACGACGAGACGCGAGCGGCGGTCGTCCTGCGCGGTCCAGGCGCGGTCATAGTAATGATTGACGCGCGGCCCGACGGCCTGCAGCAAGAGCCGCATCGGCTTGCCACCGACCTCGACGAAGCCTTTTACACGCAGCACGTTTTCTTCTTCGGCGACTGTGGCGACACGCTTTGCCAGTTCATCGGGATTGGCGATCGAGGCAATGTCGACAATGAACGTGTCGAAGTCGTCATGTTCGTGGTCGAATGCGCCGTCATGGTGGGACTTGCGGTTTTCGATGTCGTCCTCGACGGCGAGACCGAGCCCGAGCAGCACGGAGGGATCGACCTTGCCATGCGACGTCGGCACGATCTTCACGGCGCGGGCGGAGTGTTCGCCAATGATGGCGTTGGCGCGGGCGGTGCCGGCGGCGTCCATCAGGTCGCTTTTCGACAGGATGATCAGGTCGGCGCAGGCGATCTGATCCTCGAACACTTCTTCCACCGGATCGTCATGGTCGAGCGTCTCGTCCCCGGCGCGCTGCGCCTGCAAAGCATCCATGTCGTTGGCGACGCGGCCTTCGGCCAATGCCGGCCCGTCGACCACGGCGATGACGCCGTCGACTGTGACGCGGCTCTTTACGCTCGGCCATTGAAACGCCTGGACCAGCGGCTTGGGCAGCGCCAGGCCCGAAGTCTCGATCAGGATGTGGTCGACCCTCGGCGTCAGCGCGAGGATCTTGTCGAGCGCCGGGACGAAATCGTCGGCGACGGTGCAGCAGATGCAGCCATTGGCCAGTTCGACGATGTTTTCCTCCGGGCAGGTGTCTATGCCGCAGCCCTTGAGGATCTCGCCATCGATGCCGATGTCGCCGAATTCGTTGACAATGATGGCAATGCGCTTGCCGCCGGCGTTTTCCAGGAGATGGCGGACCAGCGTCGTCTTGCCGGCGCCGAGGAAGCCGGTGACGACGGTGCAGGGAACGCGGGAGAGGTTCGCAGGCGAATCTGGGGCAGTCATGGTCAATCCTTCAGCAGGTCTAAGGGAGGGATGCGGGCAACGAGGCCACGCTTCAGGCTATCGGGGCGGCCGCGCCATGGAATCAGGCCGTCCTTCGAGGTGGCGAAGAGCTTGGCGCCTGTCACGAGGTCGGCGCCGCTGGTCGTGGTCAGGTCGCCGAAGACATAGCTCCAGCACCCGTCGCGCAGGATGGCGGCGCTGAGGCGGCGCTTGCAATTGCCGAGGCATTCGACGCTGCGGATGCGGATGTCGTCGCCGGATGCGGCGCGGCGCGTGTCGTCCGCCAGCAATTCGCCGGCGCGGGGATGAGCGTCGGCGCCGGTCTCATCGCGGCAGGAGGCGCAGACGATGATGGTGACGCCGGCCAAGGCATCATCATGGCCGGACGAAATATCCGCTGTGCCAGCCGAAAAACTGCTGTCGTGGTCCAAGATCGGGCTCCTTGCCCGGAAACCCGCCGGGCGATCGGATTCTAAAGTCGCAGACGGCAGGTCTCCTGGCTCGCGGGTCATCGCCTTGGTAGCCGCCTTCCCGGGAACTCCCCAGTGGCTTTCGGCCTTGGCTCTTCGCTTACAGTTGCGGGGACAGCCGCGGATTTGGGATTTTGCCCCGCACCGCATTCCCTCTTAGCTCTTGCCGTTGCGGGCAAGAGACCATCTGAACCGGATTTAGGCTTTTGCGGGCAGCGGTGTCAACGCAACGCAGGGGCAATCTGAAATCAGGGGCGGGGACGCTTCACTACCACTGACCGCTCTTCGCGAATGCCATCTTCGTTGTTGGGATCAGGAAAAGCTGTAACGAAAGCCGTCAGAAGGATATCTCCATCTTGCCGGTCCAGCCATCCGGCGCTGTCACCCACATCGAAGTAAATGCCATCAACTTTGAAGCCAAATGTGTCTCCAGCAGGTCTAGAGCGTTTCATATTTTGACGGAAGCGTAGCCTGCGTTTTCGAAGTAGTTCTTGCATTCGGCTGCCTCGATGGTTTCGACGA
>NZ_JAMYSJ010000046.1:0-32014 GCF_040321855.1 Mesorhizobium sp. M0227 | reverse complement strand
CATCGCGAACCTCCCGGCGCAAAGCACGCCAAACTGTTCGCGATGTCCTCGCACACCTGTTCGCGATGTCTCCGGTCCAAACAGGAGGGAGATCGGCAGCTTCGCCGTTTCGCCCGCCCTCCAGCGTTGAAAATTGACGAAGGCCGTCGTGACGTCCAATCTCCCCCCTTGCGGGGGAGATGCCCGGCAGGGCAGAGGGGGGTGTGAAGGATCTCTACTTCGGCGATGATGGCGGCCGGGCACCTCGAGCCGCTAATCATTGTGCCAGGCCTCCCTCTGGTTTCCATCCACGTCATAGCGCTGTAAATCCAATCGCGCGGCTGCAGGCCGTTCACCATTGTCCGGAGGTTTGCGTGTCCGATTTTGTGAAGGTCAGCCGCGACGGCGACGTCGCCGTCGTCACTATCGACAACCCGCCGGTCAACGCGCTGAGCTTTCATGTCCGCGAACCGCTGATGCAGGCGCTGGTCGAGTTGCGGGATGATGCTTCGGTTGCCGCCATCGTCATTGCATGCGCCGGCCGGACCTTTGTCGCCGGCGCCGACATCACCGAATTCGGCAAGCCGATGCAGCAGCCCGAGCTGCGCGCCATCGTGGCGACGCTGGAGACCATCGCCAAGCCGACGGTCGCCGCCATCCACGGCACCGCGCTCGGCGGCGGGCTGGAGCTGGCGCTCGGCTGCCATTTCCGCGTCGCCGATGCCGGCGCCAAGCTCGGCCTGCCGGAGGTCAAGCTCGGCCTGCTACCGGGCGGTGGCGGCACGGTGCGGTTGCCGCGCCTGGTCGGCGCGCTGAAGGCCTTGAAGATGGTCGTTTCCGGTTCACCGGTCGGTGCGACCGAGGCGCATGCCGCCGGTCTCGTCGACGCCGTCTTTGAAGGCGATCTGGCCACCCATGCCGTGAACTTTGCCAGGGAAATAGCCCGCAAGGGTGGTCCCTTCACGTCGGTGCGTGATCGCAATGAGGGGCTTAAGGAGACCGACCTCGCGGCTTTCGACGCCGAGGCTGCGGATCTTGCCAGGAAAGCGCGCGGGCTCGAGGCGCCGATCGCCTGTGCGCTGTCGGTGCGCAATGCCGTCATGCTGCCCTTCGATGCGGCGCTGGCGGCGGAGCGTGCGCTGTTCGTCAAGCTGGTCGCCAGCGACCAGTCGCGGGCGCAGCGCCATGTGTTCTTCGCCGAACGTGAGGCGGCAAAGCTTCCCGGAAAAGACATCGTCAAGCGCAGGATCGCCCGCGTCGGCGTCATCGGCGCCGGTACGATGGGCGGCGGCATCGCCATGGCCTTCGCCAATGGCGGCTACCCCGTCACCATGCTGGAAACCAGCCATGAGGCGCTGCAGCGCGGGCTGGCGACCATCGACAAGAACTACTCGGTGTCCGTCACGCGCGGCTCGCTGACGGCAGATGCCAAGCGCGAGCGCCTCGCCCTGTTCAAGGGCTCCACCGACTATGCCGATCTCGCCGATTGCGACCTGATCGTCGAGGCGGTGTTCGAAGACATGGCGGTCAAGAAGGAGGTGTTCGGCAAGCTCGATGCCGTGGCCAAACCGGGCGCGATCCTCGCCACCAACACCTCCTATCTCGACATCAACGAAATCGCCGCCTCGACCTCGCGGCCGCAGGATGTGCTCGGTCTGCATTTCTTCTCGCCGGCCAATGTCATGAAGCTCTTGGAGATCGTGCGTGCCGAGGTGACCGCGCCCGATGCGCTGGCCACCGTCGTCGATCTGGCGCGGCGGATCGGCAAGGTGGCGGTCGTCGTCGGCGTCTGCCACGGCTTCGTCGGCAATCGAATGCTGGCCGCGCGTGGCGCCGAATCCGAGGCGCTGCTGCTGGAAGGCGCGACACCCAGCCAGATCGACCAGGCATTCACCGATTTCGGCTGGCCGATGGGTCCGTTCCAGATGGGTGATCTCGCCGGCCTCGACATCGGCTGGCGCAACCGCAAGGCGCGCGGTCAGACGGCCGTCATCGCCGATACGCTGTGCGAACAAGGGCGTTTCGGCCAGAAGACCGGCTGGGGGTTCTATCTCTACGAGAACGGTTCGCGTACCCCGGCCCCGGATCCGGAGGTCGAGGTGCTGATCCGCGACAAGGCCGCCGAGAGGGGCATCGCGCCGCGTGCGATCAGTGCGGAAGAAATCATCGAGCGCACGCTTTACCCCCTGATCAACGAGGGCGCCAAGATCCTGGAGGAAGGCATAGCGGCCCGTGCGTCCGACATCGATGTCGTCTGGGTCAATGGCTACGGCTTTCCCGTGGGCAAGGGCGGACCGCTGTTCTGGGCTGGCCTTGAAGGCCCGGCCAGGATCATCGAGCGGCTCGAATACTGGCATCAGCGGACGGGCAAGGATGTGTTCAAGCCAGCGCCGTTGCTGAAGCGGATGGCCGAGACCGGATCGTGGGAAGCCGGCGGTTAGGGGGCCTGCCGGATCCGCGCGTCGATGATCTCGACGAAACGTGCGAACAGGCCGGCCTGCGACTTGATCTTGAGCTTGCGATAGATGTTGCGCCGATGGACCTTCACGGTGCCCGGCACGATGCGCATGGCCCTGGCGATCGATTCCGTCGAATGCCCTTGCAGCACCAGGTCAACGACATGCTTTTCGCGTGGCGTCAGCGACAGGCTTTGCCAGATATGGGCGCGGTCGAACTCGTTGACTGGAGCGGTCGTCTCGTCCTGCTGCGCCTCTGCCGGTTCGTCGGTCGGAAGGATAGGCCAGCGCAGCCTGGCGAAGCTGATCACCGCCGGCGCCATGTCGCGCAGCAACCTGGCATCGGCGGTGCCGAACGGGCCCGAGGCGCGCAGCCGCATCAGCGACAGCACCAGCGCATCCTTGCCCGGCAACGGCACGAAGAAGCCGACCTCCTCGGCCAGCCTGGTCTGGCTGTAGTAGGAGCGGAAATACTCGCTGGCATAGAAACGGTCCGGCGCCAGTTCGCGCATGCGCCAGAACCCTTCCTTGCGCTCGACCGCAGCGTGGTGGAACGGGTCGAGCAGATACGGCCCCTCCTGATAGAGCGCGACGAAGACGTGGCTTTCGGCCGGCGAGAAGGTTTCGAACAGCAGCGGCGGGCGCGCCGCGCCGCGATAGCCGAACACCACGCAGTGGTCGAAGCTGACATGGAGCCGCAGCCAATCGACCAGCGCATTGCCGAACAGGTCGCCGCTGGTCTCCCGCGTCGCCGCGACGAGCGTGGCGAGCTGGCTGTATTCGTCGCTGCGGGACAATCCATACCCCCTTAAACGAGAAAATAGATCAGATATACCACCTCAGAGGTATATACTAGCCGCCATTGGCTCTGGTAGCGTCCCGATATTGCCCTGTTGCTGGAGCCATCAGCCTTGACCGCAGTGCCCGACATCGAGTTTCGCGGCGTCACCAAGCGCTATGGCGCGGTGACCGCGGTCAGCGGCATCGATCTCGCTGTCCCGCCCTCCGCCTTTGTCGCGTTGCTCGGGCCGTCCGGCTGCGGCAAGACCACCTGCCTGCGCATGATCGGCGGCTTCGAACAGCCGAGCGAAGGCCAGGTGTTCATTCGCGGCCAGGACATGGCCGGCACGCCGGCCTACCGGCGGCCGGTCAACATGGTGTTCCAGCAATACGCGCTGTTTCCGCATCTCGATGTCGAGGACAACGTCGCCTACGGGCTGCGTCAGGCGCGGCCAAGGCTGTCGTCGCGCGAGATCGCCTCAAGAGCGGGGGAAGCGCTGGAAATGGTGCGGCTCGCCGGCTATGGCCGCCGCAAGATCCACGAACTGTCGGGCGGCCAGCAGCAGCGTGTGGCGCTTGCCCGCGCCCTGGTCAACAAACCGGCGGTGCTCTTGCTCGACGAGCCGCTGGCGGCGCTCGACAAGAAGCTTCGCACCGACATGCAGATCGAGCTGCAGAACCTGCAGCGCGAGATCGGCATCACCTTCGTGCTGGTCACGCACGACCAGGAGGAAGCGCTGTCGATGAGCGATTTCGTCTGCGTCATGAATGGCGGCCGCATCGTCCAGCTCGGACAGCCAAGCGAGATCTATGACGAACCGGCCGATTTGTTCGTCGCCGATTTCGTCGGCAAGACCAATCTCTTGAGCGGTACCGTCGCCGGACATTCGGGCGATCTGGTGGAGGTGGCGCTCGCGAATGGCACCGTCATTGCAGCGCGCAAACGAACCGCCCTGCAGCAAGGCGAGGCCGTTTCGGTCAGCCTGCGTCCTGAATCGCTCAGTCTCGGCGCTCAGACAGGCGGCCCATTCAAGGGCGTCGTCCGCAACCGGATCTTCCTGGGCTCGACGGCGGAATACGCGATCGAGGTCCAGGGCATCGGAACGCTGCTGGCCAAGGCCGATCACCTGATCGGCCACGGCAATCTCTTCAAGCCGGGTGAACCCGTCGCCATCGGCTTTGCCTCCGGAACGCCGCTGGCGTTTGCGGAGACCAAGAACAACGGGGCCAACCAGAGGGTAGATAAACATGTCGAAATCATATCGTGACGGACTGCCGATAAGCCCCAAGAATTTTGTCGATCAGCTGATGCGTTTGAAGCGCGGCTCGATCGGCCGACGCGACTTTCTTGGCCTCACCGGCCTTGGCATTGCCACGGCGGTGATGGCGCGCGAGATCGGCATCATGCCGACACCGGCCTTTGCCGCCGAAAGCCTTGGCGACCGCATGTCGATCGCCACCTGGCCGAACTACCATGACCCGGCGACGTTCGAGAATTTCAAGAAGGACACCGGCGTCGCCGTCGAGGTCAACGTGTTCGGCTCCAACGAGGAGATGCTGGCCAAATTGCAGGCCGGCGCCTCGGGCTGGAGCCTGTTCGTACCGACCAACTACACGATCTCGACTTACAAGAAACTCGGCATCATCGAGCCGCTGGAGATGACGAAGCTGCCGAATTTCGATGGCTCGCAGGAGGATCCGCGCTTTACCGGGGAAGGCACGATCGAAGGGGTGACCTATGCGGTGCCGAAGAACTGGGGCACCACCGGCTTTGCCGTCAACACCAAGAAGCTGACCAAGCCGATGACCAGCTGGAAGGAGTTCTGGGACACTGCCATGGCGGAAGGCGACAGCCGCACCATGGTGCATGACTACCAGCTGACCACGATCGGCAATGCGCTGAAATATTACGGCTACTCGTTCAACTCGCTCAAGCAGGACGAACTGGCCAAGGCGGAGGAACTGCTGCTGAAGGTCAAGCCGCATCTGTTCGCGGTCTCCTCCGACTACCAGCCGGGCATGCGCGCCGGCGACGCCTGGATGACGATGTGCTGGACGAATGACGGCGCGCAGCTGCATCGCGACATTCCCGAGATCGCCTATGTGCTGGGCAAGGAAGGCGGCGAGATCTGGACCGACTTCTACGCCATTCCGAAGGATGCGCCGAACAAGCCGGCCGGCTATGCCCTGCTCAACTATCTGATGAATCCGCAGGTGGCGGTGAAGGAGCACCTGGCCAATGGTGCGCCGTCGACCGATGCGCGGGTCAACAAGCTGCTGCCCAAGGAAGTGCTCGACAATCCGATCCTCTATCCGGCGGCCGACCTGTTGACGCCGCTGGAATTCGGCGCGGCGGCAACGCTGACCGATCCCGGTCGTGCCGAATTGATGGCGCGCTTCAAGTCGGCCTGAGCGGCCTCAAGCCCAACGTAGACAAACTTGACCGGCGGGCCATACCCGCCGGCACGGGGCAATCCTTCCATGCACGGCAGCCGTCTTCGCAGGAATTTTCTGACCGCCATGCTGCTCGGTCCGGCGACCGCGTGGCTGGTGGTGTTTCTGGTGCTGCCGTTCATCGCCATCGCCGTGTTCAGCGTCGGCGAGCGGGCGCCGGAAGGCGGCTATCAGGCTGCCTTTACGCTGGCGCAGTATGCCAATCTTCCGGCGCGGGCGACCGCGTTCTGGAACACGATGCTGCTGGCGCCGGTGGGAGCGCTCGCCTGCATGCTCGTCGCCTATCCGGTCGCCTACTACCTCGCTCTGCAAGCGCCGCAGCGCTGGCGGCTGATCTTGCTGGCGCTGGTCGTCATCCCGTTCTGGACCAGCCTTCTGATGCGGACCTATGCCTGGATGTATGTGCTGGGCGGGCGCGGCATTCCGGCATTGCTCGCTTACATCGGGTTCGAGGATGTCAGGCTGATCAACACGCCGGGCGCGGTGCTGCTCGGCATCGTCTATGGCTATCTGCCGCTGATGATCCTGCCGATCTATGTCAGCCTCGAGCGGCTCGACCGCCGGCTGCTGGAAGCCTCCGCAGACCTCGGCGCCACGCCGCTCTCGACCTTCCTCGGCGTGACCCTGAAACTGTCGCTGCCGGGCGTGATGACCGGCTTCTCGCTGGTGATGATCCTGCTGTTGGGCGAATATCTGATCCCGACGCTGCTTGGCGGCGGCAAAGTGTTCTTCATCGGCAACGCGCTGGTCGACCTGTTCCTGCAATCGCGCAACTGGCCGTTCGGATCGGCCATCGCGATCACGCTGGTGCTGGTCTCGGTGGTGGTGCTGATTGCCGCCAACCGCATTTCGACCCGGGTTTCGGGCGCTCGCCGGGTGGATCTGATCTGATGCGCACCTTCGTCATTGCCGTCTTCGCTTTCCTCTATCTGCCGATCGCCCTGGTCGTGCTGTTCTCCTTCAATGCCGGCCGCCATGCCAGCGAGTTCACCGGCTTTTCGGTTCAGTGGTACGGTACGGCGCTGGCGAACCCGTTCCTGGTCGAAGCGCTGAAGAACAGCCTGTTCATCGCTACCACCAGCGCCTTGCTGGCGGCGTTCTGCGGCACTGCGGCGGCACTCGGCCTGGCGCGTGTCGGCATCAGAACACGCGCGGTATTCGATGCGCTTCTGGGCGCCGCGATCGTCGTTCCGGGCGTCGTCATCGGCATTTCGACACTGGTCGCGCTCGTCCAGCTGTTCACGGTCGTCAATCCGTTCCTCGCCTCGATCTGGCCCGACGACCAGCCGCCGCGCCTGGCGCTCGGCTACGGCTCGATCATCGCAGCGCACGGCCTGTTCTCCATGGCGCTGGTGACGATGATCGTCGGCACGCGGCTAGGCAGCCTCGACCGCAATCTGGTCGAGGCGTCGAGCGATCTCTACGCCACGCCGTTGACGACGTTCCGCTCGATCGTGCTGCCGCAGATCATGCCGGCCATCGTTGCCGGCTTCCTGCTCGCCTTCACCTTTTCCTTCGACGATTTCATCATCGCCTTCTTCGTCGCCGGCGCGCAGACGACGCTGCCGATCTATGTCTTCGCGTCGATCCGGCGCGGCGTGACGCCGGAGATCAATGCCATCGCGACGATCGTGCTCGTCGCCTCCGTGCTGCTCGTGGTGCTTGCCCAATGGCAATTGCGCCGGCGCAAGCCGTCGAACTGAAAGTCGCATCATGATCCTCAAAGACCGCATCGCCGTGGTGACAGGCGCCGGCTCCGGCATCGGGCGCGCCGGCGCCATGATCATGGGCAGGGAAGGCGCGGTGGTCGTCATCGCCGACAGGGATGAGGCCGCCGGCGAAGCAACGGCTTTGGACATAAGGGCAGTGGGTGGCCAAGCCGAGGCAATCGCCACCGATGTCGCCGATGACGCAGCGGTCGAGCAACTCATTGCCGGCACGCTGGACAGGCATGGTCGCATCGACATCCTGCACAATCACGCCGGCATCCAAGTCGGCGGAACGCTGACCGAGGTCGAGGTCGGCGGCATGGACGCGTCATGGCGGGTCAATGTGCGGGCGCAGTTCCTGGCGGCCAGGATGGTCATGCCGTCGATGATCGCACGAGGCAACGGCGTCATCCTGAACACCGCCTCCAATTCGGGTGTGTTCTACGACCGCGAGATGATTGCCTACGCCACCTCCAAACATGCGGTGGTGGCAATGACGCGGCAGATGTCGCTCGACTATGCCCGGCACAATGTCCGCGTCAACGCGCTCTGTCCGGGCTGGGTCGACACGCCGTTCAACGAACCGTTCATCGCCCAGATGGGCGGACGCGAGGCGATCGAAACCTATGTCCGCACCAAGATTCCGATGGGGCGCTGGGCCAGCGCCGATGAGATCGCCGAAGCGATCCTGTTCCTCGTCTCCGACCGCTCATCCTTCATGACCGGTCAGGCGCTGGTGATCGATGGCGGCGAAAGCATCGGCTGAGACCTATGCTTTCGTCATCAACCTCCTTTATTTCAGCGCCTTTCCAATACACTGCTCTACGACCTTCCTGGTGCCGCTGGTCGGCAGATAGGACTATGGTCCGGCCGGCATGGGACTTCAGTGCCATGGCCGATCAAGAGCGTTGATTTGTGTTTAATATCAAATGGTTATGGCGCCGGCGGGTTGTCAGATCGCGTATTGAGACAACATTTGTCTAAAGTTTACTCTGTACAATTAGTAATTCCTCATACGACGGTCGCCTAGCGGTTGGGCGAAGGGCGGCGATTCCCCGAGGAGATTACCATGACAAACCGAAAAACTCTGTTCGCGGCGCTTGCCGCATTGGCGCTTCTGGCATCTCCGGCGATAGCCGGCGGCAACGGCCACGGCGGCGGCAATGGCGGTGGCAATGCCGGCGGCAACGGCAACGGCGGGGGAAATGCCGGCGGTAACGGCGGCAATAGCAATGGCAAGAGCGGCGCTTCGCACGGCAAGTCTTCCTCGGCTCGGGGGCAGGTGGCAAAGGCCAAAACGGATGACACCACGGTCGACAAGACCACAAAGGTCTCGTCGGTTCCCAAGGAGAAGAACATCCACGCCAAGCTCGGCCGGCTGAACTCGCTTCAGCGCAACATCAACGCCTATATGAACTCGAAGAGCAAGAAGTTCGCCGCCATCCAGGCTTTCGTGACGCAGTCCGCGAAAGCCAAGGTCGCCGAGGCCGCCGCTGAGGCGGCCCAGGAGAAGCTGGATGCGCTGAATTCTCAGTTGACCGCGCTGACGTCGCTGACGCCCGAGCAGATTGCCGCCATGACGCCCGAAGATCAGGCGGCCTTGCCTGGGAAGATAACGGATCTGGAGGCCGAAATCACTGCCCAGGAGGCAGAGGTCACCGCCGCCAATGAGGCGGCTGCCGCGGCAGAGGTCGGCACCGATGATGCATCGCTCGACGCGGCGCTGACGGACATGGCCAACAAGCCGGTCGACGACGACGTCACGGCCTGGGCCCAAGGGGTCCTTGCCGGCAAGATCGACCAGACGGCTGCCGCGATGGAAGCAGAAACGACGCCGTAACGATCGTCGCCGAAACGACAGTACCAGTCAAAGAAGGTGCCGCCGGGTTCGCTCGGCGGCATTGCTGTTTCCCGACCATGATCGGGCAGGCAATCCCTGGATAGCCACCGAGTTGGCTATTCGGAGATAGCGAGGTTCGAGACACTCATACGTGCTTGCGGCCGCCGGTCTCGCGGAACCAGCTGTCGGGATACGGATACCACCAGTCCTGGATTGCCGGCCTGTGGTCGATGATCACCATCTTCGAGCGGCGGAAGGCATCCAGCCCCTGGCGGCCAAGCTCACGGCCAAGGCCCGAGGCCTTCCAGCCCCCGAAGGGCAGGGCGTCATTGTCGATCAGCGGATTGTTGACCCAGACCATTCCGGCTTCGAGCCGTTCAGCCGCCTCGTGGGCTTCGGCCAGATCAGTGGTGAAGACAGAGGCGCCGAGCCCGAACGGGCTGTCATTGGCAAGCCGGATCGCCTCATCGAAATCCCTGACCCGGCAGATGGCGGCGACGGGTCCAAAGCATTCCTCGCGCACGATCGCCATGTCCGGGGTGACGCCGGTCAGGATCGTCGGTTCGTAGAACCAGCCGGTGTTATGCGCTGGCGGGATGCGCCCGCCGGTGACTGCGACGGCGCCATGGGCGATCGCATCGTCGACCAAGCGCATCACCTTGGTCCGCGCGCTTTCGCTGACCAGCGGGCCGATCTCGGTCTTGTCCATGCCGTTGCCGATGCGCAGCGCGCGTGTCCTTTCGGCGAACAGTTCGACGAAACGGTCATGGACGGCATCGACGACGAAGAAGCGCTCGGCCGAAGTGCAGACCTGGCCGGTGAGATGGAAGGCCGCGGTGACGCTGCCGGCTGCCGCGATCTCAAGCGGAGCATGTTGGCTGACGATCAGCGGATCGCTGCCGCCGGCCTCGATGACGCAAGGCTTCATGCGTTCGGCGCAGGCCACCGCAACCGCCTTGCCGGCGGCGACCGAGCCGGTGAAGGCAACTGCGTGGGTGCGGTCGGAGGCGATCAGCGCCTGCGCCGTGGTCGCTCCACCAGGCAGGCAGGAGACCAGCCCCTCCGGCAGCGAGCGGAACACGGTCATGTAGTCCAGCGTCGACAGCGTCGTCGCCTCGGCCGGCTTGATGATGCAGGCATTGCCGGCGGCGAGCGAGGCGGCGACCGTCCAGCACATCAGCAGGATCGGAAAATTATAGGGCATGATGTGGACGGAGACGCCATAGGGCTCGTAGCGCGCATACTGGAACGAACCGGCCTGTGTCGTGCCGGCGATCTTGCCGGCATCGTCGCGCGCCATCTCGGCGTAGTAGCGGAAGATCGGCGCGCAGTTGGCGATCTCGCCGATCGCTTCGGGGTAGGGCTTGCCCATCTCGCGCACCATCAGCTCGGCGCAGCGGGTGAAGTCCGCCGCCTCGATGGCGTTGGCGACGGCATGCAGGTGCTTGGCCCGGCTCTTGGCGTCGAGCTTCTTCCAGGCGGCCTGCGCCCTGGTCGCGGCGGTGAGCACGGCATCGATCTCGCTATCGCCGGCCGCAGCGATCGCCCCGACGGTTTCCAGCGTCGCCGGATCGATCACCGGTTTGTTTGTGCCGGCCATCGGCCGGTAATCCGGGTTGACGAAGAAAGCCGGCCGGTCAGCTGAGAAATCCATAGGCATCCTCTCAGATCCGCTCAGCGGATCATGTAGACTTTCTTGATCGTCTCATGGACGGTGCAGACGCCTTTCCAGTCCTGCGGAAAGAAGGCTGCGGTGTCCGGCTCGATCTCGATCACCTCGCCGGATTCATGCACGTAGGTGCAGCGCCCTTCGAGGAAGTGGCAGAACTCGTCGCGGGTGACATGGCAATGCCATTTGCCTGGTGTGCAGACCCAAAGCCCGCATTCGGAGCGGCCCTCCGGCCCCTTGTGCAGCAGCTTGCCCGAGGTGTGGGACTCACCCTCGATCATTGTTGGGATGACACCCCAGTCGACGAGGTCGGTAATGGCGAGCGGGGATTTCATGATGGGCGTTGTCATATCGATTTCCTTGAAGCTCATCGGCACATGAAGGCCTTGGTCAGCGTTTGCGTGATGATGGAGATGCCGGTCCAGCCGGCGGGAAAGAACACCAGCGTGCCGGCCTCGACCGGAATCTGCTCGCCATTGTCATGGACATAGCTGCCGCGGCCCGAGAGGAAGTGGCAGAACTCGTCGGCGGCAAAGGTGACCTTGCGCGTGCCCGGCGTGCACGACCACAGGCCGCATTCGCTCGATCCGTCCGGGTTTTGCGACAGGATCTTGCCCGAGGCGCGTGGCGAACCGGCGAGCGTGTCAGAACCCGCGCCCCAATCCTCCAGTTCCACGGTCGAGGCCTTCGGCCAGTGCGGTGTCGGCATGTCATGCTCCCATGAAGTGTCAGGCCAGCATGTAGACGTTGCGCATGGTCTCATGCACGGTGCATTCGCCCGCCCAGCCGGCTGGGAACATGACCACGGTCCCGGCGGAGACTTCTATCACCTCACCGACATCGGACCGGTAGGTCGCGCGGCCGGCGACGAAATGGCACAATTCGTCGCGCGGGATGCTCAGGCGCCAGCGGCCTGGCGTGCACACCCAGATGCCGGATTCCGGCAGGTTGTTCGGCCCTTTGTGCACGAGTTTGCCGGTCGAGTGCGAAGTGCCTGACAATGCGTCGGGTTGGGCGCCCCAGTCGACGAGATCGGTTCGGGTGGAGGCGTGGTGGAGGTGTGGTGCGGAGGAGGTCATGCGGAGGCTCCTGCGCGATGGTTGCTATTCATATGCTGCGCCAGGGCACCCCCCTCTGGCCTGCCGGCCATCTCCCCCGCAAGGGGGGAGATCGGATGTTGCCTCGGCCTTCGCCAATCACCAAGGTTGCAGAGTGAGAACCGGCGGTGAAGCTGCCAATCTCCCCCCTTGCGGGGGAGATGGCCGGCAGGCCAGAGGGGGGTGCTCAGGCGCGATATATCAACCATCTCGCTCACAGCAACTTCTCCAACAAACCCGCCGCCTTTTCCGGCCCATTCTGCCCCTGCATCTGTGCCGATGTCTTGGCCAGCTTTGCCTTCATCTTCGGGTCGGTCAGACAGGCCTCGATCTTCGCGATCAGCTCGGCATCGGTCCAGTCGTAGCGCGGCATGCCGAAGCCGTGGCCGGTCTCCTCGACGCGGGTGGCGTTATCGTGACCGTCCCAGACATAGGGCATGATGATCGCCGACTTGCCGAAATAGAGGCACTCTGTGAACGAGTTGTTGCCGCCGTGGTGAATAACAGCGTCGACCTGCGGGATGACCGAAGGCTGCGGGAACCAGCTCTCGACGATGACATTGCCGGGCACGTCCGTGTACTGGTCCTTGTAGCCGCCGACATTGACCAGCGCGCGGTAGCGCGTCATGCCCAGCGTCGCGATGATGCGCTTCAACAGATCGACATCGCCGGCGCCGAGGCTGCCGAAGGAGACATAGAGCAGCGGCCCGTCATTGTTTTTGGCGAAGGTCGGCACCGTGTAGGGTTTCTCCTGTCGAACGCAGCCTTCGAGATACTGGAATTTTGCCGGGTCGAGCGGATGGCGGCGCTTGAACTTGGCCGCTTCGGGGTAAAGCAGCAGGTTCAAATAGGGCGAAGCCTCGAAGAACTGGCCGATCGGATAGGGTGCCTCGTCGTTGGCAGCGAGGAAGGCGTTGAAGTCGTCATGGATCGGCTTGATCACCGCGTTGAAATGATCGCGGTAGCGCTGGTGACCGGCATGGTCGTTCTCGCCGCAGCCGGAGAGATGCGGCGGGATGTCTTCGTCCTCGATCTCGTTTTCCGAGCAGGAGATGACACGCACCCACGGCTTGCCGTACTGCTTTATCGCCGGGAACAGGATGACGTTGTCGACGCAAATGACATCCGGCTTGATAGCTGAGAGAACGCGCGGCAGATCCTTCTGCGCCCATTTTGCGCTGTCGACGATCGCCGTCCAGCAATCCTTGACGTAGTTGTCGACCTGGTCGTAGGGCGATTTGCGGAAGTTCGGGATGTGGCCGTTGATGAAATCCTCCCAGAATTTCGCCATCTGCTCGGGCGGCATCGGCTCGGACAGGTTCACCGGATGGGCCTCGAAGCCGTAGCCCTTGTAGACGTCGACGAAGCCGGGATCTGACAGGAACACCGCTTTATGGCCGCGCGCCTCGACCGCCTGGGCGATGCCGACGGAATTGAGCGCCGGGCCATAAGCTGCTTCTGGAAAAAACGCGATCGTCTTCTGCGCCATCAGGCCTCTCCTTTATTCTGCGAAAACTCTGACATCGGCGGCGTCCCAGCCGAGTTCGACCTGATCGCCCGATGCGACCGGCCGGCGGTCTGCGGCATCAGCGGTGACGCGCACCAGGAACGGCTTTGGCGACAGGCCCGTGCGGACATGCAACTGCAGGTCGAGCCCCTGATAGGCCAGCGCCTCGACCGTGCCGGTGGTGCGGTTGGCGGTTTCACCCGACGGGAACAGCCGGATGCGTTCGGGCCGCACCGACGCGACAGCGGATGCGCCGATGGAGAGCGCGGCAGGAACCTTGCCGGATATCCGCGTGCCGTTGGCAGCCACCACACCGTCGGTGGCGGCTTTACCGGGCACAAAATTCATCACGCCGATGAAGTCGGCGACGAAACGGTCGGCCGGATGCTCATAGATCGCGTGCGGCGTGTCGCATTGCAGCAGCCTGCCGTCCTTGAGCACCGCCATGCGGTCGGCCATCACAAGCGATTCTTCCTGGTCGTGGGTGACGATGACGAAGGTGATGCCGACCTCGTGCTGCAGGCGCTTCAATTCCAGCTGCATGGCGCCGCGCAGTTTCTTGTCGAGCGCGCCAAGCGGCTCGTCGAGCAGCAGCAGACGGGGCCGTTTGACCAGCGCGCGGGCGAGCGCGACGCGCTGCTTCTGGCCGCCCGACAGCTGCTCCGGCTTGCGGTCGGCGAAGGGGACCAGCTCGGTTGTCGCCAGGATGGCGTCGACGCGGGAGTGGATTTCTGGCGCCGGCAAGCGCTCCATCTCCAGGCCGTAGGAGACATTGGCGCGGACGCTCATATGCGGAAACAGCGCGTAAGACTGGAACATCAGATTGACCGGCCGCTTGTTGGGCGGGGTTTTCGCAATGTCGTGACCGTCGAGCAGGATGCGCCCGCCACTAGGCGTCTCGAAGCCGGCCAGCATGCGCAGCAGCGTGGTCTTGCCGCAGCCCGACGGGCCGAGCAGTGCGAAGAACTCATTCTCGCGGATGTCGAGCGAGATGCCGTCGACAGCCGTCACCCGGCCGAAATTCTTCGACACCTTGTCGATGGCCAGCAGCGTGCGCGGTTCGCTCATTGGCCTATGATCCCACGGTTGAGCCGCTGCGACAGGGTCAGCGCGGTGATCGAGACCGCCATGACGATGGTCGCCAGTGCGTTGATCTCCGGCGTGATGCCGAAGCGGATCATCGCGTAGATCTGCATCGGCAGCGTCGTCGAGGAGCGGCCGGCGCCGGCGGTGAAGAAAGCGATGATGAACTCGTCGACCGAGAGCGTGAAGGCGAGCAGCGCGCCTGCGATCACCGCCGGCGCGATGACCGGCAATGTCACCCGCCTGAAGGTGGTGAGCGCGGAGGCGCCGAGATCGGCGGAAGCCTCGACGATCGACCAATCAAAACTCTTCAGCCTGGCGCGCACCACCGAGCAGACAAAGGCAAGGTTGAAGACGACATGGGCGAGGATGATGGTGTGCAGGCCCATGGTCAGGTTGAGCATGGAGAAGAACGAAAGCAGCGCGATCGCCAGGACGATGTCGGGAATGATCATCGGTGCGAAGATCAGCGCTTCGAGTCCCCTGCCATATTGCCGGCGCATCTCGATGCCGATCGCCAGCAGCGTGCCGAGCAGAGTGGCGATCGCGGTCGAGACCAGCGCCACGATCAGCGTGTTGAGCGCAGCGGAGAGGATCGCCGAATTGCCGGCCAGCGAGGCATACCATTTTAGCGAAAAGCCCGACCATGCCGTCGGCAGCCCGCCTTCGTTGAAGGACAGCGCCACCAGCACGGCGATCGGGATGTAGAGGAAAGCGAAGACGAGGCTGAGCACGAGCCAGAGCGTGCGCCGCGTGGCGGGAGAGCGCTCAGCCATCGGTGTCTCCGCCGGCTTGCGCGGCGTGGCCCGAGGCGCGATTGGCGGCGAGCGCCTGCGCCATCAGCACCAGAAGCATGATGGCGATCAGCGCCATCGCGAGCGCGGCGCCGAACGGCCAGTCGTTGGCGGTCAGGAACTGGTCGTAGACGAGGTTGCCGATCATCTGGAAACGGCCGCCGCCGAGCAGCGCGGGCGTGACGAAATTGCCGATCGACAGCACGAAGACGAACACCGCGCCGGCAGCAATGCCGGGCACGGTCAGCGGCAGGATGACACGGCGGAATGTGGTCATGGCGGAGGCGCCGAGGTCGCGCGAGGCCTCGGCGAGTTCCGGGTTGAGGCGAGACAGTGGCGCGTAGCAGGCGAGGATGACAAAGGGCAAATAGTTGTAGATCAGGCCGGCGATAACGGCGCCTTCGGTGTAGAGCATCGACGGTGGCTCGCCGGTGTAGCCGAACCAGCGCAGCAACTGGGTGATCAATCCTTCGCGGTTGAGCAGCACGATCCAGGCATAGGTGCGGATCAGGTAGTTGGACCAGAAGGGCAGCACGGCGAAGAACAGGAACACCGGCTGCAGCCGGCGGGGTGCCGCTGATATCGCATAGGCGGCGGCGTAGCCGATCACCACCGCGATCAGCGTCGCGGTGCCGGCGATGCGCGCCGAGTTGAGGAAGATGCCGGCATAGAGCGGGTCGAAGACCAGCCCGAAATTCTCCAGCGTAAAGGTGTATTCGATGCCGCCATAGATACCGCGCCGGAAGAAGGCGAGCGCCAGCACCAGCGCGCACGGCACCACCATCAGTGCGGTCAGCCAGACCAGCGCCGGGGCCATCAGCAAGGAGGAGCGAGAGGGTAGGTGCTTCACGAAGTGCCCCCCTCTGCCCTGCCGGACCCGGCCTTTCGCTTTCGCTTCGGGCGTTCGTCGTTCGGAAAGCCAAGCAATTGGCTTTCCGTCCGTTGCGCGGACCACTTCTCACCCCCTTCAAGGGAGGAGATCGGCAGTTCCAACCTTTCGCTTACTTTGAAAAATCGAAGATTGGCGAAAGCAATGCCACAGCCAATCTCCCCCCTTGAGGGGGAGATGGCCGGCAGGCCAGAGGGGGGCGACACGGGACGCAAGCTTGATTCCAAGATGCTGCTGGAACAGTCCCTACTGCGCCGCCTTGATCTCGCTGACGATCTTCGAATAGTCGCGCTGGGCGTCGCCGACGTCACGCAATTGCTCGAACTTGACGAGGTCGGCCACCGGCATCGCCATGTTGGGGAATTTGGCCAGGAAATCGGCAGGCAGGCTTTCCATGGCCGGCTTGTTCGGCACCTTGTAGTCGATGTTCTGCGCTGCCCAGGCGTGGTTCTTGGCGTCGAGCATGAAGTTGATGAACTGGAAGGCGGCGTCCTTGTTGGCGGAGGCCTTCATCACCACCATCGTGTCGACCCAGAGGTCCGAACCTTCCTTGGGAATGACGTATTTGATCTCGGGTTTTTCGGCGATGCCGTAATTGCACCAGCCGTCCCAGGCCTGCACCATCAGCGCCTCGCCGGACACCAGCTTGGAATAGAAGGTGGTGTCGTCATAGGCGAGCAGGGTCTTCTTGGCCGAGATCAGCAGATCCTTGACCTCAGCCATCTTGGCCGGGTCGGTTTCGTTGACCGAATAGCCCTTGTCGAGCTGGCCGGCGGCCAGCAGCCAACGGTCGGTCGCCAGCATGGTGGTCTTGCCCTTCAATTCGTCGGAGGGCGCGAGCAGGTCGCTCCAACTGGTTGGTGCGACCTTCATCAGGTCCGAGCGATAGCAGAGGCCGGTGGTGCCCCAGGTGTAGGGCACCGAGAATGCATTGCCGGCATCGTGAGGCAGCTTGGTTGCTTCCGGATAGAGGTTGGCGAGGTTCGGTATCTTGGTGTGGTCGATCGGTTCGGTCAGGCCGAGCTTGTTCAGCACCTCGGCGAAGGGCGAGGAGACAAAGACCACGTCATAGCCCTTGCCGCCGGCGGCGATCAGCTTGCCCATGATCTCTTCATTGGTGGCGTGCACCACCACTTCACCCGAAACGCCGGTCGCGGTCTTGAAGGCGGCCATCGCGTCGGGCGCCATGTAGCCATCCCAGTTGGAAATGACGAGATCAGCAGCCATCGCCGGCGCGGACAGCGCCAAGGCCAGGCCAAGTGCGAGCGAAGATGTTTTCAGCGCACGGCGCCGCAGGCTGGTAGCGGTCATGACAGACTCCCATTCCGGTTGATCGTCGAATTTCATTCGCCGGACCAACGCCTGCGACCTTGCCGCTGCCTCGATCCTGTTCCCTCGGTCTTTTTCTCGCCGATTGTCCTGACAGTACTATTGCAGAAAAAAGTACGTCAATCCATAATTTGTCAAGCGATCGAGGAATCTGGCCGATTGCGTCCGTGCGGGCGATCGGTCAAATCAATGCGGTCATGTCGTTTTCCACTGGACCAGTCATGCAAGCCGTAGCCCGACGACCCCGCACCAACCATCTCGATCTGGCGCAGCGCATCCTGGATGTGGCGCGGCAACGTGGTTTCGAGCCGGGCGCACGCTTGCCGGAGCAGCAGATCGCGTCGCTGTGCAGCGTCTCGCGCACGCCCGTGCGCGCGGCCCTTAGCCTGCTTGCGGAGCGGGGCGTCGTACGGTGGGAGGCGGATTCGGGTTATCATTTGGCGATCGACCTCACCGCGCAGGCTTCGGTCGCCACGGAATTGCCCGCTGCCGAGGAGGACGAGCTGGCCGAGGCGATCCTGCGCGACCGGTCAGCGCGGCGGCTGGACCAGACGGTGACCGTCGCGGGACTGATGCGGCGCTACAGTGCCGAGCGCAAGACGGTACTAAAAGCGCTCAACAAACTGACCGAAGAGAATCTGCTGGACCGTGCGCCCGGCCAGTCCTGGCTGTTTCGACGCACGCCAGACGATCCGGAGGCGCAAGGCGACAGTTATGAATTCCGTCTGCTGCTGGAGCCCGCGGCCATCCTGACGCCGGGTTTCCGGCTGGATGGCGCGCGGGCGGCGACGTTGCGCCAGGGCATGGAAGCGCTGGTGGCGCTGCCGGACGCCGCCTTCGACACACGCGAGTTCCAGCGGCTGGACATCGATTTTCATGGCATGCTCGCCGAAGGCTGCGCCAACCGCTTCGTGGCCGACGCACTCGCCGATCACCTCAGGCTGCGCCGGCTGCCGGGCATCTATGCCGGCGTCAACGTCTTCCGCCTGCGGCAATCGCTGCGCGAACACCTTGTTATACTCGACCATCTTGAAAGCCTGCAGTATGAGGTGGCTGCCGATCTGCTGCGCATCCACCTGCGGCTCTCCCGCAACCAGCGACCGCAAGCGGCCAGTCGCGGGGCGCCTGCCCTGTTCGGCATGATCAGCCGGCCGGATTGACGAGGATTAATTGACGCGTAAAGCCAGCCCGACCATCGCGCTGTTCCCCGAAGCAAGCTTCGGCGCGGCGTTGAATTGCGTCGGCATCGCGCAGGCGCTGCGTGCCAAGGGAGCCCGGCCGGTATTCATCTGTCATGCCGGCTTTTCCGGCGTCTTTGCCGACTATGGTTTCCAGGAATACCAGCTGCCGACCGACGAGCCGCTGAGCGACAGCGAACGCCAGAGCTACTGGCAGGCCTTCGTGCGCAGGCACCTGCCGCATTTCAGGCTGAGCCCGATCGACCAGCTGGAAACCTATGTCGCGCCGACCTGGCAGGCCATCGTCGACACCGCGGTCAATGCCGAGGCGCCGCTGCGCCAGTTGCTGGCGCGGCTGAAGCCGGACGCGGTGGTTCTCGACAATGTCATCATGTTCCCGGCGATCGCCGCCGCCGGCTGTCCCTGGGTGCGTGTCGTCTCCTGCGCCGAGACCGAGCTGCCGGATGCACAGGTACCGCCCTATCTGTCGGGGCTTGGCGTCGACGACCCGCAACGCGCGGCGTTCGAGGCCCGCTATCTCACGGCCTCGGCACCGGCACATGACCGCTTCAACCGCTTCCGGATGGATGCCGGCCTGGCGCCGCTGCCGAAGGGCCTTTTCCTGGAGACGTCGCCCGACCTCAATTTGCTGCTGACGCCTTCGATCGTGCGCCGCGAGCGCGCCGAGCCGCTCGACCCGGCCCGCTTCGTCTATCTCGAAGGCTGCGTGCGTTCGGAAGGGCCATTCGAGGTGCCGGTATTTCCGCGCAATGGCGGGCCGCTGGTCTATGTCAGCTTCGGTAGCCTCGGCGCCATGGATGTCGGGCTGATCGAGCGAATGATGGCCGTGTTCGACAGGCTGCCGGCGCGCTTCATCGTCAATGCCGGCGGCCTGCGCGATGCCTATCGCGCGGTGCCCGACAACGTCTATCTCGACGCCTGGTTTCCGCAGCCCTCGGTGGTGGCGAAATCGGACCTGTTCATTCACCACGGCGGCAACAACAGCTTTTGCGAAGCGCTGCGCTTCGGCGTGCCGTCGCTGATCATGCCCTATTGCTGGGACGGACACGACAATGCGCGCCGCGCCGGAGAAGCCGGCGTCGGTGACCATATCGGCCGCGACGCCTGGACCGAAGGAGTGTTGGAGAGAGCCATTCTCGGCCTGCTGGCCGACGATGCAATGCGCACCCGCCTCAAGGACAATGCAGCCCAAATGGCGCTGAAACCTGGAACGGATGTGGCCGCGCAAGCCATACTCTCTCTGATACGGACATGAACGAAATGCCTGACAACAACACGAACATCTCGCTCTCCAGCGGTACCGATGCCAAAGCCTGGCTGGTCCGGCACGGCATCAACGAAGTCGAGTGCCTGGTGCCCGACATGAATGGCGTCCTGCGCGGCAAGGCCTTGCCGACGGCCAAATTTCTCCAGGCGCTTGAAGACCGCGCGCTCTATCTGCCGAGCAGCGCTTTCCTGGTCAGCATCGACGGCCGCTACTCCGGCTCGATCGACGAGGGTTTTGCCTATTCGGATCCGGACATGCGCATGGTGCCTGATGTATCGACGCTCTACCTGGCGCCGGGTGCCGCTCCCGGCAAGGCCTATGTCTTTGCCGATGCCTTCCATATGGACGACCGGCCCTGGATGGCCTCGCCGCGCCATGTGCTGCGCGCCGTGCTCGACCTCTACGCCAAGCACGGCTGGCGGGCGGTGGTGGCGCCGGAGCTCGAATTCTATCTGACCGCGCCCAATCCCGATCCCGACCAGCCGCTGACCGCTCCGGTCGGTGCCAATGGCCGTGCCGAGGGTGTGCAGCATCCCTATGACATGGCCGCGCTCGAGGAGTTCGAGCCGGTGATCCGCCGCATCTACGACTACGCCGCGGCAGCCGGCTTGCCGCTCGACACGCTGATCCACGAGTCAGGTACGGCGCAGCTTGAGATCAACTTCCTGCATGGCGATGCGCTGCCGCTGGCCGACAAGGTGCTGCTGTTCAAGCGGTTGACGCGCCAGGCCGCGCAGCAAAGCGGAATGCATGCGACCTTCATGGCCAAGCCGATCGCGGCGCAGGCGGGAAGCTCGATGCATCTGCACATGTCCATCATCGACGAGGCCGGCAGGACGGTGTTTGCAGGCAGCGACGATGCCGACACCGAGATGTTCGGCCATTTCATCGGCGGCCTGCAGAAATATGTCCCGGAAATCATGCCGCTATTCGCACCGAACGTGAACTCGTTCCGCCGCATCCGCCCGAACCACAGCGCGCCGGCCAACATCGAATGGTCGCATGACAACCGTTCCTGCGGCCTGCGCGTGCCGGCCGGCGGCCGCTCCGCGCGGCGGGTGGAGAACCGGTTGCCGGGTGCGGATTCCAATCCTTACCTGGCGATCGCCGGTTCGCTTCTCGCCGGCTACCTCGGTGTCGAACAAAAGCTCGCACGGTCGCCCGAGGCGTCGGGCAACGCCTACAAGATCAAGAGCACGCTGCCGAAAACCATGGAGGAGGCGCTGGACCGCTTCGCTGCTTGCGATCCGGTGCGGGAATTGCTCGGCGAGGATTTCTTCCAGACCTATCTGCGCGTCAAGAGCGTCGAGCTCGACCTTTTCCAGGGCGTGGTGACCAGCTGGGAACGCGACCACCTTCTGCTGAAGGTGTGACTATGGCTTGCAGTTCAACGGGCTTCAATTCGGGCCTCGATATCGCCAAATCCTATTATGTCGCCACCGCCAATCCAGCGCCGGACCATCCGGCGCTCGCCGGCGATGTCGATGCCGACCTGGTGGTGGTCGGCGGCGGGTGCACAGGGTTGTCCGCCGCCCTTCACGCCGCCGAGCGTGGGTTGAAGGTGGTGCTGCTCGAAGGCGGCAAGATCGGCTGGGGGGCGTCGGGGCGCAATGGCGGCCAAATGATCCCCGGCCTGCGCAAGGGCGCCAAGGGACTGGTCAAACTCTACGGGCCGGAGCGGGCAAAGGTGCTGTTCGATCTTGCCTTCGAGGCGCGCGGGCTGGTGCTCGATATTATCGAGCGGCATGCCATCGACTGCGATCTCAGGCTGACCGGCCATCTGGTCGGCGCGGTCAACGGCTCCGACCTTAGGGATCTCGAGGAAGAGGCCGAGTGCCTGGCCACGGTGATGAAGTTCCCGCATGCGGAAATCCTATCGGCGGCTAAAGCCCGAGCCAAGGTCGATACACCCTACCATGGCGCGATGTATGAGCCGCTCGGCGGCCACATGCATCCGCTGAACTATACGCTCGGCCTTGCCCGCGCAGCGGTTGCTGCCGGCGTCACCATCCACGAGAATTCGGTCGCCGTGCGGCTGGAGCGTGAGCCTTCGATCCGGGTCTCGACCGCAAAGGGATCGGTTCGGGCCAGACATGTCGTGCTGGCGGGTGACGCTCTGCTCAACGGGCTGGAGCCGCGCGTCAACAGCCGCATCATGCCGGTCGGCAACTACATCGTCGCCACCGAGCCGCTTGAGGGCAAGCGCAACGTCATCCCGGCCAATGTCGCGGTCTCCGATACCCGCTTCGTCGTCAACTACTACCGGATGTCGGCGGATGGACGCCTGCTGTTCGGCGGCGGCGAGCGCTACACGCCTTCACCGCCGGCCGATATTGCCGGCTTCGTGCGGCCGCACATGGAAGCCACCTTTCCGCAACTCAAGGGCTGCCGCATCGATCACGCCTGGGGCGGGCTTGTGTCGGTGACGACGTCGCGACTGCCGCATGTCGGGCACTATGGTGAGGTCTATTTCGCGCATGGTTATTCCGGCAAGGGCGTCATCCTGTCGACGCTGTCCGGCAAGCTGCTGGCCGAAGCGATCACCGGCGATGTCTCGCGGCTCGATCTGTTCTCGACGCTGACCCCGATGCCGTTCCCGGGCGGCACGGCGCTGCGCGGTCCGCTCTATGTGCTGGGCATGCTTTGGTACGCGATGCGGGATCGCATCAAGCATTGAGGGGGCGTTGCTGCAACGGCACAAATAGTACCGTAGCGATCCTTCACACCCCCCTCTGTCCTGCCGGACATCTCCCCCGCAAGGGGGGAGATTGGCAGGTTCAGCGCTGCGATCACCCGACAGCGGTGGAGATTGGCGAAAGCCGAGATGAGAGCTGATCTCCCTCCTTGCGGGGGAGATGGCCGGCAGGCCGGAGGGGGGTGCTGTCCCGCCGACGTCGAAGGTTGGATGAAGCTTCTTAAACCACAAAGAAATCCTCGATGCGCTGCTTGGCCTCCAGTAGTGCCGGCAATATCTCCCGCTCCATCTCCGCGACGGAGAAGCGTGCCGACTGGGTCGAGACGTTGATGGCCGCGACCGTGCGCTCCGCTCGGTCGCGGATCGGTACGGCGACCGAGCGCAGGCCGAGTTCTAGTTCCTCATCGACGATGGCAAAGCCGTCAGCCTTCGCCTTGGCGATGGCGTTGGCTAACAAACGCCTGTTGGTGATCGTCTTCGGCGTCCGTCTCTCGATGGTCGCCTGGCCGAGGAATGCGTCCAATTCCCCTGATGTCAGCCCGGCCAGCAGGATGCGCCCCATCGAGGTGCAATAGGCCGGCAGCCTGGTGCCGACATCGAGCGACACGCTGAGGATGCGGCGGCCGGGAATGCGGGCGACATAGACGACATCCTCACCCGACAGGATGGCCGCAGAGCAGGCCTCGTTCAGTTGTGCGGCGACCGCGCGCATGATGGGGGCGGCGAAGGCCCATAGCGAGGCGCCGCCGAGCCATGTGCGGGCAACCGTCAGCAGGCGCGGCGACAGCGAGAACACGCGGCCGGCTTGTGTTGCATAGCCGGTGGCGGTGAGTGTCAGCAGGAAGCGGCGGGCGCCGGCGCGGGTCAGGCCCGCTTCCTCGGCCATTTCAGTCAACGTCATGCCCGAGGGATGGCGGGCCAGGATCTCCATGACGGCGAGGCCGCGCTCGAGCGAGCCGACATGATCACGGGAAACAGCCGCTTCGTCCATCTTGTCTCCGCGGAACGGCATCGGCGTCAGGATTGACTCCTCGCCCTCGCTCAGCGTAGAAAGTATCGCATACAAAACATATGTTCGCAATACGAACTTTCTGAAAACCCGGAGCCGATGCGATGGTCAAGTTCCTGCCACTCAAACAGGCCGTGGCCGAGAATTTGAAAGATGGCGACTCCGTCGCCTTCGAGGGCTTCACCCATCTGATCCCGACGGCGGCGGCGCATGAGGCGATCCGCCAGGGTTTTCGCGACCTGACCCTGATCCGCATGACGCCGGACCTGATCTACGACCAGATGATCGGCATGGGCATGGCGAAGAAGATCGTCTTCTCCTATGTCGGCAATCCCGGCGTCGGCCTGCTGCGGCGCGCCCGCGATGCCATCGAGAACGGCTTTCCGCGCTCACTCGAAATCGAGGAGCACAGCCATGCCGGCATGGCCAATGCCTATGAAGCGGGTGCTGCCGGCCTGCCCTGCGCGGTGTTTCGCGGCTATCGCGGTGCTGGCCTCGCGGCGGTCAACCCGAACATCAAGTCGGTGACCTGTCCGTTCACCGGCGAGGTGCTGGCCGCTGTCCCTTCGATCCGGCCTGACGTCACCTTCATCCATGCCCAGAAGGCCGACAGGAAAGGCAATGTGCTGGTCGAGGGCATCATCGGCATTCAGAAGGAAGCGGTGCTGGCGGCCAAACGCGCTGTGGTGACCGTCGAGGAAGTCGTCGACAATTTCGACGATCTGCACCCCAATCTGACCGTGCTGCCGCGCTGGACGATCGCGGCGATATCGGTCGTGCCCGGCGGCTCGCATCCGTCCTACGCGCACGGCTACTATGCGCGCGACAATGCGGCCTATCTCGAATGGGACGAGATCGCCGCCGACCGCGAGAAATTCCAGGCGTGGATGCAGGCCTACGTGATCGAGAAGAGCGCCGACGATTTCGCGGCCCGGGTCGAGCATTTGAGGAAAGCGGCATGAGCGACAATCCGGGATTCACCCCCAACGAGATGATGACCATCGCCGCCAGCCGCGCGCTGCGCAACGACGATGTCTGCTTCGTCGGCATCGGCGCGCCATCGGCCGCCTGCAATGTGGCGCGGCTGACGCATGCGCCTGACATCACCCTGATTTACGAGAGCGGCACGATCGGCACCGCGCCCGACGTGCTGCCACTGTCAATCGGCGATGGCGAATTGTGCGAAACCGCCGTCACCACCGTCGCGGTGCCTGAGATGTTCCGCTACTGGCTGCAGGGCGGCCGCATCTCGATCGGCTTCCTCGGTGCGGCGCAGCTCGACAAATTCGGCAACATCAACACCACGGTTATCGGCGACTATTTCCATCCCAAGACCCGGCTGCCGGGCGGCGGCGGCGCGCCGGAGATCGCGACGTCGTCGAAGGAGATCTACATCACCATGGCGCAGACCAAGCGCGGCATGGTCGAGAAGATCGACTTCTTCACCTCCTTCGGCCATGGCGAGGGTGGTGACCATCGAAAACGGCTTGGCATCGACACCGCCGGCCCGACGCTGCTGATCACCGATCTCGCCATCTGGAAGCCGGATCCGGTGAGCAAGGAATTCACGGTCGTGTCGCTGCATCCCGGCGTCACGCGCCAGCAGGTGAAGGACACCTGTGGCTGGGCGGTTAAGTTCGCGGAGGCGCTTGACGAAACACCGGCGCCAAGCGAACTCGAACTCAAGACATTGCGCGACCTGCAGGCCCGCACCAAGGCGGCGCATGAGGGAACCGGAAAAGCAAAGGCTGCATGACATGGCCGAGGCCTATATCTGCGACTACATCCGCACACCGATCGGCCGCTTCGGCGGTTCGCTGTCTTCGGTACGATCAGACGATCTTGGCGCGATACCGCTGAGGGCATTGGTCGAGCGTAATCCCGGCATCGACTGGCAGGCTGTCGACGACGTCGTCTATGGCTGTGCCAACCAGGCCGGCGAGGACAACCGCAACGTGGCGCGCATGGCGCTGCTGCTGGCAGGTCTGCCGAAAGAGATTCCCGGCTCGACGGTCAATCGCCTTTGCGGCTCCGGCATGGATGCGCTGACCATCGCAGCCAGAGCCATCAAGGCCGGCGAGGCGGAGCTGATGGTCGCGGGAGGCGTCGAATCGATGAGCCGGGCGCCCTTCGTCATGCCCAAGGCCGACACGGCGTTCTCGCGCAATGCCGAGATTTACGACACCACCATCGGCTGGCGCTTCGTCAACCCGCTGATGAAGAAGCAGTACGGTGTCGATTCGATGCCGGAGACCGGCGAGAACGTAGCGGAGGAGTTCGCCATCTCTCGCGCGGACCAGGACGCCTTTGCCGTGCGCAGCCAGGAGAAGGCGGTCGCGGCCCAAGCCAATGGAAGGCTGGCGAAGGAGATCACCTCAGTGACCATCCCGCAACGCAAGGGCGATGCGATCATTGTCAGCAAGGATGAACACCCCCGCGCTGGCTCAACGGTCGAGACGCTGGCCAAGCTGCCGACGCCGTTCCGCCAGGGCGGCACAGTCACGGCCGGCAATGCCTCCGGCGTCAATGACGGGGCGGCGGCGCTGATCGTCGCTTCCGAGGCGGCGGTGAAGACATATGGCCTGACCCCGATCGCCCGCATTCTCGGCGGGGCCGCCGTAGGTGTGGCGCCGCGCATCATGGGCATCGGCCCGGCGCCGGCGACGCAAAAACTCTGCGCGCGGCTTGGGCTGACCCCGCAACAGTTCGATGTCATCGAGCTCAACGAAGCCTTTGCCTCGCAAGGCATAGCCGTGCTGCGCCAGCTTGGCATTGCCGAGGATGCGGAACACGTCAACCCGAATGGCGGCGCCATCGCGCTTGGCCATCCCCTGGGCATGTCGGGTGCCCGCATCTCCGGCACGGCGGCGCTGGAGCTGCGCGAACGTGGCGGCCGTTATGCGCTTGCCACGATGTGCATCGGTGTCGGCCAGGGCATCGCGATCGCGCTGGAACGGGTTTGATCGGCGGCCCTTGCTTGGCCGGCTAAGATCAAGAATCCGGTGCGCGGTTCAAATTTGACCACGTGGACAAAAGTCTGGCGTCGTTCCATACTTCCCCGTCTGACATTTTCACGAGCAGCCGGCTCGACACGGCTGTCGAACAGAGGGGAATGCAATGGAAAACCGGAACAATAAATCGCAGATAAAACGCGAAGGGCTTTCGCGACGCAATGTGCTGGAGTTGGGCGCGCTTGGTTTGGCGGCAGCGATGTTGCCGGGCGCCGCCTTCGCGGCGGACAAGAAGCTGAAGGTGGCGGCGATCTTCGCCACGCCGATCGAGGAGCCGTGGGACAACCAGATCCATGTCGCCTTGCAGAGGGCCGAGAAGGAACTCGGCATCGAATACAAATGGTCCGAGAAGGTGCAGACCGCCGATTTCAGCCGCGTCATGCGCGAATATGCGCAAGGCGGGTATGAGCTGGTGCTGGGCGATGCCTTCGCCGCCGAGCGTGAATCGCGCCGCACAGCCAAGCAATTCCCGAAGACCGCCTGGCTGTTCGGCTCCGGCGCCGGCCCGGCGGAACCCAATTTCGGCGTCTTCGACAACTGGATCCACGAGCCGGCCTATCTCTCCGGATTGATCGCCGGCAAGATGTCGAAGTCGGGCACGATCGGCGCCGTCGCGGCGATGGGCATTCCGGAAGTCAACCGGCTGGTCAACGCCTTCTTCGCCGGCGCCAGGGAGGTCAATCCCAACATCAAGAAGAAGGTCGCCTTCATCGGTTCCTTCTTCGATCCGCCGAAGGCCAAGGAAGCGGCGGTCGCGCAGATCGACGCCGGTGTCGACGTCATCTATGCCGAGCGCTTCGGCGTCATCGAAGCGGCGGTGGACAAGAAGATCCTTGCGATCTCCAACATGTCCGACCAGTCGAGCCTCGGCCCCGACACGGTCATCACCGGCCCGGTCTGGGACATGTATCCGACGGTCGAGCAGGCGATCAAGCTGGTCAGGGCCGGCGTCTTCACCGCGCAGGACTATGGCGATTTCTCGCGCATGGCCAAGGGCGGCTCGCATCTGGCGCCCTACCACAAGTTCGACAAGACGCTGCCGGCGGACGTCAAGGAGCTGGTCGAAAAGAAGAAGGCGGAGATCCTCGAAGGCAATTTCCGGGTGGATGTGGACGAGAATACGCCGGTTTCGGATTGATTCTTTACCCTCCCCCTTGTGGGGAGGGTCGATCCGCGAGGCGGAGCGGGGTGGGAGTCTTCGGCGCTGCACCCCCACCCCGTCTCACGATCTTCGCTTCGCTGCGATCGTAAGCCGACCCTCCCCACAAGGGGGAGGGTGAAGAGTGGCGCCATCTCTCCGCAGGAGCACCCTTGCCCGCCCCCCTCATCGAAATGCGCGGCATCACCAAGAGCTTCGGCGCCGTCAAGGCGAACGAGGCCGTCGATCTCAGCGTGGCACCCGGCGAGATCCTGGGGTTGCTGGGCGAGAACGGCGCCGGCAAGACGACGCTGATGAATGTGCTGTTCGGCGCCTATGAGCCCGACGCCGGTGAAATCCTTATCCAGGGCAAGGCGGTGCGGATAACCAGTTCGGCCGATGCGCTGGCCGCCGGCATCGGCATGGTGCACCAGCATTTTCACCTCGCGCCGCGGCTGACTGTGCTGGAAAATCTTTTGATCGGCATCCCCGGCAAGACAGGACGGATCGACCGCGCCGGCGGGCTGGCGCGGCTGGCCGAGATCGGCCGCCAGCATGGACTGATGCTTGACCCGAACCTGCCGGTCTCGGCGCTGTCGGTCGGCGAGCAGCAGCGGCTCGAAATCGTCAAGGCTCTGTTTCGTGGCGCCAGGCTGCTGATCCTCGACGAGCCGACGGCGGTGCTGGCGCCAAGCGAGGTCGACGGGCTGTTTTCGGCGTTGCGTTCTATGGCGGCGCAAGGTCTCGGCATCATCTTCATCTCGCACAAGCTCAACGAGGTGCGGGCGCTGACGCATCGCTGCACGGTGCTGCGGCATGGCCGCGTTGCCGGCCGCGTCGATGACCCCGCCAACACGACATCCTCGGAGATGGCAACACTGATGTGTGGCCATGAGATCGTGCCGCCGGCGCGGGGGCCATCGACGCCAGGTGCTGATGTGCTGACACTCGACGGCATTTCCACCTCGCATCATTCCGGCACGCCGCTGCGCGACGTATCGCTTGCCGTCCGTGCCGGCGAAATCCTCGGCATTGCCGGGGTGTCGGGCAATGGCCAGCGGGCGCTGGCGGAGGTGATCTCCGGCGTGCGGGCGCCCGATGCCGGACGGATGACGATTGCCGGCCAAAAGGTCTCGCGGTTTTCGCCGCGCGAGGTGCAGGCGCTCGGGCTCGGACGTATCCCGGAAGACCGCATGACCACAGGGCTGGTGACCAATCTGCCACTCGCCGATTCGATGGTGCTGCCTCGCATCGGCACCGCGGCGTTCAGCAGCAAGGGCCTGCTCAAGCCGGATGCGATCCGCGCCTTTGCCGAGGCGCAGATCAAGGCCTATGATATCAGGTGCCCTGGGCCGATGACCCGGGCCGGCGCATTGTCCGGCGGCAATCTGCAGAAGGCATTGTTGGCACGCGAGCTTGCCTTCGATCCGAAAGTGCTTGTTGTCTCGCAGCCGACGCGCGGGCTTGACATCGGTGCCGCCCGCCTCATCCATGAAAAGTTTCTCGACATGCGGGCCAAGGGCTGCGGCATCATCGTCATTGGCGAGGATCTCGAAGAGCTGCTGGTGCTCTGCGACCGCATCGCGGTGATGTATGAAGGCCGCATCGTCGGCACGCTCGACAGCGCCGATGCGACGATCGCGCGGCTCGGCCTGATGATGACCGGGGCGGAGGGAAGAGCCTAGATGGACCTTCCGGCGGCGCTGACCCCCACCCCTAACCCCTCCCCACAAGGGGGAGGGGGATGCTGCCGCGCGCCGCTCACACAGCTTCCGAGCCCGGACTTCTGCTGTTTTGTCGTGGTCGGCGCCTGCGAGAGTTCCCCTCCCCCTTGTGGGGAGGGGCTAGGGGTGGGGGTCCCTCTTCGTCAGAATCCTTGTTCGACAGACAGAACAGAGGGTGCCGCCTAATGTTCCGCCTGGAAGCCCGCACAAGCACACCTGCCTGGTTCAACCTCGCTCTGCCATTGCTGGCGATCGGCGGGACGCTCATCCTATGCAGCGGCCTCATCGCGCTGGCCGGCGCCGGCGTGCTCGAAGCCTACGGCGTGATGTTCACGGCGTCGCTGGGCGACAGCTATGCGATCACCGAAACGATGGTGCGTGCAACACCCATGATCTTCACCGGACTGGCGGTCGCGGTCGCCTTCCGGGCCAAATTCTGGAACATCGGCGCCGAGGGGCAATTGCTGGCCGGCGCGGTGGCCAGCTGCTTTGTCGGCGCCATTCCAATGCCGGGGCCGCTCGCCATGGTCTTGATGGCGGTCGCCGGTGCTGCGGCGGGAGCCGCAGTCGCGCTGGTGCCGGCGACCCTCAGAGTAAAATTCAAGGTCGACGATGTCGTCAGTTCGCTGCTGCTCAACTCGGTCATCTATTACGCCTTGATGGCGCTGATCGAAGGACCGTGGAAGGACTCCTTCAGCGGCTATCCGATCTCGCCGCCGATCGAGGATTCGGCCAATTTCCCGGTGCTGCTCGAAGGCACGCGGCTGCATCTCGGCGTCGTCGCGGCGCTGATCGCGGCGCCGCTGACCTGGTTCCTGATCGTGCGCACGACGCTCGGCTTCAGGATCAGGGTCACCGGCGAAAACCCGGAAGCCGCCAGATATGGCGGCATCCATGTCGAGCGGGTGCTGATCTCGACGGCGCTGCTGTCCGGCGCGCTGGCCGGGTTGGCCGGCGTCGGCGAGGTCGGCGGCGTGCATTTCCAGGTGATGAGCGACATCTCGCCGGGCTACGGTTATTCCGGCATCGTCGTTGCGATGCTGGCGCGGCTCAACCCGCTTGGCGTCGTGCCGGCGGCGATCTTCCTTGCCGCCGTGATGACCGGCGCCGAGGCGATGTCGCGGGCGACCGGCGTTCCGGCCTTCCTCAGTGACGTCATCCAGGGCACCGCATTGCTTGCCATGCTGGTGGCGCTGCTGTTCACCGCCTATCGCATCCGCCGCGTCGGAGTTGCCCGATGAGCGCGGTGTTCGAACAGATCTTCCAGGTCGGCTTCCTGGCCGCGATCATTCGCATTGCCACGCCGCTGGCTTTCGCGACGCTCGGCGAAATGTTCTCGGAGCGGGCTGGCGTGCTCAATCTCGGCATCGAAGGCATCATGCTGTTGTCGGCGATGACCGGCTTCACCGCCGCCAGCCTCAGCGGCAGCCTGTGGCTCGGCGTGCTGGCGGCAGTGCTGACCGGCATGCTGATGGGCGCGCTGCATGCGCTGTTCACCGTGGCGCTCGGCCTCAGCCAGCATGTCTGCGGCATCGGCGTGACGCTGTTCTCGTCGGGCCTCGCCTATTTCCTCTACCGGCTGATCTTCGGCCAGCAGTCGGTGCCGCCCAACATCAAGGGGTTTCAGACACTGCCGATCCCGCTTCTGTCGGACATCCCGGTGCTCGGGACGGCGGTGTTCAACCAGTTCGCGCTGGTCTACATGGCGATCCTGGCCATTCCGCTCGCCGCCTTCGTGCTCTACCGCACGCCATGGGGCCTGTCGGTGCGCATGGTCGGCGAAAACCCGCGCGCCGCGGATTCGGCGGGGGTCAGCGTCATTGCCACGCGCTTCCAGGCAGTCATCCTCGGCGGTGCGCTGATGGGGCTGGCCGGCGCCTTTCTGTCAATGGCGCAGTTCAACGCCTTCACCTTCGGCGTCGTCTCGGGGCGCGGCTGGGTGGCGATCGCGCTGGTCGTGTTCGGCCGCTGGGATCCGTGGCGCTCGGCGGGCGCGGCGCTGCTGTTCGCCTTCGTCGATGCGCTGCAGTTGCGCATGCAGGCCAGCGGGCTCGGCCACATCCCCTACGAGGCGTTCCTGATGCTGCCATTCATCTTCACCATCGTCGCCATGGCGGTGATGTCGCGCAACGCGGTGGCACCGTCGGCGCTGCTCAAGCCGTTTCGGCGGGAAGAGCGGTAGCAAAGCTTGGGTTCCTCGCCCCGCAAAGCGGGGAGAGGTGGCCGCGAAGCGGTCGGAGAGAGGCCTGCGACGCTGGCGAGTTGTCGCCGAAGCAAGGCAAGGTCGAGCCATTCCCCCTCTCCGTCTCGGCTTCGCCGAGCCACCTTGTATCTACACGAGAGAGATTTCGTGGGATTAGAGCGATTGAGCCAAGGTCCGGGCGG
>NZ_JAMYSJ010000045.1:0-32630 GCF_040321855.1 Mesorhizobium sp. M0227 | reverse complement strand
CCAAATCCAGCTTGGTCACAAGGCCGTGCTGCGGATGTCAGCCTTCAATCTGAGAACCACGCCGGAATTGAACGGATATGTCAGCCGGATCGCAGCCGATCTGGCGACGGACGAAAAAAACGGCATTTCGTATTACCTGGTGCGTCTATCGGTTCCGCATGCGGAAATGACGAAGCTCAAGGACCTGACGCTCGTGCCCGGCATGCCGGCCGAAGCGATGGTCCAGACGGGCGAGCGTACGGCGCTTTCCTATTTTGTGAAGCCGCTGTCGGACCAAATCAGTCGGGCATTCCACGAGGAATGAAAGTAATCCACAGAAATATATTGTTGGTATTTCTGTTGGTTGTTCGCAGGCTACGTGGGTAGTAACACCCTGAAAGTACTGGCATACTTTCCTCACTTGGATTCCGCCTCTGGGCACCATTTTCCAAACAATATCACTGACTTAACCGTTAGACGCTTAGCCGCCTTGCGCGCCGTTAAGACCCTGCCCACTAAGTCAAATACGACCGCCTTTCCGCCCTTAATTCTAATCATCTGGCTACCGACGCCGCGCACCCGGTCATATCTTCCCGGACTGGGTTCAAGCGCGCCCGCTGCCCACTTGAAATCACCACCGTCAACTGTCATATTTTACGCGACAGTTGACACAGGAGGCGCACATGACGACTACGGCGGATAAGGTCGTTACGGAAGCGAGAGACGGCGGTCTCCAACGAGTGGAGGCACTGCTCGGCGGTTCTCGTATACTGTCGCGTCGATTGACCAGCGCACTTGATGCGCATGAATTGCTTCTAAGTGGCCTGCCGGCCTCAGCGCTAAACCATCTCGTCGGACAACTGGTCTTCATTGACAAGACGGCGTCCCTCGAAAAGGCGGTTGGTATGAGCCTGCGAACCTGGCAGCGCCGCAAAGACGCTCCATCCAAGCCTCTTAGCCAAGAGCAAAGCGGACGGACTTGGAAATTCGCAGAGATCCTGGCGAAGGCGACGGATGTCCTCGGCACGCAGGCGGAAGCTGAGCAATGGTTGGAGCGCCCGGCGATCGGTCTTGACCAGCGCCGTCCGATCGATCTTCTGGGCACTCCCGCCGGCGTGGAACTGGTCGAAGACTATCTCGAACGGCTTGAATACGGCGTCTATGCATGACGCCTCTGCCAATAGCGCTCGGAGGAACGGAACTCATCGCGTGGCGGCTTGACCAGGCCGTCCATGCCGCGACATGGAATAGTGGCGAAGGTGCCTATCGGGTAGGCGGCCGCTGGAACAGCAAGGGCGTAAGAGCTGTGTACTGCTCGATCGATCCCGCCACGGCTATCCTCGAAGTCGCCGTACATAAGGGTTTTCGCGCCCTCGACACAGTTCCTCACACGTTAACAGCCGCTGTCATCAGCGATGCATCGGCTATACATGTCGTCGATCCTGCAAGCGTGCCCAATCCGAACTGGCTGCGCCCCGGCATACCAAGCGCGGGTCAGCAGGCATTCGGGGATGACCTTCTGATGGGCCATCGCGTGGTGGCGATACCGAGTGCGGTCTCTTCACATAGCTGGAACTTGATCTTCGTGGCAAGCGTAGCGACAGATACCTATGCGCTGAAGCTCCAGGAAACTTTTGCTCTCGACACAAGGCTGCATCCCCCGGCCGGCCGCTAATCTGGCCGCGTGGGCGCTGTGTGCAAGGCGTCGGCTCACCGGGAGTCGCAGCCAAAATATCTGCCGCTTGGTGACGGCCAGCAGGGTGGCCATAAAAGCTGGCCAACCGGTCACCGCAAGCATCATTGGCCGAAACAAGTTTGCGCTCTTCTGCCTGCATGCGGATTTAATTTGCTTGGCCACCCCTCAACCCTAGGGCAAACTGCCTGCCGGGGCTGCAGGAGGTGAAATGAGAGCACGCGCAGCAACGCTTGGGGATCTGGAGGATGTCTTTCGTGGTCTGTCCAAGCGGATGTCGGACGAATACGTGGCGGCCGGCAAGGACAGCAAGATCGCCTACGACAATCTGATGATGAATTTGAAGGAAGGCCGCGCGCACGCGCTTGTCGAGGGCGACAAGGCCGTGGCGATTATCGCCTGGCATGAGAACAGCGACGCCGCCGACACGCTGTTCGCCGCACGGGAGGACTTCTTCCGTGCCGCGACCGTTCGCTTCTGCAAGCGGCATATCCGGCACATCCAGGCGCTCGCCGGCAACCTCGCCATCCACTCGCGCAGCTGGCTGCAGGGGCCGGATGTCGCAAGATGGTTTGGCGTTATCGGCTATGTCGAGCGCGGCCGGGAGAATGGCGCCACTTTGTTCGAGCTGCCGCCGGCTCGCGGATAGGCAATCGCGGGATATTGCCTGGCAAGCTTGCAGTTTCGAGCGCTCTCCCAGGAGGGCGCGAAGAGACTTTTCCACCAGCCGTCCTGGCAGAAGCTGTGAGGCGTGCTGCCGTTGATTTCCAGATGTTTCCTGCGACTATCGGCACGCACACTTGCGGAAGATAGAGGTCGAAACAATGCATCTGGACCACTCCGATCACGTCTTCGTCGACCTCGTGCCCGAGCAGTTCGGCCCGTCGGAAACCATCGTCGCGCGCTATCGCGGGCTTGTCGCCACCGCCTTTCGCTATCGATCCGGCGTTGCCGGGCTTCGGATCAGCAACGCGAAGGGCGAAATCGTCATGCTGCCGTTCCAAGGACAGCAGATATGGGACGTGACCTTCCTCGGCCGCTCCCTGACCATGCGCTCGATGTTCGATGAGCCGGTCGCGACCCGGGACTATCTTTCCAACTACGGCGCGTTCTTCATTCACTGCGGCGCTACCGCAATGGGAAATCCTGGCCCGGATGACCGTCACCCGCTTCACGGCGATCTGCCCAATGCGCCTTATCAGGACGTGCAACTGATCGCCGGCAGCAATTCCGAAGGACCCTTCATGGCGCTGACGGGGCGCTGCCGACAGACCGTCGCTTTCAGCCATGACTATGTGATGGAGCCGACCGTACGGCTGCAACTCGATGCCAGCAGCGTCGCAGTCGACATCGTGATCGAGAACCTGAAACGCTCGGCCATGGAGTTGATGTACCTGGCGCACATCAATTTCAAGCCGGCCGACGGCGGGCGCCTGGTCGACACCGTAGCGGATGATTCCGCGGACATTGTCGTGCGCCAGACGCTGCCGCCCTTTTTCACACCGAGCGAAAGCTACCTTGCTTACCGCGATGCCGTTGTCGCCGATCCTTCGCGGCATCGCCTGCTGACCAAGGGCGAGCCGATCGACCCAGAACTCGTGCTGACGATGAGGGCTAAGGCGGACCTCCAGGGCTGGGCGCACGCCTTGCAGGTCCATCCGGACCGTACGGCGGATTTCGTCAGCTTTCGCCCCGACGAGCTCAATTATGCCGTCCGCTGGATCACGCGCGGCGCCGACCAGGACGCACTTGGCCTCGTGTTGCCGGCCACCGCCGAACCAGACGGCTATCTTGCGGCCAAGGAAAGAGGCCGCCTGGTTCGCGTCGTACCCGGGGAAAAATTCCGCTGTGCCCTGCGTTTTGGCGCTATGGACGCGGACGCAGCCGCACAACGGGAACAAGCCATCGCAGCGTTGAGAGGTGAAGGCCGTTAGTCGCAAGCCCTGACCGCAAACGCTGCCTGAACCGCGCGATTGACCGTGACCGGCAGGATCGACATGTGGTTCTCGCCGGCGTGCAGCTCGAAGCGCGCGCGCACGCCCGGGAGAGCATCAAGCCGCTGCGCCATTGCCCGCGCGAATTCGTCGGTGCGTGTCACCTTCTTCTGCCGCAGGCGCTTTTCCTCGTCCTCGGCGCCAATCTGGAACGGCGCCAGCTTCTCGGTCTCGTACTCGCCGGCCGACAGGATCATGGTCGCCGCCAAACCAGCGGGAACGGCGGCCTCGAAGGTTTCGAGAAAGCGGTCGATGGCACGCTCTTCCCAATAGAGGGCGGGGCTCGCCGCCATCCAGGTCTGGAAGGCACACGGCCGCGTGAACAGGGCATAGAGCGCGAACAGGCCACCGAAAGAATGGCCGTAAAGCGCCTGGCGGTTTGTGTCGACCGTGACCCGACTGGCGACCCATGGCTTGAGCTTGTCTTCGATGAAGGCAAGGAATTCCGCTGCCCCACCCGTCCGAACTTCGGGCGTGCCCTCGTAGAAGGGCGGGTAGGTCTTGCCCGGCGGCGGGCCGAGATCCCATGAGCGGCGCAACGGGTCGTAGGCGCCCTCGACGGGATAGCCGATGGCGACGATGACGCCCCAGCCGACATTGGTGCCCGTTGGATAGAAGGCCTGCGCGCGCATGGCGTCGACCGCTGTGCCGATGACGGCGTTGCCGTCGGTCATGTAGAGCACAGGCCAGCCGGCCTCGGGCACCGGCCCGGACGGCACATGCAGGAATATCCGCCAGGCGGCGCCGCCATGCGCCGGGAGGAAGTCGTGGATCGTGGTGTCGGCAATCAAGGCTGGCGCCGCCATCGACTTGGACATGGATATCTCCAGAGGGACAAAAAAGTCAACGGCGGCGCAGCAGCCACATCAGCACCGGGCCGCCGATCAGTGTGGCGACGAGACCGGCCGGGATCTGGCGCGGGAAGATGGCGGTGCGGCCGATCCAGTCGGCGGCGACCATGATCAGCGCGCCGGCGAGCACCGCGCCAATGGCCTGCGGCAGCGCACGGGAAAGGCCAAAGCGACGGGCAAGGTGCGGCGCCATCAGGCCGATGAAGGTCAGCGGACCGACGATCAGCGTCGAGGCTGCGGTGAGTGCCGCGACCACCAGCAGCACGAAAAGCCGCGTCCTCTTCAGGTCAATGCCAAGGCCCTGCACGGCGGCGGGGCCAAGCGGCAGGATGTCGAGCCAACGCATGAAGAAAGGCGCGAGCGCGAAGAGGCAGACGGCGATGCCACCGGTGAGCAAGGCGCCGCCGACATCGACGCCATAGGTCGAACCGGTCAGCCAGTTGAGCAGCAGCATGGCACGCGGATCGCCGGTGGCGGTGAGCACCAGGATCAGCGCGTCGAACAAGGCAGTCAGGGCAACGCCGGCGAGCAGCAGCCGCTCCGGCGCATAGGCGGCACGGCGGCCGATCGCCAGCGTCACCAGCAAAGCGGCGAAGGCGCCGATGGTTGCCGCCGCCGTCTGAACCGGACGTCCGGCATCGGAGAGCGCAAACAGCGCCACCATCATGCCAAGGGCGGCACCGGCGCTGACGCCCAGCACTTCCGGGCTGGCCATCGGATTGCCGGTCAGCCGCTGCATCATCAGCCCGGCAAGCGCCAGCATCGCCCCGGCGCTCAGCGCGGCAAGCACGCGAGGCCACCGCCACGACAGCAAAGGCTGCAGCTCGTCGCCGAAGGCGAAGGTCCAGCCATGCGGACCCGGTCCATAGAGCAGGGCCAGCCCGAGCAGCAAAAGCAGGGCCAGGCCGATCGCCGTCAGTATAAGGCCGGGCCGGCTTGCGCGCGGCAGGCGCGCGGCCATCAAGGTCGGGACTTCCGAGCCAAGAGCAAGGCGCGGCAGCAGCCAGAGAAGCAGAGGCGCGCCGAGAAGTGCTGTGATCGCTCCGGTCGGCAGCAGGTCGCCTTGCGGTCCAGTGGCGATCTGTACGGCCTGGTCGGCTGTCCACAACAGCGCCCCGCCGATCAGCGGCGCCATCACCAGTTGTTGGCCCAGCCGCCGGGCACCGCCGATGCGCGCGAGCGTCGCCGCGGCCAGGCCGACGAAACCGATGACGCCGACAGCGGCAACGACAAACGCGATCAGGGCGACCGCGGCCGCCAGTCCTGCGAAGCGATAGGCGCCGAGCGGCACGCCAAGGCTGCGCGCGCCTTCATCGTCGAGACCAAGCAGGGCCAGCGGCCGCACCATGAGGAAGATCGCCAGCGCCGCGCTGCCGATGCGTGGCAACAGCCACAGTGTCGTCGACCAGTCCTGCTGGCCCAGCGAACCGGCGCCCCAGATGAACAGGCCGGCCAACCATTCATGCCGCAGCACAATGAGGGCAGCGCCGATAGCGCCGGCATAGAGACTGACAACAAGCCCCGCCAGCACGACCGAAAGCGGTGACAGGCCTTTGTGCCAGGACAGAGCGATGACGGCGGCAAGGGCAACGAATGCGCCGCCCAGCGCCACCCATTCGCGGCCAAAGGCAAGCAGCGACGGTGACAGAAGCGTTGCTAGTGCCAGCGCCAGATAGGCGCCGGCCGAGACACCGACCGTTTCGGGCGAGGCGAGCGGGTTGCGCAGAACCTGCTGCAGGACGGTTCCGGCAAGCCCGAGCGCCGCACCGCATAAAAGGCTGACGGCAAGCCTGGGCAGGAAGGCGTAGTGGACGAGCACCTGCCGCATATCATCAATGTCGGGGGCGGCGAGCGATTGGAGCCAAAGCGCCGATGGCAGCTGCACGGTGAGGTTTGAGACGGTTGCCGCGATCGCCGTCGCGAGCAGCACCGCGCAAAGCAGGATCGCGCCTACCGGCTGATTGCCAAGAGAGCCCCATGGCAAGGCGCGGCCCGACGGCGCAAGCTTTCCTTCTTGAGTGACGGCCGCGGCATCCTCAGCCATGGGCGGCCTCCGCGGTCATCGCCGACGCCAGGACCCGAGCAAAACGGCGCGCGGATGGAAGCGCGCCAAACATCAGGACGGCAGGAAGGCGCATGATCCAGCGGTTGCGCACGAAAGGCATGGCGTTCCAGACCGGACTTTCGGTCAGCGTGCCGCCAGCGCCCTCAGGCAAGGGTTCGAGATAGGCGAGGCGCGCATCGCTGGATGTTGCCAGCCCGTCGATACCGACGGTCGAAAACCCCCAGTAATTGGTCTCGGCCGTCCACGCGTTGCTGAGCCCGATGCGGTCGAACACCTCCTGAAACAGGCTCTTTGCGCCGTAGACGCGCACATTGCGGGGGTCCAGGAAGCTGACGACATAGATCGGCCGTGCCGACAGCGGCGCCAGTTGCTGGCGAAGCTCCGTAAAATACGCGTCTGTCGCCACGATCAGCGCTTCGCCTTCGCTTTCCTTGCCGACAAGCCCGGCGAGCTGGCGCGTCGCCTCGACGGCGTGCTGATAGGGCTGCCCGGCTTCGGTGTAGAGACCGATCGTCGTCACCGGAGCCACGCGTTCGAGCAGCGGCTTGATGCCGTCGAGATACGGCATGGACAGGATGATGTCGGGCCTGAGCTGCTGCAGGAATTCAAGATTGGGCTCGAGCAGCGTGCCGACATCGGCGATGTCAGGCGGCAGCCGCGGCTCGACCACCCATTTCTCCCAGACCTCCCGATCGGCAATGGCGACCGGGCTGACGCCGAGCATGAGCAAGGTCTCGGTCAACCCGTCATCCAGGCAGACTATGCGCAACGGACGGGCTTCAGCCGTGGAGAACCCCATGCCGGCGAACGGCAGCGTGAAAAGCCCGAGCGCCTGGCGCCGGGTCATTCGGCTGCGCAAGTGATCGGACGCGGCTCTCGACTGGGGCTCTCGGTCTCTCTGCAATGCGGCGTGCCCTGCTTTTCGGGATACGGTCTCCAGTGACCACTGCCCGGTTGACTATGAACATGAGTTTAATAGTCAACATTTTGATGGCCTGACAAGTCAACTTTTACGCAACCGCGTGCCCGGCGCAGCCGCTTGGCCGCAAGGCGATTCGCCCGTACAACAGCGCTGTGCGATGTGGCCGCCCAAAAAATCACGGCCCGCGAAGCCCAATCCGCGCTCGCATCATTTTTCCTCCACGAAGGCATTCCATGATAGACGAAGCCACGGTCGCCTTTGGGCAGCCGTTTCCTGGATTGCCTGAGAGACCAAAGACGGCCAAGGAACGAACCAAAAAAGCCGGCAGCAAGCCGCCGCCTGAAGACGTCAAGGACCGGTCGAACGCATCAAGGCAGCGCGATCGGGTTGCACTCGGCAAGGCTTGATGATTTGTTGCCGCTATACGGAGAACGAATGATGCGAGAGCCTGCCGGTCAAGACGAATACGGGTCGACGAACCCCTTCGATCCGGACGACCTGCCGACGTTGAACGCAATCGGCCCGAGCATGGGTAGCGGCAATGATTTCGAGAGATATGCCGTTGCCGTGATCATCGTGTTCGGTGCGCTGATCATTGGCGGGCTGATGGCCGCATCGATGGTCTTCGGGCACCGCAACGGCTTCCTCTTCGCGCTTGGCGGCGCCACGTCCGCCTGGATATCCGGAAACGCGCTGCTGCTCGACCGGCCGCGTATCTATGCGCTGTTCGTCGGCATTGCCGCCTTGATGCTGGTTGCGTCCACCCTCACGCTGGTCTTGTGACGATCAAATCGGTGTGAGCCGATCCACTTGAGCAGCGGGCGATCAACCCGAATCGCCACGCTGCACCAAGCTTTTCCTCCGAGCTATCAGTATCCGAGCGCCTCACCAGAGGCCGCGCGGCTGTCGATGGCGCCGTTGTAGCGCGCGCCGCCGCCCTTCTCGATTTCCGCCAGGCTCTTGCCGCCGACCAGGATGCCGGCCGCCTGCCCCCAGGTCTGGTCAGCGAGATCGAGGTGATATCCCATGCCGGCCAGCAGCTTTTCTGTGTCCGGCGACAGGCCGAACGGCTCGACATAAACCTTGTCGGGCAGCCATTGATGGTGGATGCGAGGCGCGTCGATCGCCTCCTGGATGTTCATGCCGTGGTCGATGACATTGACGATCGCTTCCAGCGTGATGGTGATGATGCGCGAGCCACCCGGGCTGCCGATGACCATGAACGGCTTGCCGTCCTTGGCGACCACGGTCGGGCTCATCGACGACAGCGGCGTCTTCTTCGGCTGGATGGCGTTGGCCTCGCCCTGGACCAGGCCATAGAGGTTGGGCACGCCGGGCTTCTGGGTGAAATCGTCCATCTCGTTGTTGAGCAGGATGCCGGTGCCGTCGGCGACGACGCCGGCTCCGAAGGAGCCATTCAGCGTGTAGGTGACCGCGACCGCATTGCCTTCATCGTCGATGATCGAATAATGCGTCGTCTCCTTGCTCTCGCCAAAGCCCTTCGGCATCAGATCCTGCGACACGCCGGCCCGGAACGGATCGATCTTGTCGCGGATATCCCTGGCATAGGCCTTATCAAGCAATTTCGAGACCGGATTGTCGACGAAATCGGGATCGCCGAGCGCGGAATTGCGGTCGACATAGGCGTAGCGCATCGCCTCGATCATCACGTGGACCGTCTCGGCAGAACCGGCACCGAGATAGGAGAGCGGATAGCCTTCGAGCACATTGAGGATTTCGCAGATGATGACGCCGCCGGAGCTGGGCGGCGGCGAGGAGGTGATCTCGTAGCCGCGATAGGTGCAGGTCACGGGCTTGAGTTCGCGCACCGCATATTGCTCGAAATCCGGTTTGGCGAGAATGCCGCCCTTGGCGCCGCTCGCCTTGACGATGGCATCGGCGATGGCGCCTTTGTAAAAGGCATCCGTACCCTTTTCGGAAATGGCGGCGAGCGACGCCGCGAGGTCGGGCTGGACCAGCCGCTCGCCGATGCCATAGGGCTTGCCGTCGGGTTTGAGGAATATGGCGGCGGCCGCGGGGTCCTTCGCCAGCCTGTCGGCGCTGCCGGCAAAAGAGGCGGCGTCGCCCTGGTTGAGGATGAAGCCGTCCTTGGCATAGCCGATCGCCGGCGCCATCAAATCCTGGCGGGACAATTTGCCGTATTTTTCGCGGGCCAGTTCCAGACCGGCCACCGAACCCGGCACGCCGACCGCAAGATAACCGTCGAGACTCGCCCCCTTCACCGGGTTGCCGTCCTTGTCGAGATACATGGTTTTTGTCGCCGCCAGCGGCGCCCGCTCGCGGAAATCGAGAAAGGTCGATTTGCCGTCCTTGAAGCGGATGGTCATGAAGCCGCCGCCGCCGACATTGCCGGCATTGGGGTAGACGACCGCGAGCGCATAGCCGACGGCAACCGCCGCATCGACAGCATTGCCGCCCTTCTTCAAGACCTCGATGCCGACTTCGGACGCCAGATGCTGGGCCGTCACCACCATGCCGTGCTCGCCCTTGGCCGGTTGCGGGGAAGCGGCAAAGGCGCTCGTCAACGGCGCCAGGGCGAAGGTGATGCAAAGACTGGCGGCGATCAGTGTTCTGCGGGTGAGCGGCATGGCGTGCCTCCGGGAGCGTGAGGGGTGCGCCTAGAAGAGCCTCTTGGGGTGGGTTAGTCTAGCCAATAGTAACGGGTGGCGATCCTTCACACCCCCCTCTGTCCTGCCGGACATCTCCCCCGCAAGGGGGGAGATCGGTTGTTGTCTCTGCTTTCGCCAATCTCCGACGTTGCAGGAAGAGCGCTGTCGATGAAGCGGCCAATCTCCCCCCTTGCGGGGGAGATGTCCAGCAGGACAGAGGGGGGTGCTCAAGTGCCGCCCTCTCTGTCCAATCGACGGAAAATCGAACTAAAGGCCTACACAATCCCGCCTGAACCGCCCGCAACCGCCGGGCGCTTCGCCGCGACTTTCGCCCGGTAGCCCGCCGCACGATACGCCGCGACCGGATCAATGGCGCCACCCGTCTTCAGCCGCGCCATGGCGAGGATCGGCTCGACATCGGTGCGGTAGGCGGCTTTCAGCGTCTGCGTCGCCATCAGCGCGTCGTTCAAGTCCTGAAAACCTTCCAGCGCCTTGCGGTCGACGAGCAGCGCCTGCGCATAGGCGCGCTGCACCTCGACCGCCGACAGCATCAGGCTTTCGATCGGATCGGTGACGTTGTGGCTCTGGTCGAGCATGTGGGCCGGGTCGAAACCCTCGGCGCCGGACAGTTCGGCATCGACCAGTTCGTTGAAGACGAGGAACAGCCGGTAGGGGTCGATCGAACCGGCATCGAGATCATCGTCGCCATACTTCGAATCGTTGAAGTGGAAGCCGCCGAGCTTCTTGAACTGGATCAGCCGCGAGACGATCATCTCGATGTTGACGTTGGGGGCATGGTGGCCAAGGTCGACGAGACAGAACGCCTTGTCGCCCAATTCCCTGGCGATGATGTAGTTGGTGCCCCAGTCCTGCACGACGGTGGAATAGAAGGCCGGCTCGTACATCTTGTGCTCGGAAAACAGCTTCCAGCCGGCGGGCAGCCCGGCGTAAACCTCTTTCATGGCGTCGAGATAGCGCTCGAACGCCTTGGCGAAATTGACCTGGCCCGGGAAGTTCGAGCCGTCGCCGATCCACACCGTCAGCGCCTTGGAGCCAAGCGTCTCGCCGATCTCGATGCATTCGAGATTGTGCTCGACCGCTTGCCGGCGCGTCCCGGCATCGGCATGCGAGAGCGAGCCGAATTTGTAGGAGAGTTTCTGGTCCCTGGCATCGGAAAAGGTGTTGGAGTTCATGGCGTCGAAGCCGAGGCCAAAGCGCGAGGCGGCCTGTTTCAGCCGGTTCGGGTCGGCCTTGTCCCACGGAATGTGCAGGGAGACGGTCGGCGTCGCCTGCGTCAATTGCTGGATGACGGCGCAATCCTCGATCTTGTCGAAGATGTCGCGCGGCTCGCCGGCGCCGGGAAAGCGGGCAAAGCGCGTGCCGCCGGTGCCGACACCCCAGGACGGGATCGCCACCGCGAATTTCTCGACCTTGTCGCGGATGGCGTCGATGGCGATGCCGCGACGGTCGAGGCGTTCGCCGAGCGAGGCGTAGTCGCGTTCGAGGTCGGCCTTCCGCGCGGCATTGTCCTTGTCGACGGTATCGGCGGCGATGATCTGTTCCATCGTCCTCCTCCGCTCAGCGCGTGAACGACTGGGCGTTGCCCGCGTCGACATTGATGATGTTGCCGGTCGACTTGGCCGACATGTCGGACGCCAGGAAATAGATCGCCTCTGCGATGTCTTCCGGGAAGACCGAGCGCTTCAGCATCGAACGCGAGCGGTAGTGCTCCTCCAGATCGTCGGTCGACATCTTGTAGGCGGCGGCGCGCTGTTCCTTCCACTCGCCGGTCCAGATCTTCGAGCCGCGAAGCACCGCGTCCGGGTTGACGACATTGACCCTGATCTGCGCCTCCGCGCCCTCCAGCGCCAGACAGCGGGCGAGATGGATCTCGGCGGCCTTGGCGGTGCAATAGGCGGCAGCGTTGGGCGATGCGGCAAGGCCGTTCTTGGAGGCGACGAAGACGACGTTGCCGCCAATCTTCTGCGCGCGGAACAGCCGGAACGCTTCCCGCGAGACCAGGAAATAACCGGTCGACAATATGTCCATGTTCTTGTTCCACAGCGCCAGCGTCGTCTCCTCGATCGGCGCCGAGGAGGCCAGCCCTGCGTTCGACACCAGAATGTCGATGCCGCCGAACTCGACCGCCGTCTCGGCAAAGCCCGAAATGACCTGATCCTCCGAGGTGACGTTGATCAACACCGGGCGGACGAAATCCTTGCCGTAGACTTTCGCCAGTTCGTCATTGGCGCCGGCCAGCGCTGTCTCGTCGATGTCGGCCAGCACGACGCAGGCGCCTTCGCGCAGCAGGCGGTTGGCCGTGGCGCGGCCGATGCCGCCGGCGCCGCCGGTGACCAGCGCGATCTGGCCGGCAAGCGACTTCGGCTTCGGCATGCGCTGCAGCTTCAGGTCCTCGAGCAACCAGTATTCGATGTCGAAGGCTTCCTGTGCGGGCAGCCCGACATAGGACGAGACGGTGGAGGCGCCGCGCATGACGTTGATGGCGTTGACATAGAATTCGCCCGAAATGCGCGCCGTCGCCTTGTCGCCGGCGAAGGTGAACATGCCGACGCCGGGCATCAGGTAGACCACGGCATTGGGATCGCGGATGGCGGGCGAATCCGGATGCTTGCAGCCCTCGTAATAGGCCTGGTAGCCGACGCGATAGGCTGCGATGTCGTCGGCAAGCCGCGCAATCACCGCATCGACATCGGGCTTGGCCGGATCGAATTCGATGACCAGGGGGCGGATCTTGGTGCGCAGGAAATGGTCGGGGCACGACGTGCCGAGTGCCGCCAGCGGGCGCAGATCCCTGGAATTCACAAATTCGAGCACGGCGGCGGAATCATCGAAATGGCCTGTTTTGTGGCTCTTTTCCGAGATCAGGCCGCGAATCCTCGGCATCAGTTTGGCCGCGATGGCACGGCGCTCGGTGGCGTCGAGTGCCTTGACCTCCTCACCGCCGAAGATAGCGACACCCTCGGAGCGGCGCTCGAACCATTCGATCGCCTGGTTGATCACCGAGATCGTCGTCTCGTAGCATTCCCGGGGAGTGTCGCCCCATGTGAACAGGCCGTGGCTTTCGAGGATGACGCCCTTGGCATCGGGGTGTTCGAGGCAGAATTTCTCCAGCCAAAGACCAAGCTCGAACCCGGGACGCTTCCACGGCAGCCAGCCGATGGCGTCGCCGAAGATTTCTTTCGTCAGCGCCTTCGAATCCTTGGCGGCGGCAATGGCGATGATGGCATCGGGATGCATGTGGTCGACAAAAGGCTTCGGCACGTAGGCATGCAACGGCGTGTCGATAGAGGCCGCGCGCGGATTGAGGTTGAAGGTGCAGTGGGGCAGGAAGCCGACCATTTCATCTTCGTGCTCGACGCCGCGATAGAGGCCTTTGAGCGCGCGCAGCTTGTCCATGTAGAGCGTGGCAAAGCCGTCCAGCTTGATCGAGGCGCTGTCGCCGCCCGAGCCCTTGACCCAAAGCACTTCGGCGTTCTCGCCGGTGAGTGGGTCTTTCTGCCATATCTTCGAGGACGTGTTGCCGCCGCCATAGTTGGTGACGCGCTTGTCCGAGCCAAGTGTGTTCGAGCGGTAGACCAGAAGTTCCGGCCCGCTCATCGCGTGAGCCTTGGCCTCATCCCACAGATTGGCGAGGCGCGCGCCGGTGCGCTTGTCGAGCATAAGAAATCCTCCCGAAGGCACGCAAAAGGCGCGGCCATTTGGTTCGAATTTCCACGGAAGCAGCCGGCTTGTCAATCACAAACGATCAAGATCGATCATATTGCACTGCACAATGAAATTATATGATCGGAAATGATTGACACTGCGCGTTTTGGGTGCCTAGATGCTCTGGCAGGGAGGAACCATGCACGAAAAAGAGCGCCACAGGATCATTCTGTCCGCCGTCCAGGAAAAGCCTGTTGTGACGGTGCAAGAGATGGTCGACCTGACGGAGTCCTCCGAGGCGACGATCCGGCGCGATATCGCGGCTCTCCACGTCCAGAAGCGCCTGCGCCGCGTCCGCGGCGGCGCCGAGGCAATCTCGCCGCCGCAGTTCATCGGGCTGGCCGGCCGGCCCTTTTCCGTCAACGAAACCATCAACGCCTCGCAGAAGCGGGCGATTGCGCGTGAAGCGGTCGAGCTGTGCAAGGACGGCGAACCGATCATCATCAATGGCGGCACCACCACCTTCCAGATGGTGCATTTCCTGACCGGCCGCCGCATGCCGATCTTCACCAATTCGTTCCCGATCGCCGAGCACCTGCTCAAGCACTCCAAGAACACGGTGATGCTGTCGGGCGGCACCATCTATCGCGAGCAGAACATCATCCTGTCTCCCTTCGACAATGACGTGACGCGCAATTTCTATGCGCGCCGCATGTTCATGGGCGCGCAGGGGCTGGGGCCGCTTGGCCTGATGGAAGGCGATCCGCTTTTGATCCAGGCGGAGCAGAAGCTGATCGACCAGGCCGACGAGTTGGTGGTGCTGGTCGATTCCTCAAAATTCCGCAAACGCTCCAGCCTGATCCTGTGCGGCCTGTCGCGCATCGCCACCGTCATCACCGATGACGGCATCGAGGATCGCGAAGCCAAGATGCTGGAAACCGCCGGCGTGACGCTGATCGTCGCCCGCACATCCGCAACCAACAAGGAAGAATCTTCACTGCAGGCCTGAGGCCAACTCGCGCTCGCAGCGGCGATGGAATGCAACGCTCAAGGGAGGAAATTCGATGAGCTTCTTGAAGAAATTGATGGTGACGGCTGCATTCTCAGCCGCCATGTTCGTGAATGCCGCCTATGCCGAGAACGTCAAGATCGCGTTGGTGGTGAAGTCGCTCGGCAACGGCTTCTTCGATGCCGCCAACAAGGGCGCCGAAGAGGCGGCCAAGGAACTCGGCGATGTCGACATCATCTACACCGGCCCGACCAAGGCGACCGCCGAAGCGCAGATCGAAGTGGTCAATTCGCTGATCGCGCAGAAGGTCAACGCCATCGCCATTTCGGCCAATGACGCCGACGCGCTGGTACCGGTGCTGAAGAAGGCCATGGAACGCGGCATCACCGTCATCTCCTGGGATTCGGGCGTCGCCAAGGAAGGCCGCCAGCTTCACCTCAACCCGTCCGACACCGGCCTGATCGGCGAGACCATCATCAAGCTTGCCGCCGATTACCTGCCGGAAGGCGGCGAAGTCGCCATCCTGTCGGCCTCCTCGACCGCGACCAACCAGAACGCCTGGATCGATGCGGCCAAGAAGATCCTGCCGGAGAAGTTCCCCAAGATCAAACTTGTCGCCACCGTCTATGGCGATGACGATTCGGCCAAGAGCACTGATGAGGCCAAGGGCCTGTTGAAGTCCTATCCGAACCTCAAGGCGATCATAGCGCCGACCACCGTCGGCGTCGTTGCCGCCGCCCAGGTCGTCACCGATGAGAACTTGATCGGCAAGGTCAATGTCACCGGCCTGGCGCTGCCGTCCGAGTTCAAGAAGTTTATCGACAACGGTTCCAGCCAGGCGGTTGCGCTGTGGAATCCGATCGACCTCGGCTACTCGGCCGTCTACCTCGCCCATGATCTGGCGGTGAAGAAGGAAGAGGCGAAGCCCGGCGCCACGCTGTCGATCGGCCGCGTCGGCAAGGTCACGCTCGACGACACCAACTCGGCTGCGATGGCTCCGCCGTTCCAGTTCGACAAGTCGAACATCGAGAAGTTCTCCAAGATTTATTGATCTGGAGCGCTCTCAAGCTGTCGCGGCGGAGCTCACGTCCCGCCGCGACTTTAAACGGACCTTGTTTCAGGGCTTGATACGACTATGGACACGACAGCCCAACCCGGCACGGTGAAGGAGCAGCCTCTAGCCTCGGCTCCACGCCTGACGCTGTCCGGCATCTCCAAGAGCTTTCCCGGCGTGCGCGCGCTGCACAATGTCAGCCTGTCGCTCTACCCCGGCCAGGTGACGGCGCTGATCGGCGAAAACGGCGCCGGCAAGTCGACGCTGGTCAAGATCATGACCGGCATCTACCAGCCCGACGAGGGTACCATCAGCATCGACGGCCAGGCAGTCACCCTGCCCAGCGCGCATGCCGCCTTCGGCTATGGCGTTACTGCCATCCATCAGGAAACCGTGCTGTTCGACGATTTGACGGTCGCCGAAAACATCTTTCTCGGCCACGCGCCGCGCACGCGTTTGCGCACCATCGACTGGCGCACGATGCGCAAAAATGCGCGCGAAGTGCTCGACACCATGCATGCCGGCCATATCGACGCCGATGCGCGCCTGAAGGACCTCGGCATCGCCAACAAGCATCTGGTCGCCGTCGCGCGCGCCATGTCGATCGACGCGCAGATCGTCATCATGGACGAGCCGACCGCCGCGCTTTCGATGAAGGAGATCGAGGAGCTCTTTTTGCTGATCGAGTTCCTCAAGAGCGACGGCAAGGCGATCCTGTTCATCAGCCACAAGTTCGACGAGATCTACCGTATCGCCGACCGCTACACGGTGTTCCGCGATGGCGAGATGGTCGGCGAAGGCCTGATCACGGATGCCGGCCAGAGCCAGATCGTGCGCCTGATGGTTGGCCGCGCGGTCGATCACATCTTCCCGCAGCGCAAGGCCGAGATCGGCGCGCCGGTGCTCTCCGTTTCCGGCCTGTCGCATCCGACCGAATTCAACGACATCGGCTTCGAACTGCACAAGGGCGAGATCCTCGGCTTCTACGGCCTGGTCGGCGCCGGCCGCAGCGAGGTAATGCAGGCGATATCGGGCATCACCCGCACATCAGCCGGCACGATCACGCTGGAAGGCAAGACGCTCGCGCCGAAATCGGCGGCGGATTCGATCGATGCCGGGATTGTCTACGTGCCCGAAGAACGCGGCAAGCAAGGCGTGGTGATCGGCCTGCCGATCTTCCAGAACGTCTCGCTGCCTTCGCTCAAGCGCACGTCGAAGTCCGGCCTGCTGCGGCTGGCGGAAGAGTTCGATCTGGCCCGCTCCTACACTGAGCGGCTCGACCTCAGGGCCTCCTCGCTAAGCCAGGACGTCGGCACGCTGTCGGGCGGCAACCAGCAGAAGATCGTCATCGCCAAATGGCTGGCGACGTCGCCCAAGGTGATCATCCTGGACGAGCCGACCAAGGGCATCGACATCGGCTCGAAGGCCGCCGTGCACGGCTTCATGGCCGAGTTGGTGGCGCAAGGCCTGTCGGTGATCATGGTGTCCTCCGAGCTGCCCGAAATCCTCGGCATGTCCGACCGCGTCGTCGTCATGCGCGAGGGGCTCGTCGCGGCGGTCTACGACAACAAAGGGCTCGACGCCGAGACGCTGGTTCGGACGGCAGCAGGGATCGCGGCATGAAGGCTTTCCTCAAACACCGTGAAATCTGGCTGTTGGCGGCCATCGTCGTGCTGATCGGCCTGATTTCGACGCGTTTCCCGGCCTTTGCCGACCCCGGCAATCTGCGTCAAGTGTTCAACGACACCTCGATCCTGATGATCCTGGCGCTCGGCCAGATGGTGGTCATCCTGACCCGGTCGATCGATCTGTCGATGGCGTCCAATCTCTGCTTCACCGGCATGGTGGTGGCGATGCTGAACGCCGCGCATCCGGCAATCCCCATCCCGCTGCTGATCGTCATTGCGCTGGCCGTCGGCCTGGTGCTCGGCGCCATCAACGGCCTTTTGGTCTGGCGGCTGAACATCCCCTCGATCGTGGTGACTTTGGGCACGCTGACCATCTATCGCGGCGCCACCTTCGTGCTGTCCGGCGGTGCCTGGGTCAATGCCGACAAGATGAGCCCGGAATTCATCGGCTTTCAGCGCGCAGCCTTCATCGGCATTCCGGTGCTGTCGTGGATCGCCATCCTGGTCATCGCGCTGTTCTTCATCCTGATGACGCGCACCGCGCTCGGCCGCTCGATCTATGCCATCGGCGTCAACCCGACGGCTTCCGTCTATGCCGGCATCGATGTCGGCCGCACGAAATTCATCGTCTTCTGCATCTCCGGCATGATCGGCGGCCTGTCAGGCTATCTCTGGATCTCGCGCTATGTGATTGCGTCGGTCGAGGTCGCCAATGGCTATGAGCTCAACATCATCGCCGCCTGCGTCATCGGCGGCATCTCGATCGCCGGCGGCATCGGTTCGGTCGGCGGCGCGGTGCTCGGTGCGCTGTTCCTCGGCATCATCTCCAACGCGCTGCCGGTCATCAACATCTCACCCTTCTGGCAGATGGCGATTTCCGGCAGCGCCATCATTCTGGCCGTCGTGCTGAATGCGCGCGGCGAACGCCAGCAAGGCCGCATCATCCTGAGAAAGGTGGAGGCGGTGACATGACCGACATCCCTGCCCCACGCCACATTCCCGACCGGCTCGACAAGCCGCTTCGTTCGGCGATCTTTTCCTGGGAAGCGCTGCTGGTCGTGGTGGCCGTCGCCATCTTCGCCATCAACAGCTTCGCCTCGCCCTATTTCCTCGACCCTTATTCGCTGTCCGATCTCACCTTCAATTTCACCGAGAAGGGCCTGATCGCCTTCGCCATGGCGCTGCTGATCATCTCGGGCGAGATCGATCTGTCGGTGGCCGCCATCATCGCGCTGGCGTCGACGATGATGGGCATGGCGGTGCAGGCCGGCGCCGGCACGCCGGCGCTGGTGGCGATCGGCATCGTCGTCGGGCTCGGCTGCGGCGCCTTCAACGGGCTGCTGGTGACAAGGCTCGGCCTGCCGTCGATCGTCGTCACCATCGGCACGATGAGCCTGTTTCGCGGCATCGCCTTCATCATCCTCGGCGATCAGGCCTATAAGGGTTATCCCGCAAGCATCGCCTTCTTCGGCCAGGGCTATGTCTGGTGGGTGGTGTCGTTCGAGCTGGTGCTCTTCCTCTTTGCGGCCGTCGTCTACTGGTTCCTGCTGCACCGTACGAGTTTCGGCCGCCGTGTCTTTGCCATCGGCAACAATCCGGTGGCGGCGCAGTTTTCCGGCGTGCGCGTCGGTCGCACCAAGTTCATCCTGTTCTGCCTGACCGGGCTGATGTCGGGCATCGCCTCGGTGCTGATCACATCGCGGCTCGGCTCGACGCGGCCGTCGATCGCGCAGGGCTACGAACTGGAAGTCATCACCATGGTGGTGCTCGGCGGCGTAAGCATCCTCGGTGGCGCCGGCAGTATTGTTGGCGTCGTGCTCGCGGCCTTCATCATGGGGCTGGTGACCTTCGGGCTTGGCCTGCTCAACGTGCCCGGCATCGTCATGTCGATCTTCATCGGCCTGCTGCTGATCATCGTCATTGCCTTGCCGATCGTCTGGCGGCGGCTCCGTGGAGGGCGTTGATGGCCGAGAAATACGCATTCAAGATGAAGCTCAAGCCCGGCATGAAGGCCGAGTACAAGAAGCGCCATGACGAAATCTGGCCGTCGCTGGTCGCGCTGCTGAAGCAGGCCGGCGTCTCCGACTATTCCATTCATCTCGATGAGGAGACCAATATCCTGTTCGGTGTGCTGTGGCGGCGAGACGACCACGGCATGGACGAATTGCCCGGGCATTCGGTGATGCAGCACTGGTGGGCTGAAATGGCCGGCATCATGGAAACCAGACCGGACAACGAGCCGGTGGCCGTGCCGCTGGAAACAATGTTCCACATGGCATGAGTGCGATGCGCCACATCGCCGTCATCGACATCGGAAAGACCAACGCCAAGGTGGCGCTGGTCGACCTCGCTACGTTGAGCGAGGTGGCGCTGCGCCGCATGTCCAATGCGCCGGCGCGACAGGCGCCCTACCCGCACCACGATGTCGAGGCCTTGTGGGCATTCATCCTCGAAAGCCTTGCCGGCCTCAACCGCGAACAGCGCATCGACGCCATTTCGATCACCACCCACGGCGCGACGGGCGTGCTGGTCGACGCGGCGGGTGAACTGGTGCTGCCGGTCCTCGACTATGAGTTCGATGGCCCCGACAGGTTGGCAGCGGATTATGACGCGATCCGCCCGCCTTTCGCCGAGACCGGCACGCCGCGCCTGCCGCTCGGCCTCAATCTCGGTGCGCAATTCTTCTGGCAGCAGAAAAGCTTCCCGGCCGAATTCGCCAGGGCCGCCGCGATGCTGATGTACCCGCAATACTGGGCGTTGCGCCTGACCGGCATCGCCGCCAACGAAGTTACCTCGCTCGGCTGCCACACCGACCTGTGGAACCCATGGACGGCGGATTTTTCATCGTTGGTCGACAGCCTGGACTGGCGGAGCCTGATGGCGCCGGTGCGGCCGGCCAGGGATCGTCTCGGCCCTATCCTGCCCACTGTTGCGGCGCGAACCGGACTCGATCCGCAAACACCGGTGTTCTGCGGCCTGCATGATTCCAACGCCTCGCTGCTGCCGCATCTGCTGTCCGACAAACCACCTTTCTCCGTCGTCTCGACCGGCACCTGGGTGGTGTCGATGGCGGTCGGCGGCAAACAGATTGCGCTGGATGCCGCGCGCGACACGCTGGTCAATGTCAACGCACTCGGCGATCCCGTTCCCTCGGCACGCTTCATGGGCGGCCGCGAGTTTTCCGTGCTGACCAAGGACCAGCCGGAGCAGTGGACCGAGAATGATGTCGGCGCCGTGCTGGCGCGAAAGATGCTGCTGCTGCCGTCGACCCAGCAAGGGTCGGGGCCGTTCCCGCATCATGCCGCAACATGGCTCAATGCCGACGGCATCAACAAGGGCCAGCGCTTTGCCGCCATCTCGTTCTATCTGGCTTTGATGACGGCGACCTGCCTCGACCTGATCGGCGCCGACGGCCCGACCACGGTCGAGGGCCCCTTTGCCCGCAACCGGCTGTTTGTCGGTATGCTGGCCGCGGCTACTGCTCGCAACGTCGTGGCCTCGGAGGCCGCTACCGGCACCAGCATCGGCGCGGCGCTGCTGGCATCCGATCAGCCGGCGACGCACGGCAAGGGCGAAAGAATAGAACCGCCTGTAGACCCGGCCTGGGTTGATTATGCCAGCGCATGGCGCGCGGCAGTGGACGTGCAGGGCTGATCAAAGAATCCGCTTGCCGAAAGCAGACATGACGAAGTTGACCGCGTCGGTGCCGATCCGCGGCTCCAGATCCGCCGTCAGGCCCGACACATCCATCGACAGCAGCCCGCCGGAGAGTGCGATCGCCTCCATCGCCTGATGCGTCTCGCGCACGGTCAGCCCGCCGGAGCCTGCTGCCCAGCCGGCGAATTCGGTTGCGGTGGGCGAGTAACTGACATGAAAGCCTTGCGTGCCTGAGGTGGCGATGCGGATCGCTTCATGCATCAGGTCGCGCATGCCCATGGCGTCGATATCGGTCATGGTGAATGCCGACACGCGCGAATCCTTCAGCACCCGCGCTTCGGCCGGATCGGCGTGACGCAAGCCGACGATGACGACATTTTCCGGCGACAGCTGCGGCTGCAGCGCACCCGCCTTGTGGTCGAGGCCGAGAGTGCGCGCCAGCACCGAGCCTTCCGGCAGGTCGATGCCCTCCTCGTCCTCCGGCATCAGGGCGGCGATGGAATCGATCCAGATCAGGCCGAAGGAATGTGTCGCGCGCGCCGTCGCGGTCAGCGCCTTGTGGGCGATGCGCCGGTCGGCGCCTGCGATGAGGCGGACCAGCCCCGATGGCGGCCTCTCGACATCGGCGAGTTCCACCACGTCGAAGTTCATCGCTTCCAGCCGCGCGCCGGTGCCTTCCCGGGCCAGGATGCCGGCAGCTCCCTGCCCGGCCGTGATCTGCACCATCTTGCGACCGGAAAAATCCTCGACGTCGTGCATCGGGGCCTTCTCGACATATTCCGAAGTCATTGCCAAAAGCATGGCGCCATAGCTCATGCGGAAGGCGACGCGGTCGCCGACGGAGGGCCTCGGATCGGCATCGGCGACGTCGAGCAGCAGATGATCGCTGGAGGCGCCCAGCACCCGTATCCCCTTGGCGATCGGCGTCAGCCCCTCGACCAGCACGTCCTCGCGGCCGATATTGGCGATGGCGCGCAGCCTGTCGCCCTCGTCGGGGAAGACCGGCTGGTTGCCGAAGGCGTCATAGCCGGATTGGCCGATCGGCCGTGACGGCTTGAGCTTGACCTCGATGATGTCGCTGGTCAGCCGGCAGGCATCGGGTTCGAGCTCCGCCCACGGCGTGTCGCGGAAGGTCTCGACGCCGCCTTGCAGGATCGCCTCGCCGACCCGCAGATTGTTGATGCCGGCCGGCAGTCTGCCTTCGAGCAGCAGCGGCAGCGACGACGAGGCACCGCCGGAGATCACGTCGAGGCTTCTGCCGGACAGGCGCTCGGTCTTGTAGGCATGGGCGACGAGTTGGCCGAGATTTTCCGGCGTCGGCATGATGGCGCCGAAACAGCCGAGATTGGTGCCGATGCCGGCAATGCGAACGCCCTTGAACTGCAGTATCTGCTCGACCGTCGGAATAAGGTCATTTGGCCAGATGCCTTCGCGCAGATCGCCGAGATCGATCATCAGCATGATGTCGTGGACGCGGCCCATGCGCTCGGCGATGCGCGAAATCTCGCGGATGGTGGCGAGTTCCGACTGCAGGCTGATGTCGACGGTGCGTACCACCTCCTCAACCCGCGCCATCGGCGGGCTGCGCAACAGCATGATCGGCGCGTTGATGCCGCTGTCGCGCAGCCGGCGGATGTTCTCGAAGCGCGATTCGGCGATGCCGGCGACACCGCCGCGCAGCATGGCGCGCGCCACTTGCGGCATGCCGCAAGTGCCCTTGGTAACGCCGAATACTTTTATGCCCGACAGCGCGCAACGCTCGACGATCGTGCGCGCATTGCGCTCGATGCGGCCAAGGTCGATGGCGACTTGCGGCCCCGACATTTCTAGCCTCCGTAAACCAGCCCTTGCGGGTCGATCTCCGGCTTGCGGCCGGCAACGAGATCGGCAAGGAATTTGCCGGAGCCGCAGGCCATGGTCCAGCCGACATGGCCGTGGCCGGTGTCGAGATAGAGGTTCTTGTAGCGCGCCTGGCCGATGACCGGCACCGAGTTGGGCATCATCGGCCGCAGGCCCGCCCAGAACACAGCCTTCTTCTCGTCGAAGGCACCCGGGAAAAGATCCTTGCCGGTGCTGATGATCGTCTTGAAATCGGCGGGCTTGAAAGTTCGATCGAAGCCGGTGAATTCAGCCGTCGAGGACATCCGCAAGCGGTTGCCCAGCCTGGAATAGCCGATCAGCCGGTCCTCGTCGGCGCCGCCCATGGTCGGTCCCTTGCTTTCGTCCTCCAAGGGAATCGTCGCGGTATAGCCTTTTACCGGATAGACAGGCAGGTCGATGCCATAGCGGCGCCCGAGCAGGCCGCTCTCCGGTCCCATCGAGATGACCACGGCATCGCCGGCGACCGGGCCGGCCGACGTCATCACCGCGCGCACATGATCGCCCTCGATGTCGAGGCCTTCGACTGTCGTTGCGAACAGGAATTTGACGCCGAGCTTCTCGGCAGCATAGGCGGCCAGCCTGTCGACAAACTGCTTGGAATCTCCGGTCTGGTCGGTTGGCGAATAGACGCCACCGGCAATCTTGTCCTTGACGCCGGCAAGGCCTGGTTCCAGCTCGACCAGCCGGTCGCGGCCGACGATTTCGATCGGCAGGCCGTGCTTGGCAAGATAACGGTAATTGTCGGTACCGGTGTCGAGGCTCTTTTGCGAGCGGAAGAAATAGAGAATGCCCTTCTTGCGCTCGTCGTAGTGGATGCCGGTGGCTTCCGAAAGCGCATTGATGCAGTCGCGCGAATAGAGCGCGAGCCTGAGCTTGATGTCGGTGTTGGCGCGCAGGCGCGCCACCGTGCACTGGCGCAGGAAACGCATGCTCCAGGCGAGGAAATAGGGATCGAGGCGCAGCCTGACCTTGATGCCGAGATCATGGTTGTAGAGCCCGCGCAGGAAGGTCTTCAAAGCCGCCGGCGAGGCCCAGGCGGTAGCGTCACCCGGTGACACCAGGCCGGCGTTGGACTGGCTGGTGCCTTGTGCCGCCGCCGGATGGCGCTCGATCACCGTCACCTCATGGCCGTCGCTGGCCAGATAATAGGCGGCCGCCGTACCGACAACACCGGCCCCGAGCACCGTTATTTTCATGCCATCCCCCAAGAGCTCCTCGCGGTGCGGCGCCTCCGCGCCTTGCCGCGAATGCCTTCAATAGCGCTTCACTGCCCGCCTTGCGAGCCCTTGGGAGAACCCGGCTCAGCCGCGCGCGGAGTTCTTGCCGGTCAGAATGCGCTCCCAGGCGAGCGCGTCGGCGACGATCTGGTCGAGATCGTCGCGTTGCGGGGTCCAGCCGAGCTCGGCGCGGGCGAGATCCGAATTGGCGACCACCGCCGCGGCGTCGCCAGGGCGACGGTCGCCCATCTTCACCTCGAAATCACGGCCAAAGGCGCGGTGCACGCTGTCGATGACTTCGAGCACCGAATAGCCATGGCTGTAGCCGCAATTGGCGACGAGGCTGGTGCCCCCGGCGCGCAGCCGCTGCAGGGCCAGGCGATGCGCCGCCGCCAGGTCGCTGACATGGATGTAGTCGCGCATGCAGGTGCCGTCCGGCGTCGGATAGTCGGTGCCGAACACCTGCATGAACGGCCGCTTGCCGAGTGCCGTCTCGCAGGCAACCTTGATCAGATGGGTGGCGCCCGGCGTCGACTGGCCGGTGCGGCCCTTCGGGTCGGCGCCGGCGACGTTGAAGTAGCGCAGCGCGGTATAGCGCAGGCCATGCGCGATCGACGCGTCGCGCAGCATCCACTCACTCATCAGCTTGGACAGGCCATAGGGCGATTCCGGCGACAGGCGGGCGTCCTCGCGCACCGGCTCCAGGCCGGCTCCGCCATAGACGGCGGCGGTCGATGAAAAGATGAAATTGGGCACGCCTTCGCGCACCGCGGTTTCGATCAGCGTGCGCGTCTTCGAGGTGTTGTTCTCATAGTAGCTGAGCGGGTCGGCGACCGATTCCGGAACCACGATCGAGCCGGCGAAATGAATGATCGCGTCGACCTTGTTCTCCCTGATGACCCCGCCGACCAATTCCCTGTCGGCAACATCGCCGACAACCAGCCTTGCCTCGGGCGCCACCGCCCATTCGAAACCGGTGGAAAGACGGTCGAGAACGACCACGCTTTCGCCGGCATCCAGCAGCTCCCAGACCATATGGCTGCCGATGTAACCGGCGCCGCCTGTAACCAAAACCGTCATCCGCGTCCTCGCTTATCCAAGATTTATCGGAAACTGTCTCAACCCCCGCTCTACTGGAAAGCCCGCCGCATGACCATTGGAACCCGTGGTAACCGGCCTCGCCGGCCAGTGGCATTGTCCTGAAACAAAGTTGATCCAGATCAAGGGAATAGGCCACGATCCGTGGTCGTTAGGAACAGGTCCGGGGCGTGGCATTTTGACCAAAAAGGCCAGGTGGACGACCAACAGGCCAATGATTATGATCCCGCGCAAAAATTGGGAAGTCGACATGAACTATCAGCGGTTCTTCGAGGAAGCGATCGACCAGCTCCATGCCGAGCGTCGCTACCGCGTTTTCGCCGACCTGGAGCGCATCGCGGGCAAGTTCCCGCGCGCCATCTGGCGTTCCAATGGCCGCGCCGAGGAAATCACCGTCTGGTGCTCCAACGACTATCTCGGCATGGGCCAGCATCCCGACGTCATCGCCGCTTTCCAGAACACGGCAGGCAAGATGGGTTCGGGCGCCGGCGGCACCCGCAACATTTCCGGCACCTCGAACCCGCTGGTCGAGCTCGAGGTGGAGCTTGCCGATCTGCACGACAAGGAAGCGGCACTGGTCTTCACCTCCGGTTTCGTCTCCAACGAAGCCTCGATCTCGACCATCGCGAAGCTTTTGCCCAACTGCCTGATCATCTCGGACGAATTGAACCACGCATCGATGATCGAAGGCGTGCGGCGTTCCGGCGCCGAGAAGAAGATCTTCCGCCACAACGATGTGGCGCATCTGGAAAGCCTTTTGCAGGCGGCGGGGCGCGAACGCGCCAAGCTCATCGTCTTCGAAAGCGTCTATTCGATGGATGGCGACATCGCGCCAATCAGAGAGATCGTCGAGCTCGCCGAGCGCTACAACGCCATGACCTATATCGACGAGGTCCATGCCGTCGGCATGTACGGGCCGCGCGGCGGCGGCATCACCGAGCGCGAAGGCCTGGCCGACCGCATCGACATCATCGAAGGCACGCTGGCCAAGGCATTCGGCACGCTGGGCGGCTATATCACAGGCACCAGCGCCGTGATCGACGCCGTGCGTTCCTATGCGCCGGGCTTCATCTTCACCACGGCACTGCCGCCGGCGATCGCGGCTGCCGCGACCGCGTCGATCCGCCATCTCAAGCGCTCGCAGGCCGAGCGCGACGCCCAGCAGCAGCAGGCGAGCCGAACCAAGCAGATCCTGTCGGCCGCCGGCCTGCCGGTGATGGACTCGCCGACCCACATCGTGCCGCTGCTGGTCGGCGATCCGGAGGCCTGCAAGATGGCCAGCGACCGCCTGCTCGGCGTGCACGGCATCTACATCCAGCCGATCAACTACCCGACCGTGCCGCGCGGCACCGAGCGGCTGCGCATCACGCCGACGCCGTTCCATTCCGATGCGCTGATCGCCGAATTGCAGGATGCGCTGGTCGAGACCTGGGATGCGCTCGGCATCCCCTATGGCTCCGCCGGGCGGCCTTCGGTGGCCAAGAGCGACCGCATCATTCCCCTGCTGGTGCCCAAGTCAGGCGGCTGAAGCCGTTTGAAACTCGGCTCCGGCGGCTATCTGGCTCGCCGGAGCGATTTTCAATCCGCGCTTCGTCGGCGGCTCAAATAGCCTTCATCCAATTTGCCAGCCGGTGCGCCGCTTCCTCGATCTGGTCGAGGCGGCGGTGGAAACACAACCGCAAAAACGCCTCGCCGCCGGGGCCGAAAGCGGTGCCTGGCGCCAGGCCGACATTGGCCTTGTCGACAATGTCGAAGGCAGCGGTGCGTGAATCGGTGATGCCGTCGACAGTGAAAAACAGATAGAACGCGCCCTGCGGCACGGTGAACCGAGCACGATCCGTGGCACCGAGGATGCCGCAGACAAGGTCACGCGCCTTGCGCGCCCGCTCCACCTGTTCGGCAACGAAGGCATCGCCCCCGTCAAGCGCGGCGGCCGCGCCGCGCTGCATGAACTGGGCGACGCCGGAGTTCGAATACTGGATCAGGTTCTCGAACACCTGCTGCAAGCTCGGATGCGTCTTGATCCAGCCGACGCGCCAGCCGGTCATCGCCCAGTTCTTGGAGAAGGAGTTGACATAGAGGATGCGGTCTTCCGCCGACGCGATGTCGAGGAAGGACGGCGCGCGGCCGTGGCCATAGTGGAAAAGCGAATAGATCTCGTCCGCGATGATCCAGAGGTTTTTCGCGCGCGCCAGATCGAGGATGGCCTGCAAGGTCTCATGATCGGCGGTCCAGCCGGTCGGATTCGACGGCGTGTTGATGAACAGCGCCTTTGTGCGCGGCGTAATCGAAGCCGCGATCTTCTCGACGTCGCAGGACCAGCCATTGCCGGAATTATCGAGCGTGACCGCGACCGGAACGGCTCCCGCTATCGCTGCTGCAGCATCGAAATTCGGCCAGGCCGGCGACAGATAAACCACCTCGTCGCCCGCGCCGGCGAGCGCGTCGAGCGCCAGCTGGATGGCATGCATGCCGGAGCCGGTGACGATGAATTCTTCCTCCGGGAAGGTCTTGCCGAAATGCTTGGCATAGTAGCGGGAGAGCGCCTGCCTGAGATCGGGGATGCCCCTTTGCCAGGTGTAGAATGTCTCCCCGCCGGCCAGCGCCTTCGACGCGGCATCAGTGATGAAGGCCGGCGTCGGCAGGTCGCCCTCGCCGGCCCAGAGCGGAATCATGCCTTCGCGCAGGCGGCCGTAGTTGACGACGGCGACAATGCCGCTTTCGGGTGCCGCACGGGCCTCGGTGCGCAAGCTGTCGATCAGGGTCATGGGCGGGTCCGTTTTGGTCTGCGGTTTTCGTCTGCGGTCCTTACCAGATGCGAAAACAGAAAACCCCGGCCGCGAACGACCGGGGTTTTGGTCCAGCAAATGCTGCCGTGGTCAGCGCCTGGCGAGCAGATCGCGAATTTCGGTGAGCAGAGCGACATCGGCGGGCGGCGGAGCGGCCGGAGCAGCGGGCTTCTCGCGCTCAAGCCGCCTGCGCATGTTGTTCACCGCCTTGACCATCAGGAAGATGATGAACGCGAGAATGAGGAAGTTCAGCGCCACGGTGATGAAGCTGCCATAGGCAAAGACCGCGCCCTGCTTCTTGGCATCGGCCAGCGAGGTCGCGTTGACGGCTGAGGACAATCCGAAGAAATAGTTGTTGAAGTCCAATCCGCCGAAAATCGCACCGACGATCGGCATGATGATGTCGTTGACAAGGGAATCGACGATCTTGCCGAAGGCCGCGCCGATGATGACGCCGACCGCAAGGTCCATCACATTGCCCTTGGAAATGAATTCCTGGAATTCTTTCAGCATTCGACCCTCCTTGTCGTGACTGGCCAAGCTGCCGTTTCCGTCCTTGCGGCATCGACCTGAGGCAACATAACAAAAACCTCCGGTTGCAACATCGATAAAAGGGAGAAAACAACCGCTTTCTTCTTACCTGACGGCACCTTGCTTGTACTGTCTGAATATCGCGGTCGCGATCATGCTTCCAAAGCCGCAATGGACTCGGACGCCAAGCTGTGATTGCGTCCGGGCAAGCCGGATAGAAAGACGGCAGAGGAGGAAAGTCCAAGCGTGCAGGGCTTGTTCATCGTCATCATCGCGATCGCCTATGTGACGCTGCTGTTTGCCATCGCCAGCATCGGCGACCGCCGCTCGGCCATCTCCGAGCCGAGCCGGGGGCGGCCTTTCATCTACGCGCTTAGCCTCGCGATCTACTGTACGTCCTGGACTTTCTTCGGCTCGGTCGGTCTTTCTTCCGAACGCGGCCTCGAATTCCTCGGCATCTATACGGGCCCGGTGCTCGTCTTCGTGTTCGGCTTCCCGCTGCTCAACCGCATCGTGCGGCTGGCCAAGACCGAGAAGATCACCTCGATCGCGGATTTCCTCGGCGCGCGCTACGGCAAGAGTTTCACCGTCGCGGCGATCGCCACGCTGATCGCCACCATCGGCGCGGTGCCCTATATCGCACTGCAGTTGAAGGCGATCTCCGGTTCGGTCAGCCTGATGGTCGAGCACTATACGGGATCGCCGCCTTCGTTCGATCCCTTCGTCAGCGACATCTCTCTGGTCGTCGCCATGCTCCTGGCGCTGTTCGCGGTGCTGTTTGGAACCCGTCACGCCGACGCCACCGAACACCAGGATGGGCTGGTGCTGGCGGTGGCGGTCGAAACCGTCGTCAAGCTCGCCGCCTTCCTGGCGATCGGCCTGATGGTCACCTTCCTGATCTTCGGCGGCCCGGGCGACATGTTCGACAAGCTCGCTGAGAACGCCCAGGTCCGACAGGCGATGAGCTACAACACCTCGCTCGCCACCTGGCTGGTGCTGACTTGCCTGAGCGGCTTTGCCATCATCATGCTGCCGCGGCAGTTCTACGTCACCATTGTCGAGAACCGTGGCGAGGCCGAATTGCGCACCGCGACATGGGTGTTTCCGCTCTACCTCGTGGCGATCAACCTGTTCGTGCTGCCGATCGCCTTCGCCGGTCTTTCGCTGGTCGGCACCGGAACCAGCAGCGATCTCTACGTGCTGTCGCTGCCCCTGTTCAGCGGTCATGATGTGCTGGCGATGGCGGCTTTCATCGGTGGCCTGTCGGCGGCGACGGCGATGGTGATCGTCGAAAGCGTGGCGCTGTCGATCATGATCTCCAACGACCTCGTCATTCCATTGTTCGTGCGCCGCCTGCTCAAGACCTCGACTTCCGAGACCGAGGACTGGTCGACGCTGATCCTCAATGTGCGGCGCGGGGCGATTTTCATCCTCTTGTTCATCGCCTTCCTCTATTATCGCGAGAGCACCGATAGCGCGCGGCTGTCGTCGATCGGCCTGATGTCGTTCGCGGCCATCGCGCAGTTCGCGCCCGCCCTGATCGGCGGGCTGATCTGGCGCGGCGCCAATGGCCGGGGTGCGGCACTTGGCATGGTCGCCGGCATCCTCGTCTGGGGCTACACGCTGCTGTTTCCATCGCTTGCCGCCCCTGATACCGGCATCATCGTGCACGGGCTGTTCGGCTTCGAGGCGCTGCGGCCGCAGGCATTGTTCGGCACCGTCGCCGAACCGCTGAACCACGGCGTGCTGTGGAGCCTGTCGCTCAACGCGGTGTTCTTCGTGCTCGGCTCGCTGTCGCGCGCATCGGTGCCGCTGGAACGCATCCAGGCGTCGATCTTCGTGCCGCGCGATGCCGGCCCGATGCCAAGCCTGCGCCGCTTCCGCACCGCCATCACCGTCAACGACCTGAAGGACACGATCGGGCGCTATCTCGGCGTCGAGCGCACCGAGCGCTCTTTCCAGTCGTTCGAAAAGACCAACGGAGCCTCGCTGCACGGCAACGAGCAGGCGAGCATGGACGTCATCCGCTTCTCCGAGCAATTGCTCGCCAGCGCCGTCGGTTCCTCCTCGGCGCGGCTGATCCTGTCGCTGCTGTTTCGGCGCCACGACCGCGAATCCAGGGATGCTTTCCGCTTGCTCGACGACGCCACCGAGGCGCTGCAGCACAACCGCGACCTGTTGCAGATCGCGCTCGACCAGATGGAACAGGGCATCACCGTCTTCGATCGCGATTTCCGCCTGATCTGCTGGAACCGCCAATACCGGGCGCTGTTCGACCTGCCCGACGAGATGGGCCAGGTCGGCGTCTCGCTCGACCGCATCCTGCGCCATCTCGCCGAACGCGGCGACATCCCCGCCGATCAGCGTGTGGCCATGCTCAACCGGCTGACCAGTTTCGTCAGCCCATGGCAGATGGAGCTGAAAACCTCGGGCCGCATCCTGGAACTGCGCTCCAACCCGATGCCGGACGGCGGCATCGTCGCCACCTATGCCGACATTTCCGGGCGCGTGGAACAGGATCTGGCGCTGAAGCGTGCCAATGAATCGCTGGAACAGCGCGTCAAGACCCGCACCATCGAACTGACCCGGGTCAATGAGGAGCTGGCGCAGGCGCAGATGCTGGCCGAGGAGGCCAATCTCGGCAAGACGCGCTTCCTCGCCGCCGCCGGCCACGACATCCTGCAGCCGCTGAACGCCGCCCGGCTCTATTGCTCCTCGCTGATCGAGAAGGCCGGCAAGGGGCCTGCCGGCAAGGCGGCCGTCAACATCGAATCCTCGCTGGAATCGGTCGAGACGATTCTCGGCGCCGTGCTCGACATCTCCCGCCTCGATGCCGGCGCAATGAAGCCGGACGATACCGCCTTCAACCTCGACGGATTGCTGCGCCAGATCGGCAACGACTTCCGGCCGCTCGCCGCCGAAAAGAAGCTCGCGCTGACCATCATGCCGTCATCGCTGACAGTGACGACGGACCGCAATCTGCTGCGCCGCCTGATCCAGAATCTCGTCTCCAACGCCATCAAATACACGCGCCACGGCCGCGTGCTGGTTGGCGTCAGGCGGCGCGGCGAACTGGCCGAGATCCAGGTGATCGACACCGGCATCGGCATCGCCGGCGACAAGCTGAACACCGTCTTTCGCGAATTCACCCGGCTCGACGAGGGCGCGCGCGAGGCCGAAGGCCTCGGTCTCGGCCTCTCCATCGTCGACCGCATCGCCCGGGTGCTGCGCCTGGAGATCCGGATCTTTTCCACCCCTGGCAAGGGCACGCGCTTCTCCGTCATCCTGCCCGTGGCGGCCGTGCAGGAGCCGCGGCGCGAGATCGAAACCAGGGCTCCTGCCCGCGCGACGGCTTCGCTGGCCGGGCTGCACGTGCTGTGCATCGACAACGACGCCCGCATCCTCGAAGGCATGCGGCTCCTGCTCGAAGGCTGGGGTTGCAACGTCGACACCGTGGCCGGTTCAAAGGATCTGGAGACCGCGAAGATACACCGCCCGGACATCGTTCTTGCCGACTACCATCTCGACGGCGAAACCGGTCTCGAACTCGTCGTCAGGCTGCGCGCGATCCATGGCGACAACCTGCCGGCCGTGCTGGTCACAGCCGACCGCTCCAACGAGGTGCGCACGGCCGCCGGCGGGCTCGAGATTGCGGTGATCAACAAACCGCTCAAACCAGCGGTACTGCGCTCGATGATGGCCAGGGTCAGGCCGCTGGCACCGGCGGCCGAATAGCATCAAAGGCGCCCGGTCTCAGCCCTGGTGTCCGAGGGTGGCGTCCTAGAGCATTTCACCGTTTCACGGAAACGGCGTTCTGCTCTAACTCTTTGTTTTAACGCAATTCTAGACGGAAAACCGCTTCACACTTTTCCTAGAATTGCTCTAGAGCGATTCCTATTTTGAGAGAATCGTAGGATTCCCAAAGCCGGATGTTTGTGATTCAAGATGCTGGCTGGATTGGAGGCC
>NZ_JAMYSJ010000044.1:0-33071 GCF_040321855.1 Mesorhizobium sp. M0227 | reverse complement strand
TGAATGCCATCGCTGCGCTAGCGGTTGCCTTGCACGAAGCCGCGAACCCGTCCTTCCGAAGCTACGGCCAACAGACGGTCAAGAACGCCAAGGCTCTGGCACATGCACTGCTTGAGCGAGGTCATGACCTGGTGACCGGGGGGACGGACAATCACATGCTGATCCTTGATCTTCGCAATCGGCCACTATCGGGCAAGGCCTATGCCGAGCGACTAGCAAAGGCAGGAATCATCACAAACTTTAATATGGTGCCTGGCGACCCGCGGGATCCGGCGGTCACAAGCGGAATTCGCCTGGGGGCACCAGCAGTGACGTCAATGGGCATGCGCGATGTGGAAATGGAGCAAATTGCTGGCTTCATTGACTCCGTCCTCCAGCGGCCAGACGACGAAGATCTCCATGCCTGCGTGCGAAGAGACGTTGCCGACTTGTGCGCTGCGTTCGAGGTCCCGGGCATCTCCGACAAGTAAGGTGGGCCAAGCAAAATGCCCATACCACATCCAACACCCGAAGCGAGGTATTCATGGCTAGGCAGTTCGTGTTCTCTTCCGAATCGGTTGGCGCGGGGCACCCGGATAAGTTGGCCGACAACATCTCGGATGCCATCCTCGACGCCATCCTCCGCACAGATCCCAAGGCGCGCGTCGCCTGTGAAGCGTTGGTAAAATCAGGGATAGTCGTTCTGGCTGGCGAGATTACCAGCGATGCCCAGGTGGATTACAGCCAAGTTGCGCGCGATACGATTCTCGACATTGGGTACGACGACGAGGCCGTCGGCTTCGACGGCCGGCGTTGCTCCGTCGTCCATGCCCTCACCGAGCAGTCGCCCGACATCAGCCAAGGCGTTGACGAGGGAAGAGGGCAAGACCTCCAGCAGGGAGCGGGAGATCAGGGCCTCATGTTCGGCTACGCATGCCGCGAAACCGATACCCTGATGCCTTTGCCGATCCAGCTCGCTCATCGCTTGACGAAACGGCAGGCGTATGTCCGGAAGGCACAGCTTGGCTGGTTGCGTCCTGACATGAAATCCCAAGTCTCAGTGCGCTATGAGGGGTTGCGCCCGGTCGCCCTGGATACCATCGTCGTGTCGACGCAACATGACGAGCAGGTCTCGCAAGAGACTGTCCGCGAGGGCGTCATTGAGGAAATCATAAAGCCTGTCCTGCCGACCCACCTGGAGACGGAAGGCATCAGAATTCTGGTCAACCCGACGGGGCGGTTCGTAGTCGGCGGGCCGCGCGGCGACTGCGGTCTCACTGGACGCAAGATCATCGTCGATTCCTATGGCGGGATGGGTCGTCATGGCGGCGGCGCCTTCTCGGGCAAGGACCCGTCCAAGGTTGACCGCTCGGCTGCCTATGCGGCCCGCTATGTCGCAAAGAACATCGTCGCCAGCGGACTTGCGGACGTGTGCGAGGTGCAGCTTGCTTACGCAATCGGCGTGGCCAGTCCGGTTTCCGTCATGGTCAACACGTTCGGGACAGCCAGGGTTGAGGAAAGCAGGATCGAGCGCCTCATTCTTGAGTTGTTCGATCTCAGACCGAAAGGCATTATCAAGATGCTTGATCTCTTGCGCCCTATATACCGCAATACAGCCACCTATGGCCATTTCGGCCGTGAAGAGCCTGATTTCACCTGGGAGAAGACAGACAGGGCGGACGAATTGCGTCGCGAGGCAGGACTAGCCGCCCCGTGAAGCCGCCGGCGAGCGAATTGGCAAGCGGAAAGCCCAAGCGGAGACATTGATGCCGGATTATGACGTGCTTTGCATCGGCAATGCCATTGTCGACATCATCGCCCAGTGCGACGACGCTTTTCTGGTGACCAACGGCATCATCAAGGGTGCCATGAACCTCATCGATACCAAGCGCGCCGAGCTGCTCTACAGCCACATGGGGCCGGCGATCGAGGCCTCCGGTGGCAGCGCCGGCAACACGGCGGCCGGCGTCGCCAGCTTCGGCGGCCGCGCCGCCTTCTTCGGCAAGGTGTCCAACGATGCGCTGGGCGAAATCTATGCGCACGACATCCATGCGCAGGGCGTTGCCTTCGACACCAGGCCGCTCGAGGGCGAGCCGCCGACGGCGCGCTCGATGATCTTCGTCACCCCGGACGGCGAGCGCTCGATGAACACCTATCTCGGCGCCTGCGTCGAGCTTGGGCCGGAGGATGTCGAGGCCGACAAGGCGTCTGGCGCCAAGGTCACCTATTTCGAGGGCTATCTGTGGGACCCGCCGCGCGCCAAGGAGGCGATCCGGCAGACGGCGAAGCTCGCGCACGAGGCCGGGCGCGAAGTCTCGATGACACTGTCGGATTCGTTTTGCGTTGACCGCTACCGCGACGAGTTCCTCGACCTGATGCGCTCGGGCACGGTCGACATCGTCTTTGCCAACAGCGACGAGATCAAGTCGCTCTACCAGACCTCGTCCTTCGACGAAGCGGTGGCGCAGATCCGCAAGGACTGCAAGATCGCCGCCGTCACACGCTCGGAAAAAGGCTCGGTTATCGTGCGCGGCGACGAGACCGTGGTCATCCATGCGACCGCCATCAAGGAGCTGGTCGACACGACGGGCGCCGGCGATCTCTACGCCGCCGGTTTCCTGCATGGCTACACGCAGGGCCGCGACCTCAAGACCTGCGGCGACCTTGGCTCGCTGGCGGCCGGCCTGGTGATCCAGCAGATCGGCCCAAGGCCAAGGCAGAATTTGCGCCGCGAGGCGGAACGGGCTGGGTTGCTGTAGATGCGCGGGCAACTAACCAGCCGCCCTACTGACGCGATCATCGCAGTGGCGGAACTGTGTCAAAGCTCGCTGATAGCGACAGCCATTCGCTTCGGAGAACTGACCGATTCTGCTGCCGTGAAGCTCGCTGGAAGAGCGGTGCAAGGCGGGCTTGCCTTGACGGCATTCACCGTCATCGAGATCGCCACCGGCATTTTCCAGAAGCTCAGCTTGGGGAAGGCCAGTAAGGTTCCTGAGGTAACGGAGAACTCGCGGCGTCCGTCGGAGCACTTGACTTGCGATCACGTCCCACGATGCCGAATGCGGGCAGACTGGTTCGCCATTGGTATGGGACCAGCGGAATTGGCAGCAGGGCTTCATCTTCGTCAATCTCGACGAGGCGCCGGATGTGGAGCCCGGCATTCGCGGATGTCAGGAAGTGCTCGCCTGGCTGGTATTCACATCGCGGTCTGGCTTCCACGATTTTGGGATCGTCGAGGGCAACGAGGAAGGGATTCAAAAACGGGCCCTGACGGGCGGAAAGGGACTATCCCGCCCTCTCCGATCTCCGTGTCAAAACTCTTCGGCAGACGCAGGATCGCATCACGGGGCCCGGCAGCCTTGGCGGCAGCGACATAGTTTCAGTTCATTTCAACAGGTGCTGGCATCTACTGGGTGTATCTCTTATCCGAACAATCCAACAATTACCGCAAGCACGGTCCGCTCGATCGGGTCGCCAGCTATTTTCGCGATAAGCCGGTTCTTGAGGGCGCCGAAGCCGAAACGCGACAATCGGTCGCCATTTGCTCTGACGCTCGTCAGATTCTCGTCAGCAGGGGGTGTGCCAATCTGGGAATGCCAGTTGCTCCATCATGGGGAATATTCAACGGAGGCATGAAATGGACGCATTGAACAACGCCAACTCGCCGCGCCGGTACCTCACATGGCAAACTGGGGCTGTTCACGAACTAATCGCTTTTGAACAACCTCTGAGAGACTTGCCACAGGAGCGAGAACAACAAGCCGAAGTTGGCCCGTCCCGTCCTGTTGTCTCAGCCGCAGACCAGCGCTTCAACACGGCGGCCCAGCAGCCACATAGGAGTCTTATCGCAATTTCCAACCGCGGTGCGACTGTCAATTCTGATCAGCCCAAGACAGGCGGGCTTTCGGCGGCCCTGGAGTGCGTCGTGGAGCGTTCCGGCGCGGTCTGGGTAGGTTTTTCCGAGCATCTGGGCGACGGGGATAAGCAACAGGTGCCCCTCGTGCAGCGTGGCAAAGGTCAAATCGGGTGGCTTGATGGGCCGGCAGCGGACTATTCTCGGTACTATCAAGGTTTTGCAAATTCAATATTGTGGCCGGCGCTCCACTCGCTGCCGGACCGGATCTCAGGCTCGGAAGAGGATTATAAAAGTTATCGCGACGTCAATGCCTTCATGGCGCGCGCGGTGTCCGAATTGGGAGATAACGCAGTCTACTGGGTTCATGACTACCATTTCCTGCCGCTCGGCGCTGATTTGCACAGACTCGGCATTGACCGGCCGATCGGCCATTTCCTGCATACGCCATGGCCCGAGTCTGACATGATGGAGCGCGTGCCCAATTCTGGCGAGCTAATGAAATGTATGCTCGAGTATGATCTGCTCGGTTTCCAGACCGACCGTGATGTGAGCAATTTCCTCGCCTGTGTCCAATCTCATTTGGGGCTGGAGAGCAAGAACGGGGTCGTTTTCTCGGACCATGGCCAGACGCAATGCCAAAATTTTCCTATAGGTATCGATCCGAAGCAATTCGAACAGTGTGCCGCAGATTCGCTTGAGGCGCAGAAAGCCTACATTTCGCAGTTGAAACTTGGCGGAGCAAAGCTAGTTATCGGCGTCGATCGGCTCGACTACACCAAGGGCATCGACAATCGGATTAAAGCTTTCGATCTGCTGGCAGTCGAGCCGCAACGTGTCTCGCTCTTGCAAATCGCAACTCCCTCACGTGGCGACATCCAAGCGTACAGCGAATATCGGCGCGACGTCGAAAGACTCGTCAATCAAGTCAACAACCGGCATGGCACGGACGAGTGGATGCCGATTATCTATGAGAACAGGTCGTTCACCCAAGCTGAGATATCGGGTCTTTACAGAGCCGCGCGTGTTTGCGTTGTGACGCCGTTGCGCGATGGCATGAATCTTGTGGCGAAAGAATACATTGCTGCACAAGATCCGAGCGACCCTGGCGTTCTGGTGTTATCGAAGTTTGCCGGCGCGGCCGAAGACTTCGGCGAGGACGCCTGGTAAATCCGAGGCTCTCCGACGAGATAGCTACCGCGATCTCAAGAGCGGCCAGCATGCCGCGCGAAGAACGCATCCAACGCTGGCGGAGGATGATGGACAAACTTGAAGCGTATACGATCCACCATTGGTCAGCGGACTTCGTTCGGCAACTGGACAGCAGCCGGGTTACGGTCCCTGCGGATCACTTCCACTATGTTGGCTTGGGCTGGATCAGCGAGGCCCAAATGCCTTCGTATCGGACCGAGCCAGAATTGCACACCGCGCTGACGCGTGCACTGGATAAAAACTGGGTCCTGCCGATCGTATGATGCAGAATATGAAGCACGCGAGCTTTTCCTGCATTTGCGCATCCCTCAATGCCGAGCGCTTGGAGAGAGAGATACTTATCCTGACCGCCTGAATGCGGCTTAAGCGGCTTATCGGGACCACAGTCGGGCTTTGCATCAGACCCTTGAGCCAGGCTCCGTCAGTGTGGTCTCTTGCCGCCGAGCGGAGTCATCACGATTGCCTAGTCACCCGTGATGACGACTGGCGTGCCAATTCCCCCCGGACCACGGTTTGGCGCTCACTCCGAGAAAACCGCTTCTACCACGCACGCACGGCTTGCGGCCGCATCGTTAAACATCGCCACCAATGCGATCTTCTGCATTCTAATGACGTTGTCACGCGCTTGAAGTCTTGTCCGAAATCCTTCATCGGCGACCTGCGAGGGATGTCGCAGCCCGACAGGGATCCATTAGTTGGACAATGGTGGCAGCGGAGCAGCGCCGCCAATGGGCGACTGAATATTTCACAATGTTAGACAAGCGTAAAAGCGAAATCACATAACGACATAAACATTTCGTTATGCGTCATTGACAAAAGAGCGGACTGCTGTGATTGTCTGCGTGTCGTGGTTCTCGCGTGCGGCGCTGCCGCAGCGGAGCTAAGAGGGAAGCCGGTGCAATGCCGGCGCTGCCCCCGCAACTGTTAGCGGCGAGCCAACCCCACTCATGTCACTGAGGCGAATACCCTCAGGAAGACGGGTAGAGGCTATGACCCCGCGAGCCAGGAGACCTGCCACGGCGAATTACGTCCACGGGCGGGGTGTCTCGGTGGCCGCTGCAAGCCGGCGTTCGTGCCGGCCTGCTAGCGCCTTCCTTGTCATCGACGCCCCAACCATCGGGGTATGACATGACTGACTCTCAGGAAATTCCTATAGCAACGCTCGGCGTGCCGCGCTTCGGTCGTCGGCGAGAACTGAAATTCGCGCTTGAAAGCTACTGGTCCGGAACATCGGCCGCTGGCGACCTTCTCACGACGTCGAAGGCGCTCCGTGCCGCTAGCTGGGAAGAGCAGCGCGATCGCGGCGTGTCGAAAATCCCGTCGAACGACTTCTCGCTTTACGACCATGTGCTCGACACCGCAGCCATGGTCGGGGCCGTTCCATCCCGTTACGGCTGGAATAGCGGCGAGGTCCCACTTGACATCTACTTCGCAATGGCGCGCGGCAACCAGGGTCAGACGGAGGATTGTGGACACGCTGGTCACCAGGAGGAGGCTCATGGACCTGGTGTAACCGCGATGGAAATGACCAAGTGGTTTGACACCAACTACCACTACATTGTGCCGGAACTCGATGATGATCAGACGTTCGCCCTCTCGTCATCGAAGCCGGTCGATTACTTCCTCGAGGCTAAAGCTCTCGGCATTCACACACGCCCAGTCATCCTTGGACCCATCACCTTCCTCAAGCTGGCGAAATCGCCTGCCGAGGGGTTCGGTCCCATCGCGCTCCTACCGCGGCTGCTGCCCGTTTACGAGCAAGTCCTGCAGAAGCTGAAGCTGTCGGGAGCCGACTGGGTGCAGATCGATGAGCCAGCGCTTGTCCTCGATCTGAACCCGAACGAACGAGCTGCGTTCGAATTCGCCTATGGCCAGCTGTCGAAAGCCGCGCCCGAGCTGAAGATCATGCTGGCTACGTATTTCGGGTCGCTGGGAGACAATCTCGAAACCGCGGTTTCTCTGCCCCTGGCCGGGCTGCATATTGATCTCGTGCGCGCTCCCGAGCAGCTGGAAACGGTGGGTCGGCTCGCTCCGAAGGATCTGGTGCTCTCGCTTGGCTTGATCGATGGCCGCAACGTCTGGCGTGCGAACCTGCCCGCCATTCTCGACCGCATCAAACCGATCGTCGCCGGCTGGCCCTTGGACCGCGTCGAGATCGCGCCTTCTTGCTCGATGCTGCATGTGCCGATTGATCTGCGCATGGAGACGGAACTCGACGCCGACATCAGGTCGTGGCTCGCCTTCGCGGCCCAGAAGACCGACGAGCTGGTCTTGCTGGCCCGGGCCCTGTCCCAAGGCAGGGATGCGGTGGCAGGCGCGTTGAAAGCGTCTGCCGAGGCTGCCGCCACGCGCGTGACATCCACGAGGATCCATGACCCGCTTGTTCAGGGGCGGATCGCTAGCATTGAGGACAGCGCGAAGCGACGAGAGAGCGCTTTTGGCGAGCGCTCCAGAGTCCAAGCCGGCTCACTCGGGCTGCCGCCGTTCCCGACGACGACCATCGGGTCCTTCCCGCAGACGCCGCAGGTACGCAAGGCGCGGGCCGCTCATGCGAAGGGCCAGCTGAGCTATGTCGACTATGAGACGTTCCTGAAGAAGGAGATCGAGGCTGCAATTCGCTGGCAGGAAGAGATCGGGCTGGACGTGCTGGTGCACGGTGAGTTCGAGCGAAACGACATGGTACAGCATTTCGGCGAGCAGTTGTCCGGCTTCGCGTTCACCCAGCATGCCTGGGTACAAAGCTATGGGTCGCGCTACGTGCGTCCCCCCATCATTTTCGGCGACGTATCGAGGCGCAATCCGATGACAGTGCGCTGGTGGCAATTCGCCCAGTCGCTTACGGAAAAGCCCGTGAAGGGAATGCTCACAGGCCCAGTCACCATTCTCAACTGGTCTTTTGTTCGCGACGACGTACCCCGCTCCGAAGCCTGCCGCCAGATCGCGCTCGCCATCCGCGACGAAGTGACGGATCTCGAAAGGTCCGGCGCAAGGATGGTCCAGATCGATGAGGCCGCCTTTCGCGAAGGATTGCCACTGCGCCAATCTGACTGGAAAGTCTATCTCGACTGGGCTGTCGAATGTTTCCGGATCGCTTCAACGGGTGTAAAGGACGCGACTCAAATTCATACCCACATGTGCTATTCGGAGTTCAACGAGATCATTCACGCGATCGCTGGAATGGATGCGGATGTCATTTCGATTGAGACGTCGCGCTCGAAGATGGAACTGTTGGACGCCTTCACGAGCTCCAAATATCCGAACGAAATCGGTCCCGGCATCTATGATATTCACTCACCACGCGTCCCGGAAGTCGGCGAGATTTCGGACTTAGTCATGCTTGCCCGCGAGCGACTGTCCGACGGCCAACTGTGGATAAACCCGGACTGTGGCCTCAAAACACGCAAATGGGAGGAGGTCCGCCCTGCCCTCATTAACATGGTCGCTGCAGCACGCGCGCTCCGGCAGAAAGTGCAGGCGTGAGGCTTCTCTTCCTCACCGTGTGGGGAGTTGCCGACTGGCGGATGTCGGCCGGGAATATGCCAAACCGATCACACTCTTGGAAATAAGCCACTCGGCGAAAATGTGCAATTTTCCTTCGGCACGTGTCCTCATCCCGCAGAAATATGAATGTGACACTACGCTATAGTATTGGTCCTTGGGAACATACAGGCCCCGCGCCTCGAACAAATCGTACACACGTCGTTTCTCAAAGTAGACTGCTTGGCATGTTCGCTCAGGCGGCGACAATATATGGTGCTGCGCGTCTGTCCGCTTCCCCAGCTGATTCGCGCAGACTACGGGCGAGGTGGCAGGTTTCGGGTATTGCTAGCCTCCCGCCAATTCGGAGATGGATGTGGCAATTCGTGTGGCCCAAGTAAAAGCCGCAATCATTTTCGATTGCGACGTCCGCAGCCAGTTGGCCCTTTATTTTCCTGAGATCTGCGTTACAGGCCGGGGCGTTGTCGCCGTTTCGGAGGGTAAGATGGGATAGGCGACCTCGGGTGCCTCTCCGGTCAGCGAGTTGAGGAAGGCAACAAGCAGGTCAACTTCTTCGTCCGCCAGTACTACGCCAAGCTGGGTGGTCCCCATGATGGCGACGGCCTGTTTCAGATCCCAAACCTTGCCCGAATGAAAGTATGGCGCGGTGAGTGCAACGTTGCGCAGCGGCGCCACGCGGAAAACATAGTAGTCATCGGCTGCATTGGTGACCGCAAATCGGCCCTTGTCTTTGTCCGGCAGGACCTCGGCGCTGGGCTGTTCCACGAGGCCGAATGGGAAATAGGCTTGCCCACCAACGTTGATGCCGGCATGGCAGGACGAGCAGCCTTTGTCCATGAAAAGCGCCAGGCCCTGTTTCTGTTCGGAAGTCATGGCAAGCTCATCACCATTCAGGAAGCTGTCGAACGGGGCCGGTGTGACCAGTGTCGCCTCGAAGGCTTCGATCGCCTTGGCGAAGTTGTCGAAGGTGACCCGATCGGCTTCAGCCGGAAAAGCTGCATCGAACCACTCGACATATTGCGGCATGGACTTGAGCGTGGCGATGACTTGGTCCGGTGTATTGGCCATTTCGATGCCGGCTTGGACCGGTCCCTTCGCCTGAGCCTTCAGGTCTGCGGCACGACCATCCCAGAACTGAGCGATGTTGAAGACAGCGTTCAGTACAGTCGGCGCGTTGCGCTGTCCCTTCTGCCAACCATGGCCGATCGAGGTTTCGTGATTGTCGTCGCCGCCGGTGGCCAGGTTGTGGCACGAGTTGCACGACAAGACGCCTGACGCCGAGACGCGTGGATCGAAGAACAGTGCCTTGCCGAGAGCGATCTTTTCCGGGGTGATCGGGTTGTTGGCGACTGTCGGCGTGGTGGATGGCAAAGCCCTGAAGGTGGCCAATGCCGTATCTCTGAGGTCGGTGGGGATCGAATCCGCAGCAAAGGCGGTGGGTGCCAGCAAGGTGACAGCCATCGTTCTGAATAGGATTTTCATAAATGGTCTTCCTGCGTCGTGCACGCAGCCACTATGCGATCTGCGGCTCATGAACGCCCTGAGCTAGATCAGTTGAGGGAGAGGATCGGGGTCTGGCACCCGTTTTCGCGGCTGAGCTGGGACCCTCTTGGAAGTGATCGCTCTTCTCGATTGGACTTCAGGGAGGAGGAGTATCCCTGCTCGGCAACCGTTTGTATGCATCAAAGCACGCCCTGAGGGCGGCTTCGTAGATTCGGTCACTGCGATCTTCCCGCCATCGTTGAGAAAGTCGAGAGCACCCGCAAGACTGGCAATCTCTTGCACGATGTGCGCTGCACGCCTTGCGAAAAGTGAGCTTCTGAAACCTCAGGGTTCATTCGTTCCTCCGGACCTGCTGATTGCGTGAATCGACCTTATCGACACCCGCCGACTGCACATTGTGATGTCACCAGCGATGGCGGTTTCAATACCTAAGCAGCGACGGTCTATGCGACAGTATGGATGTCCTATCGGAATAGCCGGTCCGCCTTGTCGATCGTCACACCGGCATATAGTTCCGCTTCTACGAACATCCCATCACGCGAGGAAAGACATGGCCAATACGCGCAGTATCGCCAATCTAGCCCTTGTGCCGGCGCGGCGCTTGAGCAGGTCCACCGGCTGTAACTGCCTCACACCTCGATCCACAGATCCTGGGCGATGACCACGTTGTCGTCGTCATTTGACGGACGCGGGGCATTGGCCCATAAGCGAGCCACCGCAAACTGGCGGTTGCCAATGCGTAATGATGTGAATTGGAATGATCTTCGGTTTGCGAAACACGCACGTCCGACGCAGCTTGCGTTGACAGAGGCGGTTTTACGCGCAATAGCACTTCCGCCGGCCTATTTTTGTGGAGTTCAATTGTGGTTCGGCCAAGGGCGCTGGGCGCCGGACCGGCCCCGTGTAAACCTCATTAAAGAGAGAGAGAGAGAGAGACCCTGCATGGAAGAATTCTTACCGCGCATCGCCACTGGTGCCGGCATCGGCCCGGCTCTCGCAGAGAAGGGCGTTGGGTTAATGCTGGGTTTCCTGCAAAGCCACGCGGCCGACGGTCCCGTTGCGCGCATGATCGAGGCCATTCCGGGAGCTTCGGAATTAGTAGCGAAGTATCATGGCGACGACCCAGAGGGTGGCGGCCTTATGGGGCTCGGCCAGCAATTAATGAGTGAGGGTCTCAGCATGGCAAAGATCGCCGGCCTCGCCAACGAGACGATCGCCTGCGCCAAGGAACATGCCGGCGACGAACTCGTGGACGAGGTCCTCAATTCCGTTCCTGGCCTTCCCCAGTTCGTCTGATCAGCGGCAGCCGGGGGCGCATGACCTCGTGCGCCCGTGCCGGCCCGTCTGCGCAGCAGGCATTCTCCGCCGAGCGTTCCGTACCGATCTCGCCAGACCACCGACCGCCGGCACGCGAAGCGAGCGTTGGAGTACTTCATTCGTCTATTCCAAAATCGACCTCAGGCGAATCGATGTGTATAATTTCCGGCGGTAAGGGTTTATCCTGAACGCTTTCGATGAAGCGCGCGAGATAAGCAAACGTATTGTATTTCTCAAGGACCAACCGCTTCGCCTCTCTTATTGCGCCGCGACGTTCCTTCCAGAGGTCCGAGTCGATGATTTCTTGAATTTTTGGGATTACGTTCTTGTCCTCTGGGTCAATCAGAACCATAGAGTCCGAAGGGAAGAACCTCGTGATTGCCGGGCTGCCGTAATAGATCGGCATTGTTTCAGCAACGAAGCAGTCCATAAGCTTCTCTGTAAAATAGTAATCAGCACGAGTATTCTCGAACGCTATACTGTAACGGTAAGGTGCGAGTGCGTTCCATTTATCTCCAATCAGCCGAAAACCTCGGCCGAACAGGTCAAAATCGAGCTCCTTTCTCAGCCGTTCCAGAAACGCCAGCCGATATCGATGTCCTTTAAGCAGGGCGATGTCACTGGTAATCCATGAGAGCCGAAGCGGCTTATCCACGACTTCGCTGACCAGAAGTTGGTCATATGTCTTGTTTACAGACCAAGACCGAGTGATAGGTGGAGACAAAACGAATCGGCGCGCTGCATTCTGCCGAGCAGCCAGCTCTGCGTCACACGTCAGGACGATAGTATTTTTCCCCTGCCCTTCATGAAACGCGCGATGAGCTTTCGTCGGCGGTTCGCCGATTGCAAAAATTGTCCTGTTTGGGCTCGCCTCGATATCAACAGGGAGCCCGAAAAGAGAAGCAGAGTTAAAGACGATATGCCAATCGGGCACGAAGGATGTCGTGCGAACAAAAGCGACGTTGTTCCAGATTCCACTGCCCTTTGGAGTGAGATGGTGGATTGCATCATCCAAAACGCCCCAAGAATCTAGACATGTAGCAACAATGGGCGCCGGGCGTTCCGTCAACAATTTGGCCGACAAAGAAGTTTCACTCCCTTCACTCGTGAAGGTACTCAATCGCCATTCCGGATTGCGGTAACATTGGGCAGCATAAACCTTCCGGGACCCGCTGTCGAGGCAATTGTCGCTTTGCACTTGACCAGGTTCTTCCTCGCTTTGTGTGGTGATCAGGCCGGCTGAGTGGCAGCATGCGTGCCCTAATGAGTTCGCAGCCGCTCTGCCCAATGGTACGTTTAATCGTCTTCAGGCGGTTGATCAGCCCTTCCGCCTGGCCGTTGCTCCACGGTAGTTCAATGGCATCGCGAACGGCGTCAGCTGGCGTAGGACCCGACCGAAACGCGTGATGGCGACGGACCCGGAGTTGACGCTACGTCGATCGAAGTGTCGAGCTTGCCCAATTCACAGGCCCCGCAAAATGCCGCGGCAGCGCATGGCAAGCCTGCGCATAGTGGCAAACTCATGTGATCCCTGCTTCAGGACGTCGACCTTTGTGGCCTGGTTGATCATCAGCACATCCCGAGGCTTCGTGCAGGGGGCCGGGGCGACTACCGACGAGATCACACGGCCGGTCGCGGGATTGGTATGGGACAGCGTCGCTGGCTGGTTGACGCGTATGATTGAAGCAGGCGACGCACTGTCCTTGCCCGGCCTCTCGGCGCGGCGCCAACTTGCGAGAAGCCGCTCCAGATTCGAGAAGCTGCCTGTGTCGCCGCGCTGTTCGATATCGTGGAACAGGTGTCGTCCGCAGCGATTGCCGTCTCTCGAGGACCGGCTAAGAAACGCCTCGAAATACATTGATGTCCTTGGTTACCAGCGGCGGTTCCCAGCCCTTTGGAAGAGCGGCTCACCGGGCGATGAACTTACATTTGGCCATGGCCAATGAACGTCCATCGTCCCTGATGCCACCAGCAAGCGATCACGATCCCTCGATTTCACAGTCCAAAGAAGTAATACCGAGACAAAAATACCGCGCTTAGGCCCGAGACTACTAGCAAATTCGACGCAAAGTTACAGCCGGGACGCGTCACGCACCTCGGCAGCGTCGCCAACAACGAGTGGCTCAGCGTCACGACGGGAAATATGGCGCATCGATGTCGCTTCTGGACGAGCATTGGCAATAACGCTGTCGAGACATTGTTGCTTTCGGCGGCAACCGGCCCTATGAAGCGACGCTTCGCTGACTATGTTTCACCGCCTGGAGAGTTTCATGACAGAAGAAGCCGGAAAAAACGTCGACACCCTCATTGAGCTTGCCGCCGATGTCGTGTCGGCCTATGTCTCCAACAATCCGATCCCGGTGGGGGATCTCCCTGCCCTCATCGGCCAAGTGCATGCGGCTCTGAGAGCGACGGCCGGAGGTGTCTCTGCGCAAGAGCCGGTCGCCCTTACGCCTGCAGTCCCGATCAGGAAATCGGTGACACCGGACTACATCATCTCCCTTGAGGACGGGAAGAAATTCAAATCGCTAAAGCGCCATCTGTCGACCCACTATGGGCTGACGCCGGATGGATATCGGGCCAAATGGGGCCTGCCGGCGGATTATCCCATGGTCGCGCCGAACTACGCCGCGGCGCGCTCGACATTGGCCAAGACGATGGGGCTCGGCCGCAAACCGAAGGCGCCGGAAGCGCCGGAGCCTGCGCCGACGAAGCGAACCCGCAAGAAGGTCGCGGCTTGATTTCGGCAATCGAGATTCGTTCTGGAGCGTTGCAGCCATCGGCTTAATCTGCGCGTCATATAAAAAGGCGGGGCCAACCCCGCCTTCCTTTCAAACAACCTTGTTTCATGAGGAATTCGCGACGCCTGCAGCAATCTGCTGCCCTCAGTTTTTGCTCGGTCCCATCGAGCGGCCGTGAGGACCTACGTGCCTACTCTTGCCAGGACGCAGGAGAAAATTTCAACCAGCTTTGCTGAGGCTGCCAGCGGAGGACTTGCCAGTGCGGCGATCCTGCTCGATCTCATAGTTGATCTTCTGGCCGTCAGCGAGGGTCGAGAGGCCCGCGCGTTCGACAGCGGAAATGTGGACGAAAACATCCGGACCGCCATTGTCGGGCTGGATAAATCCAAACCCCTTGGTGCTGTTGAACCACTTTACCGTTCCAGTCGGCATATACTTGTTCCTTCTTTTACAATGCAACGTGGGCAGGCCATTAGGCCTGTCCGAGTCATAGCCGAGAGTTGGGCGCAGCAAAAAGCGAAAAATTGTTAAGCCCCGATCAGCTGGCGCACTCCATTGTGGGCGTAGCCGCCAGCAAGCACTGTCCTACACTACCGCTCGAGCGTGGCCGGAAGCGCCCAATTTCTTCCAACGCTCCTCAGCGCCACGTCGATGGCTCGTGTTTGGAGGCACGGGACGTAAGGCCGACCGCTGCTCGTGCCGCAGGTCAAAGGCCGGGTAGTTCACGGAACTGCCTTCGAGCATAACGGCTTGGCAAGCGCATGAAGGAGTTTCGATTTGGATTGTTTCAAGAGGGTCGAGGGGTTGATCGATGCGACCAGCGTGGAAGCGATCGATAGCGCGCGCGTTTTGCTGGACCAGTTCAAGGGCAAGTCAGAAACAATCGCCCAAGCGATTGACGACTTCCTGCTTGATTTCATGACCTTGCTGTTTGTGGTAGAAGCCACCCGCGAGCAGTTCCACAATCCGGCGAGGCGGTTAGCGCGCATCAGATTGAGCAAGGTCAGGCTGTTACTCACGCGATGCTCTTGACCTAAGCGACCACTCCGCCAGGCATGCATTTGCAGCCGAGCGCACCAGGCGGTATTTTACGCACATGAAATCAATCGCGACTGCTAATTCTCCTGTTTGGTGCCCAGGGACAACGGCAAGCGCGCACAGCTTCGGTGCTGCTGTCCTGCAGCGACAAATGTTGCCTGCATGCCCCCACGGCGAGCGCTGGAGCGACAACATCTCAATTCTGTCCGTCAGTGCAGCGGCCTTCGAAGCGCATCGTGTACCCCTCCCCGGCAGCGCGCCTCATCGTCTTCCGAAGGAAGACGATACTCTCAGCCATGCTCGCGTCGCCTTCAGCCCTGTTCGATGGCCCATAATGTCGGATGCGCAACATGTCAGACCCGACTTGTCTTCATGCCTCGAATGGTTTTCTGATCTGGCACGGTGCATGCATGGTCGTCCGCAGACGTCGCGGACCAAGGAAAATCCGTCCAATGACCACCTCGCCAAGAACACCGCCGCAGGTCTCCTGGGTCCATCCGAAGATGAGGCTCGAGTGAGGCCTGGCCGCATGTTGGTCTGGCTCGGCGCTGCCCGCCGATCCTCCCCACGGGGAGGCGAAGACGCAACGCGTTCATCAAAATGAGGAACAAATCACTTTGCCTCGAACCTTGCCTTTCCAACCGGAGCCATCGATCGCTCCCCCTGGCTGCGCACGGCGTTCACTGCCACCGCCCTGGCCCTGGTGACGACCGCTCCGGCTCTGGCCGCCACCGACGGCGGCAAGATCGCGGATTTCCTGCTCGACTATGGCATGGAAGGATCGACATCCGCGATCACCGCGCGCCAGTCGTCACTCACATGGTACAAGGTCAGCAGCGCCGACGAGCCACCCGGCAAATCCGGACTTGCCCATTTCCTTGAGCGTCTGATCTTCAAGGCGACCACCAACCGCGCCGGCAGCGAGTTCGACCGAGCCGTCTCAGTCAGCGGCGGCTACAATAACGCCCCAACGCTATGACTAGCTTTGGGCGACATGATTGGCTTCGAGGCCGATCGCATGTTCAACCTCATCCTCAACGACGATATCAAGACCGAGCGAAACGTGATTCTGGAGGAGCGCCGTTGGCGCAGAGAGACGAACCCGCAGGTCTGCTGGACGAGGAGGTCAACGCGACGTTGCGGCCGATCAGCCCTACCGCATCCGGTCAACGGCTGGATGCAGGAGATGGACAAGCTGAACACACCGACGCATTCACGATCTACAACAAATGCTGCCGACCCGAACAACGCCGTGCTGGTGGTGGCCGGCGACGCAGAGCCTGAGACGGTGAAGGCGCTGGCCGCGAAGACCTATGGCAAGGTTGCGCGCGGGCCGGTCCTGCCCCCGCGCACCTGACCGGCCGAGCCCGACTAGTAGAACCGCGAGGCATCTTCTAGCGATTTCAGGGTATTCTCCTTTCCACTTGGGTACCGTGGTCTGCTAGCTGTCTGGCCGAGGCCCTATAAGGAACTTGGCATCCGGAATAGACACCGCACTTGCCATATACCCCTGCTGCGTTTGAGGAGGAATCCGGTATTGCCCCTGTGCCTGCCGATGACCCGTCACCTGAGATCCCCTGACCTGTTTCGATCCATTGATCGCCTGCCGACACTTGGCACGCGGATTAGCGAGCGGACATTCGAGGTTCTCAACCCGTCGACCGGCGAAGTGCTGGCAGAACTACCCGACATGGGTGTCGAAGAGACATGCGCTGCGATCGACAAGGCCTATGTCGCGCAGCCTGGATGGGCAGGGTTTACCGCCCGTGAGCGCAGCGACGTTCTATGGCGATGGTATCAGTTGATCATCGACCACGCCGACGATCTCGCTGCAATTCTCACCGCGGAGATGGGCAAGCCGCTTGCAGAGGCCAAATCGGAGCTATCGCATGCTGCGGCGTATCTGCAATGGTACGCCGAGGAGGCAAATCGCGTCTATGGCGAGACGATCTCCGCACCATCGATGGACCGCCGAATGTTGGTGATCAAGCAGCCCATCGGGGTCGTCGGCACGATAACGCCATGGAATTTCCCAGCCTCGATGGTGGCGCGCAAAATCTCGCCAGCCTTGGCAGCGGGCTGCACGATCGTCCTCAAGCCCGCTGAACAGACGCCGCTCGTGGCTGGAGCAATGTTCGCCCTCGCCCATCAGGCAGGCTTCCCCGAAGGCGTCGTCAACCTGATCTATGCGTCCGAAGGTGACGCGGTCGGCCGCGAACTTTGCACAAATCCCAAGGTCCGCAAGATCAGCTTCACCGGGTCTACGGAGATCGGGCGCCTACTCATGCGCCAGTGCTCGGACCAGATCAAAAAAGTCAGCCTAGAGCTCGGCGGCAATGCACCTTTCATCGTGTTCGATGATGCGGATGTCGATGCCGCGGTTGACGGTGCGATCCAGGCGAAGTACCGCAATGCCGGCCAGACCTGCGTTTCAGCGAACCGCCTTTACGTCCAGTCGGGCGTTCACGACGAGTTCGTCGAGAAATTCGTGGAACGGGCTCGCCAACTTCAAGTTGGTGACGGTTTCGCTCCCGGAGTGGACATCGGGCCTCTCATCGACAAGCAGGCTCTGGCAAAGATTGAATCCCATATTGCCGATGCCGTAGCTAAAGGCGGCGCAATTCGATGCGGGGGCAAACGCGTCGGCACGAATGGCACGTTTTTCCAACCAACGGTCCTGACCGGTGTCACCAGCGAGATGACCGTGGCGCAAGAAGAGACATTCGGGCCGCTCGCACCGATTATTCGCTTCAACGATGCGGATCAGGTCGTGCGTGATGCCAATGAAACGATCTACGGCCTCGCGGCGTATTTTTATGCCTCTAACCTGAAGCGTGTCTGGCGTGTCGCCGAGGCCTTGGAATATGGAATGGTCGGGGTAAATACCGGCCGGATGTCTTCGGAAGCGGCGCCGTTCGGTGGGATAAAACAGTCCGGCATCGGGCGGGAGGGATCCCGCCATGGCCTCGAGGACTACCTCGAAATGAAATACCTCTGCATGGGCGGCATCTGAAGCATCGGCTTGCAGGGTTCACAGACGGGTTACCAAGCGAGCGATCTCCAAATATGTGAATTGTTAGGATCGCTCTTCGATTGGGAGCTGAGGGGCGGTCTGCAGCCGAGCAAACACGCAATCCTGAGGAGCCCCCTAAAATAGCTGGATGTATCTCTCGACGAGACAAGCGTCTGCATTGTCGGCGAAGACGGCGCGCATGCGACGGAGGATACGCTTGCGATTTGGCGGCCCTCGCCGACTATCCTCAGGCGACGGGCTGTCGTTGCGCGGGTCTGGTTGGAAGCTTGTGCACCAAGCCATCGTCAACGCTGATTGAGCAATATCCGGCTTCAGGGGCAGAATTTGGACCTGCTACATTCCGATATCAGTAGCTCAGCTGTTCTTCGGCTGACTGCCGCGCCGGTACACGCTCGGACAGAATCGAAGGTACCATCACATTCGCATCCACATTGGTGATCGGCGCACGGGCCAGGCGCGCCAGGTTGACCAGCGGGTCGAACCGAATGACAGCCTTGACCGGCTGGAGGACGGAAATCCCGATGCCGAAGAGGTTGGTCAGCCCAGTCGAGCCCACACGCATTTTCGGCACGAACAGCAAGGGCTGGGAAGCATCGGCCGAGCAGTCCTTGAAGGGGCGGGCCAGGGTTGTTTGACGACGCGTTGGTTCAGGTCAGCTAATCTAATAGTCTCTACCGTTCAGAGCGGCTTCCCTCGCCAGTGACAGCGAGTCAAGATATTTGGCATCGTCGGCTTTGATTGCCGCGCAGATCTGGTCGAGATGGGGACAGCTCACTGGTGCACCTTTGGGCTCATAGTGTTTCCTCGTCATCGAGATGAGGATTGCCGGATTTGGCGTAGAACACCAACACGGGTCCGAGATCAAAGCGCGTCCCGGGCGCAAGGCGCTGGACGGACCGGGGCCATGTTTCGGTTGAGGCGCCATCGATGCCTCGCGCCAGCGTTTTGGCGAAGCGGGGCATCAGCGGAGCGAGTGTCGGTGCCAGGATCGCAGCGGCCGTCGTCTGAAGGGCTAGCGAAGTCCGAGTGCGGGCAGGATAGAAACGTCGCGCCGCCGCAAAGTCTCGCGCCCCGCGGTAGATCACGCAATCGCGCACGAATTCGCAGACCTGTGTGGCCGCGCCCCGAACCGAGAAGCCTTCGTCCGAATAGGCGCGCTCCATCGCAGCGCGATAGATCTCTATGCGAGCAAAGAAGGCGCGGTCGACCGGGCTCCAGTCGCCTGCATCGGGTACACGGCCGGCAAAATCCTGCTTGATTTCCTGGTTCAACGCCTCAAGCCAGTTCAGCCAGATGCTTTGGAACACCTCGTTCTCGGTGCGGCGCAGCGCGTTCAGCGTGAAATCCGTCCGCTTACCTTCCGGGCGTGTCAGGCCCAAATGAAGGCGCACGACGTCGACTGTCTTTGGGCTCAGAACCTCCTTGCCCCAGACCGCATGGCGGCAGCTGGTTGAAAACTTCTTGCCGTCGAGCAGGTAGAACTCGTTGACGTGATAGCGGATGCGTGGCGTCCAGTGGGAGAAGACCTCGGCGTAAAGAGCGGGGTAGAGTAGCGCGTGGTAGAACGAATTGTCGAAGCCGAAGAAATGGACAATCTGCCAGTCGTTGCCGGGCATCTCCGCCTTCCAGTCGCGACCCATCGAGCGGCCGAGCGCCTGGATGTTGTACAGAAAACCGAATGCCATCTCCGGCCAGACCCAGATCACTTGCCCCGGGAACCCTTCCGCCGGCAGGCCCCAGTCCGAGGGGTGGGTAATGGGCACTGAAAATTTGCCGCGTCGGCGTACGCGTGCGAAGAGATCCAAGATCCGTAGCGGGGCCCCAGACGCCCTTAGATGCCGGTCGACATTGTCGAAGCATCGGTCCAGCGCAAGTTCAGCGCGGCGGACGGAGCCGACCAGCGGCGTCTCGGCAGACTGCCGTGATTGGGCTGCACGCAGGTCGTGGCAAAGGTTTGGGGCGCCGCAGTCCTCGCAGATGTTGCCACCCGCGGACCCGCCGCAATCGGGGCAGAGGCCGCTAACATGCGGTTCGTAAAGATAACGGCCTGTCACGGCATCGAAAAGCGCAGGGCTCTGGCGTAGATCTATCGCCGTGCTGCTCAGAAGACTGCGGAAACAGGCGGCTTGAAACTCCCCGTAACCGTCATCGCCCGTCGTGAGTTGGAAGCTGTGGACCGCACAATCGAAAAGTGCAAGCGTGGCGCGAATCTCGTCGGCATAGTAGCGCGCCACGTTTGCAGGCGTCGATTGATCGGCATCGGCCCGTGTTGCGACGTAGCTCTGATAATCGTCGCTTCCGGTCAGGTGATAGGCCTCGACTCCTTTCATGCGCAGGAAACGAGTATAGACATCGGCGCCAAAATAGGGGCCGGAAAGATGCCCCAGATGCAGATCGCCATTTGGCGTCGGCGGCGTGGAGAAGACGAAAGTCGGCCCGCGGGGAGCCGTGAGCTTTGCAGCGACATGATGAGCGGCGTCGTCGTCTCGCCAGTAGACATCAACGAAATTTACGTCTTCGTCCCCATCGTTGCGCAGCACATGCGCTTCAAAAGGGTGGAACACAACGACATCACCCGCCTCGACCGAAATTTCCCCAAGGTCGGTCCTGACCTTGCCCGATCCTGACAGGATCACGAAGGCCTCGATTTCGTCGTGCCGATGGGGCTCGGATGTGACGCCGGGTCCAACCTTTCCGAATGAAAACCCCGTGCGAGCGCTGCCTGTTCCAAGCGTGGCCGTGTCGATACCGAACGCCCGCGACAGCTCCGTTCGAGAAAACGTGTATTTGCGCATGACAACCAACCTAAGCTGTTGAAGCAGTGGGACCTTTGGCTGCCAACGCAACAGCCTCCCGTGCAGTTCGTGGAGAGAAACGGCAGTCCGACCATTGGCGGCCCGGCCACGATAGTGCAGCTCTGGGCCGGCAAGCGGGCGACCAAGGGGGGCACTAGTCGGGCTGTAGGCGCACAGAAGACCGCCTGCGACCACCTCCGCAATCCACGTGCCAAAGCGTCGTAACGGGCTGCGGTCGATGCTCCGCGAGCCCGGAAATCAGACGGCCATACCGTCCGCGCAGGTCGATCAGTCGTGTGCATGCCTCCGCCTGGCCTGCGTGAGCTCAATCGCGATAGAAGATGCCATTTGGGGGCTTGAGATTGTCGAGATCGGCCACTTTGCCCTCGGGCGGGTTAAGGGCGCGCTTAAGCACGTTATATTCAGCGCGGGTCGGCCCGCCGGTTGAAGCACGCTGGAACACCAAGTAGAGTGTCCGCCGAGAACGATTGCTTTTGTTCGGTCGTGAGTAGTGCGGTGCGTAATCGTCGAAGATGAAGATGTCGCCAGCCTTCCATACTACGGGTTCCCAGGAGAACTTTTCGGCAACTTGAGGATAGATCACCCCACCGGCATCCATGGGAAACACCCCCTTCTTGTGGTTGCCGGGGCTGAAGAAAAGCCCGCCGTTTTCCTCGTCGGAGTCGTCGATGCCTATGGCAACCACCGCATGGACCATCCGATCCGGGAGTTTGTGTGGAATGTGATAAATGTCCTGATGCGGGAGATAGCCGCCGCTGTCGGGGTAGTGGAAAATCAGCAACTCCTTGAGCCTGCGCGAATCTTCGCCAAGCAACTCCTCGACCGCTGACTTTATGCGCTGATCTTCTAAGAGCAAACGACGCAATGGACCATGGAAGTCGAGAAAATTCTCCATCTTGGAGGTGATCTTTCGATTGTCCGTCGTCTTCTCGAACCACATGAGCCATTTATCATCGCTGACGGCCCAGCGTGACATATCTTCGACAAAGGTAGAGATATCTTCCTGAGCCGCTGGATCGAAGAACCTTTCGAGCCTGACGTATCCGTCCTTCTGCCACTTTTCTCTTTGTGCATCAGTCAACATGCGAAAAGCCTCCTGTTGGAAACACTGGTTTGGTTTGACATGCCAATTAGGGCGGTCGGGCGCTGATCAAGTTGCGGGTCCACAGAGACGGACTCACGTGATGAGGGAGGCGATGCTAAGTGCGTTCCGCTCCGGCGGATATAGTCCGCAGAAGCTCGGCGCGAGACTGCCTATGTCAGGCTCAGCCGGGTCCAGGGGTTCCGCAAACTGGGCCGGATCAATCGCTTCACCCGGTTCAACCACGACACGCATCGCCAAAGGCCGGCACCATCCGCTACCTGCCGACCCAGCCATGGCCGCCAAGACCACGGCGGTCTTTCGAGTGAGCGACTTGGTACGGCCTTGGCAACCGTAGGGGAAATGCACGCCCCCAGAGTGATGCGATGCGCCGCTTGGTCGAAGGGCTTGGTCGGTCACGATCATATCGGAGAAGCCTCCGGGGTTCGCCGCAGCGCAGGCGGGCATCATTCCTAGGATGCCACCGCCGATGATCAAAAGCATACGAGTCATATTCCACTGCCCATTTCTTCGGCTGCGTGGTCGGGCCAGCTCTCGATCGAGGTATGAGTGATGAAGCCAGGATGCTCGGGGTTCGCGCATGGCGCGCGCCCAAGTAGGCTATCGAGGATGCGACGCGCGCGCCAGGCCAGCAAGCTTAGGTTCGGATCGGCCAGGCCGCGCTGCCCGAGGCTCGCATTTTGTACGAAGATGCGTCTGTCACACGGTCCGTCCCAGCTCACCGAAAAATCCTCGCGAATAGCTAATTCATTGTCGATCTGCTCCAAGCGGCCCATGATCGGTTCCAACAAGCTTGGGACCGCGTTCTCGTAACCGGTGGCCAGGATGACGATGTCAGCCGTGACTTCTTCGACCTCGTCCATGCCATGCTGCAGGGTCAGCCTGTGACCCGGTCCGGCGTTGATGCAGTGCGAGACGGTGCAGCCCGGCCGCAGTGTGATGTCGCATCGGTATGGCTCGAAAAATGCGTGGCGGTACAGCGCCTGATAGATCGCGCGCAACGTGCTTTCTGAAATGCCGTCCGAAGCAAGCACGAAACGCCGCAGGAGCAGCTTACGCTGCGACTCGCTCATCGCCGCGAAGCGATCCGAAAAGCAGGGCATGAACAACTCGTTTGTGAACGGGCTGTTGTCCAGAGGCAGATAGTTTTCGCGCTGCGAGACCCAAGTGATCGAGGCAGGCCGCCGTTCGTTCGGCAGGCCGACAAGGTGCAACATCACCTCGGCTCCCGACTGGCCTCCGCCGATCACGCAGACATGCTTTCTCCGCACCTCAGGGTGGATGTGCAGTAAAACCGATGAGTGGAACAGGTTGCGTCCACTCCAGCCCTGAAATTGAGGCGGAATTTGCGCCTGCTTGCCAATGCCGACCACAACGTTTCTGGCGCCGAGAACCGCCTTATCCGTCCGCACCTGAAACTCGCCGTCAAAGCGGATTTCGCGCACTGTCTCGCCGCCACGCACAAGTGGGTTCCTGTGGAAGACCCAGTTCAGGTATTGTTCGAACTCCACTCTGAGCACGGCTTCGAACTGTGCGTTCAGGAAGTGATACAGACGCCCGTTCTCGTGCAGGAAGTTTACGAAAGTGTAGGCTGATCGCGGATTCACCAGAGTGACCAGGTCCTTGAAGTGGCTGACCTGGAGCTCCGAGGAATCGAATGCGATGCCTGGATGCCAGCGGAAGTCGACCTGCCGATCCAGGAACACTGCCCCTTTCCCAACTTGCTCGTGTATCTGACACGCAAGGCTCAAATTGGACGGGCCAGCACCGATCCCAACGCAAGATAACTCCACCTGCTTCCTCCTATAGCCTCTTCCCACTAGGCGGCTTGTTCGCGGCGAACATCGGCCATAGCCATTAGCCTCCGCTCACGGACTTCGAGCTCCACTCCCGAACGGGCTTGCGAGAATTTGTCCTGCGCGTTCGGGTCTTCGCATGTAGACCCGCGCATTCCAGCGCGGTGACAATCGACGGGTCATAATGGCGACGTGGGGCAACCACGTTTGTCCTTTCCGCCCGTCTGGATGCCCCCGTCGCCGTCACGCGAGGAGCTTTCCAGGCCCACTAAGGTGTTTGAAGCCGGCGCAATCGCCTGCCTCGACCATGACGCGCCGGCCTTTCGGCGGCTTGATGGCAGGCGAGAGCGCGGTTTTCACTGCGGCGACGGCATTTTCGGTGCGCATGATCATGGACGACGTCTCGCTGATGCGTTCGCAGAGTCCCATGCATGGGCCGTGCCAGAGAGGGAAATTTTTGTTAAACAACGGGTTGGCGGATTTACGATCCTGTCCGAAATCCGACATTGAGGGGGACGCTTCAGGGCGGCGCCCGATTTGCACGTCGATGTCGCCTTTTTCCGAATAGCTAATCGGGCACCTTCTGCATCAGAATACTTCTCTTATGGGGACCAGCACAGTCTACATGAACGGACAGTGCAGAACCCTGCGTCTCTGCCGGACAGATCACGATATGCCGTGTCCATCGAGCTCGGCAGTTGCAAGAGCTGCCAGATCCTTCGCCCTATAGTGCCGTTGCACTGGCTCGATCCCGACATCCTCGGAGGCCGCGATCATGAAGAGTGACGCAATCTCATGTCCGCCGCGAGGCCTCTCTCATAGGGAAGCAATTCTCTACGTTGGTGTCAGATCGATGCTTTTGATGAGGTGGTTGCGGATCGGCGCATGCCTAGACCTGAGCGCAAAATGATTGCGCGATCTGGGACCCTCACCAACTGGATTGTCGAATCTCGGTAAAGATAGCCGGAAGAGAATTGCACGACCACTCTGCCGGTCCAAAGCACGACGCCATTCGGTCCCTGCGACTCGTTCCAGGCGGAGGGATGAGGCCGCAAAGCAGTCTTTTGCGCGCCCACCGGTCGGCCAGGAATGGGAGCCGTCGTAAACGCAGTGTTTGATGATCGCCGCCGCGGAGTCCTCAGGCTGTGCCGCGCCCGACACCGGCGACGTAGTGGTCGTCGATCGCCCCGTCGCCGATGTCGATCCGAAGCTCGGCCAGTTCGCGGTGAGCTTCGCTGACCGCAGTGCCCACCGAATTCGCACAGGAGGTTCTATCAGGCGGTGACGGCTGCACTCGTTGTCGGGTCTTCGACAAAGTCGGACATGAGACACACCGCAATCAGAGCCATGTCATTGTTGTGAAATGATTTTCCCGTTTGGCACGACACGTGCGAGGCTATCCGCAAACGCGCTGCGGCACGGACTGAGGAGAAATCATGCCATGATCAAGCTCACCGAACATGCGGTCGCAGCCGCGAAAACTGAGCTTTCCCGGGCCGAAAGACTTTGCGCCTGTTTTCCAGTCGACATCACTCTTCACGTTATCCGGACATGACTGCATTCGATTTCCGCCCCACGCTGAATGCTCCCGACGATGATCCCTATCTTTGGCTCGAAGACATAGAAGGCGAACGGGCACTTGACTGGGCTGCCCGCCAGTCTGCCAGGACCCTGGAGCACTTCGGTGGAACGCAATTCGAGCGGGACCACGACGCCCTGATAGCGATTTTCGATCGCCCTAACAGGATCCCCTTGAGCAGGCGCCGGGGCCAGTTCCTCTACAATTTCTGGCAAGATGCCCGAAATCCGCGCGGACTGTGGCGCCGGAACACCCTTGCCGCCTACATGAAAGTTGAGCCCCAGTGGGAGCTACTGCTTGATCTGGACGCCCTCGCGGCTAGCGACGGAGAGGACTGGATCTGGGGCGGCGCGTCCCTTGAGCCGGAGAGACGGGAAAGAGCCGTTCTGCGCCTGTCGCGCGGCGGCAGCGACGCGGTTTGCATCGCGAATTCGATCTGGGATCTCTTAGCTTTGTCGCCGACGGTTTCAACCTCGCGGAGGCCAAGGGCGAGGTTAATTGGCTCGACCCTGACACGCTTCTGCTTTGCAGTGCGCTTGGTGATGGCATGGCCACGCGCTCCGGCTACGCGCGCACCCGTGCGGCTGTGGAAGCGTGGCGCGGATCCGCTCAACGCGCCGATGATATTCGAAACCGGTTCCGAATCCATCCGCGTGTTCTGCCATCTTGACCGCACCACCGAGAGCGAGCGCCTTTGGTTCATCGAGCGGCCGGCCTACTTCGAGACGATCGGCAGAATCGGGGACAGGAGCGGGCCCAAGATGCGGATCGACCTTCCTCGGGACGCCTGGTGGAGCGGCTTCGGCGACTGGCTGGCGGTAAAGCCGCGCAAGCCCTGGACAGTCGGAGGGATGACCCATGCTGCGGACGCGCTGATCGGCATCTCGCTTTCCTCCTTCATCGCCGGCGAGCGCAGTTTTGCCATCCTCTTTGAACCAGACGACAGGCGCTCCCTGCAACCATTCTTCTGGAACAACGGGAAGCTCGTTATCTCCTACCTCGTCAACCTCGATCCACGTTTCGAGATGTTCACCCCCCAGGGCCACGAATGGACGCGCCGAGCGCTGGACACCGTGCCCACCGAAGGGACTGTTCACCTTTGGTCGCTCGATGCTGAACCTCACGAGACCAGTGGAGAGGTCCTCATTTCGGCTCAGGACCCGATGACGCCGCCGAAGTGTCTCCTATTAGACCTCAATGCCGCAGCGCCTCTCGGCGATCCAGTAATCCTGAAGCGCGATCCGGAGAATTTCGACGCATCCGGGCAGGTGGTCACGGGCCACGAGGCAGTCTCGACCGATGATGAGATGATCCCCGATACGCAGGTCGGTCCGACGAACGGGAACGGGGATGCCCCGGTTCACCTCAGCGCCTACGGCTGGTTCGGCGTATCGCGCCTGCCCCACTACAACTCCTCGCTCGGCAAGCTGTGGCTCGAACGCGGCGGCACGTGCGTGGTGGCGAACATCCGGGGCGGCGGCGAGTTCGGCACCCGTTGGCACGAGGCGGGGCGCAGACAGGGCAAGCGTCTCGCCCATGACGATTTGGCCGCTGTTGCCACCGATCTCGTGCGAAGGGGCATAACGCGGCCGAGGCGGATTGCCGCCGAGGGCGCCTCAAATGGCGGCCTTCTGATCGCCAACATGCTTACCCGGTATCCTAAGCATTTCGGCGCGCTGTTCTGCACAATTCCGCTTGTCGACATGCGCCGCTACACCAAGCTTTTGGCGGGCGCGAAATGGATTGACGAATATGGCGATCCCGACAAGCCGGAGGAATGGATTTTCCTAAAGGAAATCTCCGCCTATCACGCCGCAACGCCGGGACAACCCTATCCGCCGATCCTGCTCGCCACCACGAAGCGGGACGACCGCGTTCACCCGGGCCACGCGCGTAAGATGGCCGCAAAGCTGCAGGCTCTTGGCTATCCCGCTTACTTCTACGAGCCCGGCGCGGGCGGCCACAGCTACGGCAAGGACAATCGGGAGCGGGCCGCATTCATTGCCCTGGGCACCAATTTCCTTCGCAATGCGATCGGCTGGCAAGCCGATGGCCTTCGATAGGTGGACGGAGACAAAGGGCAACGTTTCAATAAGTGAGTACAGGTCGATGATTGCGAGCACGGCGAAAATAATGTGTGCACGGTCCCACGCAAATTGCGCATGAGCTCCGCCAATCTCAAGCAATTCGAGCAAGATTTTTCGTAGTCAGTGCATCATTTCTGAAGAGCAAGGAGAGAATATCATGGCGAGAAAGCGATTGGGCATGGCGCGGGGAGTGACAGCGGCCGTCATCCTCATGGTGGTGGGACAGCAGGCCGTCGCGGCGGACCTTGCGCAAGCCGCGGGCGTCCCGCAGGCAGGAGCCTCGGTCACGGAAGAGCCAAGCCCTTGGCAGATCCGCCTGCGTGCGTTGGGGGTCGTCACTGCGAATTCGGGCTACGTTAATGCGGTGCCCGGCTCCGGTCTTTCCTATTCGGACACCGTGATCCCGGAACTCGATATCTCCTACTTCTTCACGGACCACATCGCCGCCGAGCTCATACTCGGCACCACCTATGCGAACATCGAGGGCCAAGGAACGATCGGCGGGCTGGGCAATATCGGCAAGGTTTGGCTGCTGCCGCCTGCGCTCACATTGCAGTATCATTTTACCAATTTCGGCGCTTTCAAGCCCTATGTCGGCGCCGGCGTGAACTACACGATATTCTATAACCAGGATGCCGGCAGCGCAGATGCTCTTAAGGTTAAGAACACATTCGGCACCGCGCTGCAGGTCGGGTTCGACTACATGGTGGATCAGCACTGGGGCGTGAACTTCGACGTGAAGAAGCTTTTCCTCAAGCCAGACTTCGACGTCACGGTGGACGGTGCGAAGCTGACGGGGAAGGCTGAGCTCGATCCCTGGTTGATTGGCGCAGGTCTCACCTACCGCTTCTGATAGCGAAAGGCGAACCGGATTGCTGACATCCGAGCTGAAATGAAGGGCGCCTTGTGCGCCCTCTGCCGTCGGCCATGCCTCTAGGTACCAAAAAGTCCGTTTCCCCGGCAGCTGGCGCCCCGCGGGTACTGGGACGCCTGTCAATGCCCCGGGCGGCCTGCACCCATTTTGCCGATCTCTTCGGCAACTTGTCGGTAGCAGCCGACGGGTGCGTATGTGGACGCCCCCCTGCTTGCAAGTATTGGCTGAGATGGTTTGATCGGATCGCTTGCGCTCATATGTCCGGCCTTTTGCGCGCGTCTGAGGGCAAGCCGGCAAGCCGCGCGACCACCTCGCTGTCGGTCTCGCCGTCGAGGCCCGATTGCACCGTTTCCGCAGGTTATCTCGCCGAGATCGGACCGAAACTGCGCGCTTTCTTCCTCGAGCGAGGGCTACTTGTGCGCCCGCTCGGCAATGTCCTCTACTTTTCTGCCACCCTATTGCATCGCAGGCGACGAGCTCGAGCGACTCTATGACGCCATCGAGGAGGCCGGCGAACGCTTTGGGTCCAGGCCATGAGCAGATCATCGCGCATTCTCGGGTTTGGCCAGGGTGCCTCGGTGGATTCGGACGGCTCGCGATACGGGCTGATCCAGATTCCCGCAGGAGGAAGCAACAAGCCGTTCCACGGTGACCTCGACCTTGCGGAAGCCCGAATGACGATGACCGACGGCCGCGAAGTGTTCGCAAAGGCCGTCGAGATGATGACCGATTGCTCGATAAGCGCGCTAGCCGCTGCCGGAGTGCGACCACCGGATGTCGGCCGGTTCGTGCCGCATCAGGCCAATACTCGGATTTTCGATGCGGTCGGCAGGAACCTCGGCATAGCTGATCATGTGATAGTCAAGACGATTGCCGAGTACGGCAACTCTTCCGCCGCGACGATCCCGCTCTCGCTTTCGCTGGCCAATCAAACGGAGCCGTTTCGACCGGGCGAGAAAATCCTTCTCGCAGCAGCGGCGCGGGCCTCAACGGCGGCGCACTCGTCGTTGGAATTTAATGGGGCGATCGGCCGCCGAGAGGAACACAAGACTGGCCATGTACGATGGAAGGGACCAATGCGAAAGATAGTCGCCGGCAAACTGCACGGCATCCACGTCACCGAAGCGAACCTCAACTACCCCGGCCGGAGCGGTTCGGCTCCTCGCGGGCGGTGGGAGCGCATCTGGGGCTGACGCCAGCGCGATACCAATCCGGTGAGACCGACATCCAGGGCAAGGTCAGCCGCTGTGGCGACGCTCGCCCGCACAGCACTCTACGAGGCAGCCCATTCACTGCTTGTGCGTTCCAAAAAGTGGTCGAGCTTGCGCGCCTGGGGCATGAACATCGCCAGACGCCGCGGCATGGCGCGGGCGCGGGTGGCGGTGGCCCGCAAGCTGGCCGTCATCCTGCACCGCATGTGGGCCGACGCAACCGAATTCCGCTTTGGAAAGGAAGCCGCCGGATCGGCATGAAATAGCGCAAGGAACAAAAACGAACACAGACAGTGGTTCGCCCGCGAGGGTGATCTGGATCGTTCCCGTGGGGACGATGGGCAAGGCGATCTCGTTAGCAGGCACGATCCTGGGCGAAGTGTCCAAGGTCGTTCAACAGATTGAGACGCCTCGCTCTCCTGACCCCATCATGCGGCGGCTCCGCGCCGACCGCGAAGAGAAGCGAGTGACCCGCGGGGCGACATGGTCCGGAAAAAAGACAGGAAACGGTTGACCTCACCGACCCCAATCAGAGAAGCCTGCTAATCCTACAAGGCCGAAACTGCCTGATATGATTCGAGCCATGGAAACGCTGACCTATTCCTGGAAACGTCCGCCTGACAGCAACCCAGCCCGTTCCGCCTCGCGGCGCAAATTCTGCCTTGGCCTTGGGCCGATCTGCTGGATCACCAGGCCGGCCGCCAGCGAGCCAAGGTCGCCGCAGGTCTTGAGGTCGCGGCCCTGCGTGTAGCCATGCAGGAAACCGGTGGCGTAGAGATCGCCGGCGCCCGTCGTGTCGACCAGCTCCTTGATGGCGGTCGCATGGATGACCACGGTCTCGTCGCCGCGCACGATAACCGAGCCTTTTTCCGAGCGTGTGACGGCGGCGATCTTGCAGTCCTTGCGGATCTGCGCCACCGCTTCGTCGAAGGACGAGGTCTGGTAGAGCGACTTGATCTCGTCGCTGTTGGCAAAGACGATGTCGACCGTGCCCGAGCGCATCAGATCGAGGAACTCGTCGCGGTAGCGGTCAACGCAAAACGAATCCGACAGTGTCATCGAGACTTCGCGCCCGGCCTCGTGCGCGAGCTTCGCCGTCTGCCGGATCGCCTCCTTGGCGCGCGGCGGGTCCCACAGATAGCCCTCGAAATAAGTGACCTTGGCGCCGTAAGCCTTGTCCGCTTCGACATCCTCGGGGCCGAGTTCGATGCAGGCGCCGAGATAGGTGTTCATCGAGCGCTCGCCGTCCGGGGTGACGAAGATCATCGAGGGTGCCGTCGGCGGCTCGCCCTTGAGCGGTTTGGTGTCGAAGGCGACGCCCTGCGCATGGATGTCGTGGGCATAGATTTCGCCCAGCGCATCGTTGGAGACCTTGCCGAAGAAGGCCGCGCGGCCGCCGAAGCTTGCGACATCGGCCGCCGTGTTGCCGGCGCTGCCACCGGAGGCTTCGATCGCCGGGCCCATGCGGCTGTAGAGCAGTTCGGCGCGCCGGGTGTCGATGAGGTTCATCGCGCCGTTGATGATGCCGTTGGTCTCGAGGAATTCCTCGTCGCACTGGGCGATGATGTCGACAATGGCATTGCCTATGCAAAGAACGTCATAATCCGGCATCAATGTCTCCGCGATGAACCCGCCGGCTCTCTGCCATGCCGGCGGGCTGCTGGTCTGGCGAGTTGGCATGGTCTTTCTGCATGCCAATCTATTCGGCGCGGGCCCTCACGCGGCTGCAAGTCCTGCCTCGCGACGCAAGACGTCGGCTCTGTCTGTCCTCTCCCAGGTGAATTCAGGCTCTTCACGGCCGAAGTGCCCGTATGTCGCGGTCTTGCGGTATATCGGACGTAAGAGATCAAGCATCTTGATAATGCCCTTAGGTCTGAGATCGAACAGCTCAAGAATGAGGCGCTCGATCCTTTCTTCGTCAATCGTCGCGGTCCCGAAAGTGTTGACCATGACAGAAACCGGACTGGCCACGCCGATCGCGTAGGCAAGCTGGACCTCGCAGACGTCCGCAAGCCCGCTAGCGACGATATTCTTCGCGACATACCGGGCCGCATAGGCAGCCGAGCGGTCAACTTTGGAAGGGTCCTTCCCCGAAAAGGCGCCGCCGCCGTGACGCCCCATCCCACCGTAGGAGTCGACGATGATCTTGCGCCCGGTGAGACCGCAGTCGCCGCGCGGCCCACCGACAACGAACCGCCCCGTCGGATTGACCAGAATTCTGATGTCCTTGGTGTCCAGGTGGCTCGGCAGGACGGGCTTTATGATTTCCTCAATGACGCCCTCGCGGACCGTCTTTTGAGAGACCTGCTCATCGTGTTGTGTCGACACGATGATGGTATCCAGTGCGATCGGGCGCAAGCCCTCATAGCGCACCGAAACCTGGGACTTCGTGTCAGGACGCAACCAGCCAAGCTGTCCTGCCTTCCGGACCTCTGCTTGTCTTTTTGTCAAGGCGTGCGCGAGCTGGATCGGCAAAGGCATCAGTGTATCAGTCTCGCGGCATGCGTAGCCGAACATCAGGCCCTGATCTCCCGCTCCCTGTTCGAGATCCTGCCCTCGACCCTCGTCAACGCCTTGGGCAATGTCGGTCGACTGCTCGGTGAGGGCCAGAACAACGGCGCAACGCCGACCATCAAAGCCGATGGCATCATCATCGTATCCAATATCGAGTATCGTATCGCGAGCAACTTGGCTGTAGTCGACCTGGGCATCACTGGTAATCTCGCCAGCGAGAACGACCATCCCTGTCTTCACCAACGCTTCATAGGTCTTCACCAACGCTTCACAGGCGACGCGCGCCTTCGGATCTGAGCGGAGGGTTGCATCGAGGATGGCATCCGAGATGTTGTCGGCCAACTTATCCGGATGACCGGCGCCAACCGATTCGGAAGAGAACACGAACTGTCTAGCCATGAATTGCCTCGCTTCGGGTGTGGATTGTGGCATCTTGATGAACTCGCCTTAAATGTCGGTGATGCCCGGCACCCCGAACGCAGCGCAGAAGTCGGCGACGTCTCTTCGAACGCTGGTGTGAACATCCGGATCGTTGGGCTGGCGGCAGACCAAGTCGATGAAAGCAGCGATCTGCACCATTTCCCCCTCGCGCATGCCCATGGACGTCACGGCTGGCGACCCTAAGCGAATTCCGCTTGTGACCGCAGGATGGCGCGGGTCGCCCGGCACCATATTAAAGTTCGTAATGATGCCTGCCTTCGCTAGTCGCTCGGCAAAGGCCTTGCCTGATAGTGGTCGATCGCGAAGATCAAGGATCAGCATGTGATTGTCCGTCCCCCCGGTCACCAGGTCATAACCTCGCTCAAGCAGTGCATGTGCCAGAGCCTTGGCATTCTTGACCGTCTGTTGGCCGTAGCTTCGGAAGGACGGGTTCGCGGCTTCGTGCAAGGCAACCGCTAGCGCAGCGATGGCATTCA